>CAJWUK010000006.1 GCA_913047365.1 uncultured Alphaproteobacteria bacterium | reverse complement strand
GCGGCGGGCATCGTGCTGATCGCGGCGGGCATCTGGCTCGCCACCATCGCCGGCAAATCGGACCGCCTCGAAAAATGAAGAAACATCCCGCTCTACCCTACGTTTTGCTCACGTTCTGTGCATTTTTCTGGGCTGGATCGTCCGTGGTCGGCCGGCATGTGGCAGGCGAAGTACCGCCGCTGGGACTGAACTTCTGGCGCTGGCTGTTCGCCTTTCTGATTGTGCTAACCTGGACCTGGCGGGAACTTTACGACCACCGCGCGCTGGTGCAGCGCAAATGGAAATATATTTCTTTCCTGGCGCTGTCGTCCGCTATCGGCTTTGGGGCGTTGCATTACGTCGCCCTGCAATACACCACCGCGATCAACGGCGCGCTGTTTCAGGGACTGATGTCCATCTGCATTCTAGTTACGGCGCTGATTATCCTGGGCGAGAAGTTCGGCCTGCGCGAAGGCATCGGCGTCGTCGTCGGTTTCGTCGGGGTGGTCTGTATCGTAATGCAGGGCGATTTGCAGATACTGCTGAGCCTGACCTTCAATATCGGCGACATTATCCTGCTGCTGGCGACAATGTCGTATTCGGTTTACGCGGTATATCTGCGTCGCGCGCCGCCGGAACTAAGCGCCAGCGCGCTGATGACCGGCATGTTCGGATTTGCCGCGCTGCTGATGCTGCCGATCTGGCTAATCGAGGTTTATGTTTTCGACCGCACAGTGCCAGTAAACGTCACCGCCCTCTGGTCGATCGGCTTCATGACCATCGGTCCCTCGGTGCTGGCGCAGATCTTTTGGGCCTATTCCGTTTCCAAGGTCGGCCCCGGGCGGGCGGGATATTTCATCTATCTGGCGCCAGTGTTTGGGGTTTTGATGGGAACGTCGTTACTGGGTGAAATTTTTTACTGGTACCACGCGGTCGGCATTGCCCTGATCTTTACCGGTATTTTTCTGGCCACCCGCAAGCAAACAACCTAGATAGTTTTCATGGCTCTTCCCGAACCCATTGCCGTGGGTGTCGGCGGCACCCCTATCGCGATCCGCGACACCGAAACGAACAAGCCCGCGCTGGTGCTGTTACATGGGCTGGGAGGGTCGTCCCAGACCTGGGCTTTCCAGTTCCGCGCCCTGGCCGACGATTTCCGGGTTATCGCCTGGGATATGCCGGGATACGGCCCCTCCGGCGGGTTCGTGCGGGAAAATCCAACAGTAGAACACTACGCCCATGCCCTGTCCGCTGTGCTGGATACGGTCGGTGCGTTCAAGGCACATATCGTAGGCCAGTCCGTCGCCGCCCTGATCGGCGCATCCTACGCCGCCGAATACCCGGACCAGACCCTTTCCTACACGTTCTGCCAGGGGCTGACCGGCCTTGCCGGACTGCCGGACGACGAACGCGCGAAACAGCGCAAGACGCGGCTGGACACGTTCCGCGAGATGGGCACCGAACGCTTTGCCGAAGAACGTGGCCGCAAGGTGCTGGGGCCCGGCACCCCACCAATGGTTGCCGAGCTAGCGGTAACGATCATGAAACGCGCGCCGGTGGGCGCCATGTGCCAGGCCGTCGAAATGATGGCTCAGACCGATTTTTTCGACATAGCCCCCCGCATCGCCTGCCCGTCGCTGGTGATTGCCGGCAGCGAAGATCCGGCCTCACCACCCGAAACCGGAAAGGCCGCCCGTGACGCGTTGGGTGACGGCCCAATGGAATTGATCAAGGGCGCCGGCCATTACGGCTGCATGGAAAACCCGGCGGTGTTTAACGGGGTATTGAAGGGGTTTTTAGACGGAATTTAGCGGCTACTCCGCCGCAATTTCTCCCTCGGCCGCGGCTTGCCGCGTCCCCTCTTCCACCAGCTTCCGCCAGTGGCGGTACCAACCGACGAAGGCTGCTTCGTAGTCCCAACTGGCGCAGTGGAGTTCCGGGATGATACCCGCTTTTTCGGCTTCCTCGTCGGGGCCGGGACGCATGGTGGAGAGGCCGCGGTCATAATTGTTCCAGCCGGCCTCGCTGCCGTGGAAACCTTCCTGGGCGGTGTCGAGCGAGACCACGTCGTCGGATGTGGACAGGCCGGAGACGAGAAAGAAATCCTCGAACTTGCGCAGCCGCGCGAACCGGGCCTCGTCGGGTTCGTTCTTCGGCGCGATGCACCAGATCGTTACCTCGCACTTGCCGGGCCCCAGCGGGCGATGAGTGCGCAGATGGGTAGAGGCCAGGTCGTTCAGTACCAAATTGGGGAACACGATGATGTTCCTGCCCCGGCGCAGCATCCAGTGCGCCTTAATCTCATCGAAGTCTTGCTCGATCCGCTCTGTCGCCGGGGCCAGCGGTGCGCCTTCGGGGCTGGATCGGTCGGCCCATATGCACATGTGACCGTTGCCCAGATAGTACATGCCGTTTTTCACGCCGCCCTTGATACGCCCGACCTCGGTCTTCAGCAGTCCCTCGGTCTGTTCGCGCGCTTCTCGGGCAAGGATGGTGTTCATGAAATTACGGTGCACGGTCGACACGTGATACCCGTCGGTCACGTTATCGGCCTGCACCTTCCAGTCATGACCGCACACATAGGTTTGCGATCCCTTCACCATTTCCAGCCCGTCAGCGGATTGGTCTGCGAACAAATCGATAAAGAACTTCGCCTCACCAAGATGTTCACTCAGGCTCGGCACCTCGTCGGTCAGCGCGCCGAAGATGAAGCCGCGGTGTTCATCCAGTCGAGCGATTTCGGTCAGGTTGTAATGCCCCCGGTCGAAATCCTCGCCATAGCCACCCTGTTCGTTCTTGATACCGATACATTCGCCGGAACATTTGTAACTCCAACCGTGGAACCGGCAAGTGATCGTCTTGGCGTTGCCCTGCTTGAACGGGGTAATGATTGCGCCGCGGTGAGAACAGGCGTTCAGAAACGCCTTCAGCGAGCCGTCGTCCTGCCGGTGAACGAATACCGGCTGGTTACCGATATGAGTGGCGTAATAATCACCGGGGTTCGCCACCTGGCTTTCATGGCACAGGAAGTTCCAAACGCGTTCGAAGCAGAACTCCATCTCCGCATCAAAAATATCAGAATCTTCGAATATTGAGCGGTGCAACCGGAATTCGTGATCGGCCTCCGCCCGGTCGTCGATGCGGTTTGACAGGTCTATCGCAGGTCCTTCATAGGCCATGACATCTCTCCATACCGGTTGTGCCAAAATGATAGCACATCGTTTTGTTAGGGCAGATAATCCTCGAGATTTACGCCATTAAAATTATGCGGCATCGCGGGGGTAAAACGCGCCCGTTCCGCGGTCTGCGTGATCGCCGGTTTGGTGGCATCAATGATCAGCTTGGTCCCGATCCGGTACATTGCGCTCATCCCCGGCACGATGTCCGACACATTGTCCAGCGACCAGATGCGGGTATTGGGTACCCTCACGACATCCCGCGAGCCGTGGACCCGGGTGGTCATGGACCAGAATACCTGGCGCATGTCGGAGGCGTCGATATCATCGTCCACCGCGATGGCCAGTTTTGGGTGCAGATAGGGGCTGGACAACGCAGCCATCAGCGCGGTCTTTGCCTGACCTTCGACCCGGGGCCGCAGTTTCAAGACAATCGCCATAAGCCCTGCAATCCCGAGGCACCGTACATCAAGCAAGTCCAGCCCGCCTTCGACGTTGCGCAGATGATCGGTGATGACCGTTTCGATGCAGGTACCGGTGATCGATTGGGTATCGGTCATCGGCGCGCCGCACTGCATGGCATAGAACAGCGGATCCTTGCGGTGGGTGATCGCCTTCACCTTGAAGATTTCGGTCGATCCTTCCATCGCATAGGTCCCGCTCGCCTCTCCGAACGGGCCTTCCTCGACCATGCCTTCCGGCAGAACCTCGCCTTCGATCACCATCTCGGCTTCCGCCGGGACTTCAATATCGATGGTCTCGCATTTCACCAGGCGGATGGGATCGTCCAGCAGAGAGCCCGCGATTTCCAGTTCATCCAAGCCATAGGACGACGTAAAACCCGACGCGTAATATATTGCCGGGTGCGCACCCACGACCATAGCGACCGGCATCGGCTCGTTCCGTTTCTGGTACTTTTGATAGACGCGCAGCGCGTGTCGGGGACAGATCAGAAACCCCGTCTGATCCGGCCCCATGATCTGCTGGCGGTGGATCGACATGTTACGGACGCCGGTCTCCGGATCCTTGATTATGGCCATGCCAGACGCAATATAGGGTGCCGGGTCATTCTCCGCATGCCACAGCGCCGGCACCTTGGTCAGATCGGCGTCCTTGCCTTTCAGAATGACTTCTTTGACAGGGGCATCGGCCGCAGAAACGTCCACCGGTTTCAACTGGCGCTTAACCCGGTCGACCAGCGTGGGAATAAAATCTTCTTCGTCATCAATTCCCAAGGCGATGGACCATTTGCGGCGGTCGGTGATGACCTGGTTCACCAACTCCCATCCGGGAAAGCCCTTCAGATTGGTAAACAGCGTCGATTTTCCAAGGCGATCATAGGCTTTCCAGCCAATCGCGGAGACGTTCTGATGCGGGTCAACTTCCTTGGTAATGCGGATTAATTCGCCCTGCTGTTCAAGATTGGCGACGTGATTGCGCAGCGACTGGTCGCGCATGCGGAAACCTTTCTGTACTATCCCCTATCTGATACCGGGAGAGTCGCATGAAGAAAAGTGTCAACGACATCGGTGGAGAGAACTGGGGGCCGATTTTGCTAGATCAAAAGGACACGGCGGACTGGGCCAAGCTGTCCACGGCCCTGCGCGGTGCCTTAGGTGATAACGGCGCCGGGCTGGTAAACCTGCATGAAGGGCGCCGAGCGCGGGAAGACATGGGCTATGACCGTTATCACGGGCTGGGCTATTTCGAGCTTGGTATGCAGGCGATCCACGACATTCTCGTGCAGAAAGGCGTCGTGACCGAAAAGGAAGTTCAGGACCGGATCAAAGCACTCAAATCCGCCCGGGCCGATAGTTGAAATCAGCCCGTAACCGTCGCAGAATGCGTTTAAAGAGGGAGATTGCATGAACCAGCGCCAGCATGACATGGGCGGGATGGACGCCGGGCCGATCGAGAGTTCGGCCCATGACGCCGAACCCTGGGCCAAGATGATCACGTCGCTTGCCGCCGCCATGCGCGACGACGACATCATGCGTATCGACGAACTACGCCGGGCGCTGGAAGATTTGCCGCCGGACATATATTCGCAGGATTATTTCGAACGCTGGTCTGAGGCGATGATCAACCTGCTGGAAGAAAAAGGCATCTGGACCCGCAACGAGGTGATGGGCCGGATGGACGCCATCAAGGCGAAGCTGGAAGGATAGACCGATGACCATGTTCAGTGTCGGCGAACGCGTTCGCATCAAGGATTCCCACCCGCCCGGACACCGGCGTACGCCCTTTTATGTGCGTGGCAAAACCGGCGTGATCGAGCGTTATTGCGGCGATTTCAAGAACCCGGAAGAACTTGCCTACGGGTTCGACGGCACGCCGAAGCGCGAACTGTATCGCGTGCGGCTGGCGCAGAACGATCTCTGGGAGAATTACGAGGGTCCGGCCAGCGATACGCTGGATTTGGAAATTTATGACCACTGGCTCGAGAAAGTCGAGGATTAGACCCATGACCACCGATGACCGCGGCACGCATTCGCACGATCACGATCACCCAGGCACCACGCCGGATGTAAACGAAACCGGCTATTACGAATTGATGGCCGAAGCAATGAAGGAACTTCTGATCGAAAAGGGCGTGGTCAGCGCCGACGACCTGCGCCGAAACCTGGAATTCTTGGACAGCCGCGATCCGGTCGATGGCGGTAAGATTATCGCCCGTGCCTGGACCGATCCGGATTTCAAATCCCGTCTGCTCGAAGATGGCACCAAGGCGGTGGAGGAAATGGGCCTCACCATGGGTGATGCGGAACTCGTCGTCGTCGAAAATACCGACGACGTGCACAACATGATCGTCTGCACGCTCTGTTCCTGTTATCCGCGGACGATCCTTGGCCTGCCGCCGGACTGGTACAAATCAAAGAGCTACCGGTCCCGAGCCGTCGTAGAACCGCGTTCGGTCCTGAAAGAGTTCGGAACAGAACTGCCGGACAGCAAAACCGTCCGAGTGCACGATTCCAATGCGGATATGCGCTATCTGGTTCTGCCGCAGCAACCGGAAGGCACCGACGGCTGGTCAGCGGATCGATTAGCCGAAATCGTCACCCGCGACGCCATGGTGGGGGTTGTCCTGCCTCAGGCTTGAGATATCAAGCGGCTCCAGCGCGATGCCTCGCTGGCGGCTTCAAATTCAGGTCTGAGCTTTCATCGCATTGCGATACCGGTTCCAGTATTCGTCCACCGCGGCGATGCTTTCAGGTGACATTTCGTATTCCGGCCGCGGGTCTTCGACCCAGTTGCCATCCGTGTCTTCCCCGCGAATATGAATTGCCAAGGGATTTTCGAACTGCGCCTGGCGCACGCTCGAATCCGCGAAATGAATGGCAAAGCCAACACGCGGCCAGTCCGCATTATTGGGCTCGGACGAATGGATGGTCTTGTTGTGATGTATCGACATCTGCCCCGGCTTCAACGGCATTTCGACTGCCGTTGAGGGATCGATATCGCGGATGGTCTGGCCCCTCGAAAGCAGATTGTTCTTATCGTATGTTTCTTCGTGCGGCAGGATAGCCGCACCCTTGTGCGATCCCGGAATGATTTTCATGCAGCCGGCTTCGCTGCTGGCATGCGTGAATGCAACCCAGGCGGTGATCGATTCCGGCGGTTCCAGTCCGTAATAGGTGGAATCCTGATGCCAGGAAATAAATCTTGGATCACGGGCCTTCTTCGTGAAAAAGGACGACCCCCAGCAGACCAGATTGGGGCCTAGCAGGTCTTCCATCGCATCGGCCAGCCGTTCGTGGGTGACCAGGTCCCAAAGCCAGGGAAACGGCAAATGGGCTTTCATGCGAAATCGGTCCTGCGCCTCCCCTTCCATGGAGGACTCTAGCCCCTCAAAGCGCAAGTTGTAGTCGGCGGCCTCATCCTCGCTCAAGAGATCGATGGGCCAAACAGCCCCAGTGCGTTCCCACTGTTCAAGTTGTTCGTCGGTCAGAACTTTTGGCATTTGCGGTTCCTCCGATTGGGTAAGGCGTCAGAATTTTCCCGCGCCGGTCAAGTATTCACTATAGGTGGTATCCAACGCTTTCAAGCAGATGGGATCGAAATCCTCTTTCGGTTCCGGGTCTTCCTGCCAGTGACCGTGCCGATCGTTGCCCCGTACCAGCGTCGCCGTCGAATTTTGAAGCAACACCTGATGTACGTGCGGCGCGATGTAGTGAATAGAAATGCCGATCCGCGGCCGGGACGAATTGTTCGCATTGGAACCATGCACCACGGCTTCGTGATGAATGGAAAATTCGCCCGGTTCCAGCACCACATCGACGGCCTGGATCTCATCGACGTCGTGGATAGTCTGGCCGCGCATCAGCAGATTGTCTTCTGCCCGGGTCTCGTCATGGTCATAGAGGCCCTTGTTGTGGGTACCGGGAATAAACCGCATACAGCCCGATTCTACGTTGGACGGGCTGAACGCGTACCAGACGCTGAGTGTCGCCCGTTCCGACAGGCCGTAATAGGTGGAATCCTGATGCCACGACACGAATCGCTTGTCATGCGCGTTCTTGGTGAAAAACGAGGAACCCCAGCACAGGATATCTGGACCGATGATATCTTCGACCGCATCGAGAATATTGTCGTTTCGAATGATGTCCCACATCCACGGAAACGGCAGATGCGCCTTTATCTTGAACCGGTTTTGCGGTTCTTCTCCGATTTTCTTCTCCAGCGCGCGGTACCTGTCGTAATTGGCCTCCGCCTCTTCGGGCGAGACCGCGCGAATGGGAAAGATACACCCGTCGCTGTGCCACGCGTTTATCTGATCGTCGCTGAGAAGTTTTGCCATTTACCCTGCCTCAGAACGGTCGTGCGTCGCCGGTAACCGTCGTCCGCAACAGCAGTCGGCGTTCCGTTTCCGGAAAATCGGTGCGCGCATGCATGGAACAGCGATTGTCCCACAACAGCAGATCGCCCACCTGCCAAGCGTGTTCGTATACAAATTCAGGCTTTTCGGCGTGATCGAACACGGCTGACAGCAGCTGATCAGCCTCTTCCTGATCCATTTCCAGAACGCCCTCGGTCATCAGGCGGTTGACGTAGATCGCCTTCTTACCCGTGTCGTCATGGGTGCGGAACACCGGGTGGTTGGATTCGGAAAACGCGGGTGTACCCTTACCGTCGCCCTTTTGAACCGACCCGTAATTGTAGTGATGGAAGGCCCGTCGGCCTTCCAGAGGCTCACGGATTTCGTCGGCCAGCGTATCGTAGGCGGCATAACCGCTGGCAAATAGCGTATTGCCGCCGTGAGACGGAATTTCAACCGCGTTAAGCATCGTCGCCTTGTGCGGAACCTCGGCGTGCATCATGTCGTGATGGAACATCATTTCGCCGTCCGGCAACGCCCCGATGGGTTCGCCGTTCTCACGTATATTGGAAATCAGCATGATGCCTTCTGGCAGTTTTTCATAGCCCTTGGGGTGGAATTCCTTGGGTCGCGCGACCTTGCCGGGGGTCCCGAACCAGCTTGTCACTTCCAGTTGGCGTTCGGCATCCAGATGCTGTCCGCGAAACAGCAATATCAGATTATCGTGCCAGGCCTGAACGATCTCCGCGACAGTCTCGGCGGATTGTTCTTCGTTTAGATCGATATCGGCGATTTCAGCACCGATATGGGGCGACAGCTTATTGATTGTGATCGCCATGTCGTTTCCTCCTGTGGCGCTCCTTTATTCGTACAGCGGCTGGCCCTTTACCGTGCAGCGGCGCAGCATACGGCGTTCGCTCGCGGGAAAATCGGTGCGCGCATGGCACGAACACCAGTTGTCCCACATTATCAGGTCGCCTTCCCGCCACTCATGCTCGTAAATGATGTCAGGGTTTTCACCGAACGTGAACAACTCATCCAGCAGCGCCCTACTCTCATCTTCCGGCCAATCTTCGATCCGTGCGGTAATTAGCGGATTGACGTAAAGCGCCTTTTTCCCGGTTACGGGATGGGTAATCGCAACGGGCTGGATTTCGTGCTTGTACTTAGCGATGTCGCCGGAGATGTCGACCACTTCGCGTGTCGCGAAATCGTAAATCTGCAGCGCGCGCTGTCCCTTGATGCGTTCCTTGGTTTCGTCGCTCAGCACCTCATAAGCGGCATACATATTGGCAAACAATGTGTTCCCGCCGGTCGATGGAAGTTCCATCGCATACAGAAAGGTTCCTTTGTGGGGCGCGCGGTCGTAGCACATGTCGTGGTGAAACCACATCTCGCCATCCGGCAGCGACCCGATGTACTCACCGTCTTTCTTGATGTTGGACACCAGCATGATCGATGCGTTGTAATCGGCGCCCTCCGGCCGGCGTTCCGCCGGACGCGACCGGGTGCCGACATCCCCGAAATGTTCGGCAAAAGCGATCTGTTGCTCGGTATCTATATCCTGATCCCGGAACAGCAGCACGATATGGTCATGCCAGGCAACCTTGATGGCCGATACCGTCCGGTCGTCCAGCGGTTGCGACAGATCAACACCCCGTATTTCGGCGCCGATCGTCGGGGAAAGCGGTAGGATTTCAAGCTTTTCCAGTGTCGTCGTCATTGGGCCGCGACCTCCAAACCTGGTGGTTCACCCATCATAACCGGATTTTCGTCGACGATTGTCAGGCGCCGTAGTTTGCGTCGTTCTGTTTCAGGAAAATCGGTCCGCGCGTGAATGCTGCACCGGTTATCCCAGATCACCAGGTCGCCTGGCCGCCAGACATGTTCGTGCAGAAACTTCTGTTGGGACTGGTGTTCGAACAGAAGTTCCAGGATTTCACGGCTCTCATCCTCGGGCAGGCCTTCGATTTCCTCGGTCATCAGTTCGCTGACATAAAGCGCCGTCCTACCCGTTTCAGGATGCTTGCGGAACACCGGCTGCGCCCACCAGCGGCCGTTGTCCCGGTCAAACTTGCCCGATTTCGTCACCGCACCGTATTCGAACACATGCACCGCCTTGCGCCCGGCCAGCTTTTGTTTGACGTCTTCCGAAAGAGTCTCGGCGGCAAGATAGCAGTTACCGAAGATCGTGTTGCCGCCCGTTGACGGAATTTCCATCGCATAAAGCGTCGTATATTTGTCAGGATTCTCGCGGTAGGGCGTGTCCGAATGGAACATCATTTCGCCATCGGGCAGCGACCCGATGGGCTTGCCGTTTTCGCGGATGTTCGAGACCAGCATGACATTCGGTCCCAATTCCGCAGATTCGTTGCGGATCGACTTGGGCCGCATGTGTTTGCCCACTTCGCCGAAATACTCGGCGAACCGGTTGTGAGATTCCAGGTCCAAATCCTGATCCCGGAACACCAGCACGATATGGTCGTTCCAAGCTTGGCGAACCGCCACCACAGTGCCCTCATCAAGAGGCTGCGTAAGGTCCAGCCCCCGGATTTCCGCACCGATTGCGTCTGACAGAGGTACGACTTCCATCCTGTTCCGCCGTTTTTCGCGAATTAATTCGGAATCTAACTATAAACGATACACCCGCTTGCGGGTAGATGTTGTATAAAGTAAGCTAGCTTATTATAAGCCAACTTACAATAAGTGCGATCGCGTGCTTTCAACCCGGGATAAAGGACAATTAATGGCTGAAAATGGCGCAGACCGGCAGTCACAGATCGATCCGATCGGGTATCTGATTGGCGACGTTTCACGCATGATCCGCACCGTCTACGACCGCCGGGTCGAACCGCTGGGCCTGACGCGGGCGCAATGGCGGGTGATGACCCGGCTGAACCGGTTGGAATCCTGCACCCAGACAGAGCTAGCGACTGCGCTGGAGGTCGAGAAACCGACGCTGGGCAAACTGATCGAACGGCTGGAAGTCAAGGGCTGGGTCGACCGCCGCGCCGATCCCAATGACGCCCGGTCTAAGCGCCTTTATCTGACCCCTGCCGCCCGCCCCGTTCTGGCCGACATGCATAAAGAGGCCGAAGATGTTGTCGCCGGTATTTTCGCAGGACTGGATGGGGAAGAGGCAGCCCGCCTTCATGCTATGCTCGATCACATAAAGGGCAATTTGTCCGAGATGCTGGATGACCCGGCGCTGACGCCGGTGGAGGCCTGATCGATGCGCATCAAATCCCGCCGCGCTATTCTCCGTTTCTTCCTGCTGTTCGTCGTTCCCGTAGCGGCGCTGGTGATCGGGGGAGATTTCTGGATCAAAAGCACGCGCTACGTTTCCACGGAAAACGCCTATGTGAAGGCTCATCACCTGGCGATCAGCGCGGACATCGACGGGCGCGCAACCCGTGTTCTGGTGCGGGAAAATGACCGGGTGAAAAAAGGCGCCCTGCTGTTCGAGCTGGACCCGGAACAGCACCGCATTGATCTGGCCCGATCAGACGCAGAATTGAACGGTATCCGCAATACGCTGGATGCGCTGAGAGCCGAATACCGAACCGCCCAGGCGGAACTGCGTGAAGGCCAGCAGGAAGTTGCCTATTACAAGCGCGTCTTCGACAGGCAGAAAAAACTGATGCAGCGCGGCGTCGCCTCGCGCGCCAGGTATGACGAGGCCGACCGCAACCTGACCCAGGCACGGCAGGCCGCCCGGACCTCCGCGCAGAAAATCCAGCAGGTCCTGGCCAAGCTGGGAGGCCGAGTGGACATGCCGGCGGAAAAACACCCGTGGTATTTGGAGGTTCTTGCGCGCAAGGAACAAGCCGCGCTGAACCTGCGGCGCACCCGCATCACCGCCCCGGCGGACGGGATCGTTGGCAAGGTATCTCTGCAGGCCGGCGAGTACGTGGAAGAAGGCAAACCGGTTTTGCCAATCGTTCAGTCCGGCGAAACCTGGGTGGAAGCTAATCTGAAGGAAACCCAGCTTACCCATGTACGCCCCGGTCAGGCCGCAACCGTCGTGATCGACGCCTATCTAGACCATGAATGGAGGGCAAAGGTCGTCTCGATCAGTCCCTCCACGGGTGCCGAGCTTTCGGTGTTGCCGCCGCAGAACGCCAGCGGCAACTGGGTAAAAGTGGTCCAGCGCGTGCCGGTGCGCCTGGAACTGGACAGCACCCATGAAGGCCTGCCACTGCGTGCCGGCATGACTGTCTCTGTTTCCATCGATACCACGCGCGACCGGTCGCTGTTCCGCATGGTCAATTCCGCACTGGCGGATATCACCGGAAAATGACCTCCCTCGCCCCGGCCGCAACTGCGCGGTCGGAGGATTTTCAGCGCAAGATGGTCACGCTGTCGGTGATGATGGCGACGACAGTCGTCATCATAGACATGACCATCGCCACCATCGCGCTTCCCCACATGCAGGGCGGCTTGAGCGCCAGCCAGGATCAGGTGTCCTGGGTGATGACGACCTATTTCATGATGCAGGCGATCACCATGTCGGCCACGGGATGGCTGGCGGGAAGGCTGGGCCGTAAATGGCTGTATCTGGCCGCACTGGTCGGCTTTGCCGTCTGTTCCATTCTTTCGGGTACCGCAACGTCGATCGAAGAAATCATGATCTATCGCGGGTTGCAGGGCATGTTTTCAGCCCCCGTGGTGCCGATCAGCCAGGCGCTGATGCTGGATGCCTACCCCCGGGAAAAACACGCCCAGGCGATGTCGATCTGGGGGATTGGGGTGATGTTCGCACCAGTTATGGGCCCGGTGATCGGCGGTTGGCTGACCGACGAATACAGCTGGCGCTGGGTATTTTACGTTTCCATGCCCTTCGCCCTGCTGGGCTTCGTCGGCGGGCTGTTATTCATCCGCGAAACGCCGAAAGATATGGAACGAAAATTCGATCTGTTCGGATTCATGGCGCTGGCCATCGCACTTGCCGCGACCCAGTTCCTTCTCGACCGGGGCGAATCCGAAGGCTGGTTCGATTCCAACCTGATCCTGGGGACGGCCGTGATAGTTGCGCTGTCTTTCTATTTGTTTGTGGTTCACAGCGCGACCACCCGGAACCCGTTCATCAGCCCGGAAATTCTGAAGGATCGGAACTATATGCTGGGGCTGGTGTTCATGTTCATGCTGGGCGTGCTGGTGCTGTCAATGAACGTCATCATGCCCCTATTCCTGCAGAATGCGCGTGGTTATCCCATCCTGACCGCCGCGCTGGTGATGATGCCCCGGGGGCTGGGTTCTCTATTCGGGCTGGTGCTGGCCGGGAAACTCAGTGGGAAAATGGATCCGCGCCTACAGATTGCCATCGGTTTCGCCTCGACCGGGTATTCCGCCTGGCTATTCTCAACCTTCACCACCGACGTGGGTATTTGGGCGTTCATCTTCGCGGCCTTCTTCAATGGGATCGGCATCGGGTTGATCTTCGTGCCGCTAACCGCTGTTTCCTTCTGGACACTGCTCCCAAGCCTGCGGACGGAGGCGTCGACTTTCACCAGCCTGTTACGCAATTACGGCAGCGGTATCGGCGTTTCCATCGTCATCAGCGTGCTGTCCCGCAGCCAGTCGACCAGCCACGCCTATATGACCGAACGTGCCAGCCCCTATAACGAAATCATGCAGTCGACCGCTCTGCCGTCGCAATGGGACATCTTTTCGGTCGACGGGTTGCGATTACTGGATGCGGAAATAGGCCGCCAGGCGCTCGCAATTGGCTTTCTGAACGATTTTTACCTGATCCTGATTGGCTCGATCATCGTGGTGCCGATGGTGATGCTGCTGACACGGGGGGAAAACGATAAGGCGAAAGGCTAACGAGGTGTTTGTATCCGGCGCAAGTATTTGCGATTAATCCTCCGCAACATGTCCCTTCAGAATAAATCCCGTCTTCGCAACACGCTCAAGAAACTAAGCCGCCTAGCGGCAGGCGATGAAGACCCGCGTCCCAGTGCGCAGGAAGCGCTCGACTTCCTGGCAATGATGGCGAGCCAAAAGCCGGTAATGCTTCTGGGCCGCGGATACAACGAACAGGTCTGGATCAAAGGCGTCCTGCAGATCGCTACCGACCTGAGATTGCAGATCGTGGAAGGCCCGTTCTGGGATGCCAGTGCCGATGCGGGCGCTGGGGCCGACCTGCCCGACTGGTATCTGGATCACACAAGGGCAGCCTTCGCGGAACACCGCGCCTGGTATATATGCCGCGCCCGGGCGACGGCGGACGAGGTGGCCGAGATCTGCGAATCCGCCGCCATCACCGTCGCACAGGAGGCACGGCTGCTAAATTACCCGGAATGTTGCGTGCGCGCCCATTATGAACGCGCGGCGGAATATCAGGGCATGTGGCTGGATTTGCTGCGGCGCAAGGCCAAAGGCGACGACGCCAAAGCCGCCGACATGCTGGCCAAGGGTGAGCCATTGGAACCCGAAACCGACGAAGACATGAAGCGGCTGGAAGCGGCCATGAAGACCGTACCGGTTCCCTATACCAGCATTAATTCCTGCGACGCCTGCATCGACGGCGGTCCAACCGCGCCCGCGAACATCAAATCGATCGAAGGCCGGGAACTCGCGACAGAGATAGACGAAGGATTGTTGAGGGCGCTGGGGTAGCTACGCCGCCCGTTTCATCTTACCGTTACCGATAAGGCCGGCGCGCCTCAGAACGCCGTCGAGACGTTTTTCCAGCTCCTTCGTCGCCGGCGCCATCGGCAGTCGATGCTCGTTCTTCGGCATGATGCCGAGCTTTTTCATCATATATTTCATGGCGATCGGGTTTGTGTCGAAGAACACCGCCTGATTGATCTCGAACAGGTCGTAGTGCAGCTTCTGCGCTTTTTTCAGATCCCCCGACCATACCGCTTCGCACATTTTGGCAAGTTTTTTGGGCTGCAGGTTACCGACCGCGTTCATCAGTCCGCAGGCGCCGACCGCCATCATCGGATAGGACAGATCCTCGAGCCCGACGAAGATGCGGAAATCCATACCGAAATGATCCAGACATTCCGATGCGAAGCCGAGATCGTCCACCGCGTGTTTCATCCCAACGAAGTTGGGGCACGCCCTAGAAATCTGGTCCAGCGTATCCAGCGTTACCGACACCGCCGCCCGGCCGGGAATGTGATAGATCATCCAAGGCAGCGAGGTCTGCTTGCCGAGCACCTTGTAGTACTCCACCAGCCCTCGCTGCGGCGGGCGCGTATAATAGGGCGTGACAATCAGTAGTGCATCCGCGCCGGCTTTTTCGGCATGTTCGGTCAACGCCGATGTTTCCTGCAGGTTCTGCGAGCCGGTCGCCGCGACGATCGGCAGCTTGCCGGCGGCGGCATCGATGGCGACATCCACGAGGCGGTTACGTTCCTCAACCGTCAGCGAGGCGGGTTCAGACGTGGTGCCGTTGACCAGAATGCCGTGGGAGCCGTTCTTGACTTGGAATTCGACCAATCCTGCATAGGCGTCATAGTCGACCTTGCCGTTCCGGAAGGGCGTGATCAGTGGCGGTATGGAGCCACGCAGAAAGGTCTTGGGCAATTTCATCATGGTCTGATCTCCCAGTAGCGATTGTCATCCCGGATGTATTCTGGGATCCTGTTCCCATCCAGTGACGGCCGCCTGGACCCCGGTACGAGGCCCGGGTGACATGGTGTTTAGAATTATTCCCCCGCCTGGCGCATTTCCTGGGCATTGGTTTCGAAACCGGAATTGGCACCTAGGACCGACCAGGGGTGTTTCAGGTCTTCCTGCCACAGCAGGCTTTCCATGAAGATGTTCAACGGCTGGTCCTGCACCGTCAATTCGTAGACGGATTCGTCATAGGATGCGTGATTGTGCACACCCCAGCCCGGCGCCGACAGCATCAGATCACCGGCCTTCCATTCATACACCTTGCCTTCGACGGTCGACCGCCCAGAGCCGTGGAAATAATAGTTGATTGCCGACGACACATGCCGGTGCGGCCGGTCAACGATTTTTGGCGGTCGCACGGTCATGGTAGCGAAGAAGTTCGGCGTGGTGCCGTTGAACCGTGTGGTCATGGGATTGAACAGCAAATACAGCCGACGGCCGCGATAGTCGGAGCCCAGTGCCGTCAATTTGTCCAGCTCGGCCTTCACGTCCTGCCACGGCCAGTGCAGCGGCTTGGAATCGACGGATGCCGGGTTGATTAGGGTTTCATAGGGCATCAGCCAGGCGCCGTCGTCATTGAGCTGGAACGTACCGTAAGGGCTTTTCGAAGTTGCATCGGCGGCATCCGCTTCTTCACGTGCCTTTTCTTCTGCCGCCTGCTTGGCCGCAGTTTCGACGAGTTCCATCATCGGCGGCGGTTCTTCATCGACGATGTGGACGTTCATCTTTTCCAGAAGCGGCGCGTTCGAATAGGTCAGCCGAACATGCAGACCTTTGGAGTCGTTGACATGCCAGTAAGTGCCCATCGACGGGAAATTGTAGACGTCGAATTCGTTAAACCCGATCTTCTTGCCATTGATGATTGAATGGCCCTCACCCTGGATGCAGAAATTCACCTGGGTTGAATTATGACGGATGGGCGCGGTCTGTTCGCCCGGCTTCAAAACTTCAAGGGTGACGCGGACCCCGGGGTTAAGACCCGGGCCGACACCCAGTTCCTGCCACCGGGGATGCACGATCAGCGATTGGCGCCGTCCGTTTTCGGGGCGCGACTGGTCGGCGAGGCGGGCGATTTCCTCGTCCATCTCCTCTTTGGAGATAAGAATCGGCTCCCACAAATCGAGTGCCTTGGGGCTCTCATAGCCGGTTCTGTCGATGAATTTAGGATTGTCGTTCATAAACTTTTCCCTCCATCTGCGGCACGAACCCACCGCACCCCCTTATTACTTAGATATCTTAGTGTTATGGGATTACACCCGTCAAGCGACCCTGCCAAGACAAGTTAATCAGCGTCTTCCATCGACAGATTTTCCCGGACTTTTTGCAACAGTGCCCGAAATTGATCGAACTCGTCGTCGCTAAGGCCGGCGGTGGCCACTTTGTTCACCTCTATCGCCACCGGCATCAGTTCGGACCGCATATCGCGCGCCTTGTCGGTAAGAAAAATATTAATTGTCCGCCGGTCTTTTGGATTGCGAACCCGCTCAATCATGCCGTTGCGTGCAAGCAGTCGAAGGGCGCTGACCGTGGTCGGTTCAGTGGTCCCGACTCGGCGGCTGAGTTCCCGCTGGCTCAACCCCTCTTCATCCCACAGAGCACGCAGAAAATACCACTGGCCGGGCGTGATTTGATGAGATTGCAGGCGGTCGCGCAATGCTTTGGCAAACAGCAAATGCGTGTCACGAACAAGATATCCGGCGCTGTTTTCAGGCCTGAGGTCATTGGTATCCGCCGATTTAGCGGGCTGCTTGAAGGTCAGATTCAAAGAACGCCCCGCTGTCTTCCTGCTATTAAAAAATTATTCCTTAGATATCTTATTGCTTGCTAGCCAACAGAACAACCCGCGCAACAAAATTTCACGAAATGTGGATATAAACGGGATTATTGGTATTGAATTTCAGTGCGATAGCGTGAAAACGACGAAGGAAGTCGGCAAACTATATATGAAGGCAGCTATGGACCGGGGGATTGGAGCGATGGTGGAGCGGCAGGACTAAGTCTCCCGCTGGCTGCGGCTACCCGTCTGCCAGTTTGGCCTTGATCATGGGCTAATTCCGGTCGCCGTTTTTAATGTGACGAGGAATAGCTTTGTTCTACTGCGCCTGAACCGGTTTCGAATAGTTCAGATAGAGCTTGCCATCCACGATCTCCCAGGCGCGGGGGTCGGTCGACACCGTATACCCTTTGCTATACCCGCCCAGGCATACCAGCCGTCCTACTGAAGTACATATTTTTCGGGATTTGCGGCAAACAGATCCCGATGCTTGGCACTTGAAAACCGCTAGTTGGACCCTTGCAAGGTATGGGTGAATTCCCGTTTGCCTTCCACGGGGCGCCCTAGTGTGAAATAGGCAACCATGTCATAGCCTCGAACCGCAGCAGAATTAAAAACACCGCCTTCGAACCAGGTTTTCGCCACATCCGCGCGGTTAGCCGGGGCAAAGGCCAAAAGTACGGCCATTGCTATAAACAGTGCCGGTAACGCGGAAATAGTGCACCGGGACGAAGGGTAAGCAAGGGCATTCATGGTCAGACTCTGTTTGATCGATTGTGGCTGATATGGGTTTTTTTGCACCTCCACGCCAATAACGATTGCGTCCTCGCCGGTGCGGGCCGTAAAGAAAGTGTCATGATTGACGAACTCAATTCTCTGCTCCACCCGGCGGGTCTGTTTTATCGCGGTGGATTTCATCCCGCACCCGGGGATAGCATCCCTTCCCTACCCGACGGAAAGGTAGCGGGTACGGTCCTCCTGATCGGCAATGCCGGAACATCGATGTGGCAGGCGTTCGAAAAAGAAGCCGACCGTTCGGTCCGAAACCCTCTAGACACATGGCTACGGGGAAAGATCGACGCCGCTGCGGAGAGCGTAGGCGCCGCTGCCATCATGCCCAATGAAGGCCCGCCTTTTGTACCGGTTCAGGACTGGGCCATGCGGGCTGAACCGGTCTTTCGATCTCCCATTGGGATTCTGATCCATCCGGACTACGGGCTTTGGCACGTGTATCGTGCCGCCCTTCTGTTCGAAGAAATACTGAAATTGCAGCCGCTCGCCGACATACCAAGCCCCTGTGCGGCCTGTGCGAAGAAACCATGCCTGACCGTTTGCCCTGCAGACGCCTTTCTAAAGAACAGCTTCAAAGCGGAGGCCTGCGCGGATCATGTGGATAGCGCGAAGGGAACCAATTGTAGAGACAGAGGATGCCTGGCCCGGCGCGCCTGCCCCGTTGGGCGGGACTACCTCTATGAACCAGCCCAGCAGGCCTTTCATACGGCAGCGATGGTCGGCGCTGTGCGAAGCGGATTCGGCGGCGAACCGCGGGACGACAAATCCTCGGATTAAATTGGGCCGGCGTCAGCCGCGCCCGAAACCGGCCCAAGCCATGTCGATCGCCTGTTCTATTTCCATTCCATATCGCAGCTCGTCATACATCTCGTCGCCGACAAGTCGCCAGAGGTCGCGGGTTATTCGGCCAAGCGCATCATAGGCATCGCGCGTGTCCAGATGTCCGGGATCTAACCCGAACTCATCCGCCCATTCCAGAATATCATCGCAATCTTCATATTCCGCCGCGACCGCCCCGAGATAGCGAACGGCATCCTCGATCTCTGGCGGGCCGTCGCCGGGAGGACAGGTGAAATGAAAAGTCATTTCATGGGTACGTCCGCGCACGGTGCACGCATAGTGCTCGCCGTCCGACGGCACGTCGGCCCGGTATAGGTCCGGATTTCCGTCCACAGGTTCCGACGAAAGTCGCAATTGTGCGCGCGAAATGAAACCTTCGATATCCATGGCGGCGGAACTTAGCCGATTTAGGTGCCGCAAGGCGAGAAAATCATGTCTCTCACTGCGACCGAATCTGACGCCACAAATATCTGAAAACGACAATGGGAATGACCACCGCAGCGCCGATCGAAATGTAATCCGATGCCCAGCCAAAGGCGGACACGCCCCATTCGTAGAACCGGCTCGCCGCTCCCCAGAGGCCGTTCCATAAATCACGTGCGGACATGCCAAACTCCGACAGAGCGAGATCAACTAACAGGCACCAGAGCAGAATTTTTATATTTTACCGACGGAAATCGGGCTGTCCCCATAATCTATTTGTGTCGTTGCATGCGGTCTTACGCGCTACCCGAAGAGGACGCCAACTCGAGACGATTTTTGTTGCCAGCTAAGATCGTACAGACCGCGTTTGTGTGCTACCACGAAACAAAGAATTGCCGACTGTTCAGCGCCCACCCCATGTCATCCCCCTCCATTCCGTCACCGGACGTCACCCACACCGTTTTTCTGGACGACGGTGCGGAAATCATCCTGCGACGATATAGCCGGGCATCCGGAACCCGCCTGGTCGTGAGCCACGGCAACGGATGCGCAGTCGACGGGTATTTTCCTTACTGGCAGAAGTTTCTCGATGATCATGAGGTCGTCGTGTTTGACTTCCGCAATTGCGGTCAGAACCCGGCTCACGTTGGCGCCCACGACTATCCAATATTCCTTAAGGACATGACCGCCGTTTACGACTCCATCGACGATGCCTTTGGTAAACGTTCGCAGGCGGGCGCGTTTCATTCGATGTCGGCGAGGATCAACCTCAAATACGCTTTGGAAGGCAATCGGCGGCTGGATGCGCTCGTCGTCTTCGATCCGCCCATGGTGCCGCCGGAAGATCACCCGCTGCACGAACTTCTTCATTCGGAGGAACGGGTTTTGTGGCGCTGGGCGGCAGGACGTCCCGCTGTTTTCGACGACCCATCAGAACTTGCAGATTTGTACGCGAAATCCCGCATGTTGTCTGGCTGGGTAGATGGTACCTACGACCTGATGGCGCGAGCCGTACTGCGGCAGGACACAGCGGATGGCAAATGGCACCTTGTCTGCAGTGGCGCACGGGAATCGAATATCTACCGACAGAACGCCGCACTGAATATATGGCCGCACGGCGACGATTTTCCGATTCCGGTTCTGCTGGTTGGCGGCGATCCGGAGAGCGACATCCCGTCGGCACCAGCCCACGCCTGCCGGGCGTTAGGTTCGGAAATGGGCTGGCGCTACGAAAGCGTACCCGGCACCGGCCATTTTCTGCAATTGCAGGAACCTGACGCCTGCGCGCAACTTACAAAAAGCTTCCTGATAGAGAAACTGGGCTGACGGTGGTCAGCCGCGGCTTTCGCGGCGGGCCGTCATTTTTTCCGCGATGCGGGGCGCTCGGCCCGGCGTTGACCAAGGGCAGGCACCGATGCAGATACCGCAGCCTTGGGTATCGTTAAAGTACGGGATGCACTTATCGAAATCCACGTACCATTTCTCAACACCGCGCACGGGGTTCTTTTCTCGCTTGATAGCATCAGGCGGACAGGCCGTCGTGCAAATCTGACAGTTGGTGCAGAAATCGTCTGCACCGAAAATATCCGGCGCGTCAGCGATAACAGGCAGGTCTGTGAGCACACCGGCGAGCCGGAAAGACGAGCCGAATTCCCGGTTTATCATGGAGCCGTGTTTGCCCAGCTCACCCAGTCCGGCTTCGATCGCCGCCGGGATGAGCAATAGCGGACCCGCCGCCGGACCACCATGCGGGCGGGCATGATATCCATGAGACTGGATAAAATTTGCCACGGACCGGGCCACGCGCGTGCCCCGATTATATTGGGCCATCACCTCTTTCGGAGACTCGATAGACGGCGCCTTCGCTAACTCGGCATGATCCATTGCAACCCCAACCATGATTATCCAGGGTTCCGAGACTTCGTAACCTTCGAACACCCACTCGGGTTTCACACGGGCTATGCCCACCAGATCGCCCTCATGTGCAAGGGCGTGTTCTTTGACCGCCCGCACCCAGTTTTCGACAGAGTCTCGAGTGGGTTGATCCGGTTTGTCCGGAGACGTGCTGTCACCACGGCCGCCATATTTGTTCTGAAAATCCAGAAGTTCGGGCTTATCGTCGAATTGTTTCAGATAGTAATCCTGCAACGCCCTATGCGGCAGCTCGACCTTTCCATAGTGCCAGAAAATAGGCGTTGGCCGGCGCACCTCCCTTTCGCCGAAACCGTTGAGACTATTTCCGGAAATTTCTGGAAACAGCGCCAGCTGATGGGCTGGCGGCTCATAAACAGATTTTTCTCTCTTCACCATTCGCCACACCTATACCGGTATTGGGGTGCCGCCCCGTTCGGTGAGATAAGCGTTTAGCTCTTCGCGCGACATGGAGTCCGAAAACATCTCGTTGCGCATGTGCAGCCGTTGCATGGAAACCGCCAGCAGCGCGTTTTTTGCTGCGACAAATTGCTCTTCAGTCTCCACGATACCGTTCAGGTCGTCTGCCGCGTGATCGACGTGGCCGTCTTCATCATCTGCGATCACTTTGAACGCTGCCGCCAGTTTCTTTTCGAAATCACCGCCCGTCAGTTTCGCCCCTTCACGGAAGGTCGCTGTGCCGCCACCCTCGGTCAATTCCATGACCGCCCGGACTGCGGCACTATCAGAATTGACGTATCTGTGGCGCAACTTGTTCAGCTTGTCGTCTTCGGGTAGCTGTTCGGCATCGCCCGGCTGCAGGGGCCGGCCTAGGATATCTTCCAGCACCTCCGCCAGCACCGTGTAATGCATGAACTCCTCGGTCATCTGTTCCAGCCGATGATGAAATCCACGCCGGTCCATACCGTCACCGACCTTCGCGAAGCCGTCGACAAGACGGGAAAACTCCATGTGCAAGCCGCAGGCATATCCATCAGTCGGCCCGTACCCGATGACGGGGTTCAGTTCCTTGTAGACGGCAGCACTAAGATATCGAACCCAGACCTCTTTCGTTGGCTTCGAGGCAAAAAACCGGCGGGTGAGTTCCGCCTCGGTTTCCCAATAGGGGGTCGCGAGATCGACAAGCCGCTGGGGATATGAAGCGTTCATGGCGCAAACCCGTCGACACCGGGCAGCGGCGCATCGCCTGCCACCGTCGTGCGGTGAAGCAGACGCCGGGAACCGACCAGATCGTAGGGCATTGCCTGATGCATCACGCAAATATTGTCGAACATGATCATGTCACCTGAGTTCCACTGATGCCGGTAAGTGAATTGGGGTTGCGTGCTAATGGCTTCAAGCTCATCGATAAACGTCCGGGCATTCTCGTAACTCATGCCTTCAATTCCCGCTGCGTGCGATCCGATAAACAGCGCCCGGCGCCCATTATCTTGCTCTGTGACCAACGGATGACGGGCGGGCGGTGTTGCCGCCTTAACTTCCGGCGGGCGAGGCGGAAGGCTGTGCCGACGGCGAGTTTCTTCGAAATCATGGATTACCACCATATGGTCCAGTTCCGTGCGGCGGGTGACAGACAAGGTGTCATACGCCAGCGTGGTGTCCGCGAACATTGTATCACCACCCTCGTTCGGCATCTCGAGGGCATACAGCATCGACGCCTTCGACGGCAGCGTTCGGAACGAACTGTCGATATGCCACGACGACGTGCCAAGGGTGAATGATTTGTGCCCCGGATCATCAACCGGCTTTATGTTGCCCGTCGCCCGATCAATATTGGTTACGCGAAGTACAGTCTTGTGCCCGTCCGCCTGATCCTTCGGATCCGGGAAATCCTCCAGCACACCGAAACGTTCGCTGAACGCAATCTGTTGCTCGACCGAGAGCCGCTGACCGCGAAAAACGAGCAGGCGATGGTCACGAAACGCGGCGGATACCGCATCGAATACATCTTTTTCCAGCGGCCGAGAAAGATCCACGCCGGATACCTCCGCGCCGATGCCCTCGGCGTGGGGTAAGACAGAAACCTGCAATGCCTGTGCGACAGTATTCATTCGGTACGGGCCGCCCGTGGTGATCTTGCCCGCAGATTACTTGGCTACACTTTACTGGGCAACGCAGGGGGCCATTGTGACTTGATAGAGGGTATGACAGTCTCGCGTCAGGACCACTCGCGCTCGACAAAGGAAAGACGCCTTGGAAAAGATCAATATCCAGTTCACGCTGTTTTCGGCTTTTTATTCACCGCTGATTTCCACCTTCTCCGCGGGTTTCCTGCAGGAAGAAGGCCTCGATCCGGACTGGTCGGTTTCGCCGCCAGGCGTTTCGGCGATTGCTGCGCTGGAAGACGGATCGGCGCATGTGGTGCAGTCGGCGTTGAGCCAAGGTTTCGGACCGCTGTCGAAAGGCGAAACCCCGTCCGTGGTCCATTTCGCCCAGATTAACGAAATGGACGGGTTTTTCATCACCGGACGGGGTGCCGACCCCGATTTCACATGGGATAAGCTTGAAGGAGCCGACGTCATCACCTTTTCCGGCGGGCAACCGCTGGCCATGTTCAAATACGCCTGCCACAAAGCGGGGATCGACTACGAAAAGATCAACCAAATTCACCCGGGCGGGGCCGCAGATATCGACAAGGCATTCCGGGAAGGTACGGGACAATACGTGCAGCAACAGGGGCCGTTTCCGCAGCAGTTAGAGGCCGACGGTATCGGTCACGTTGTCGCGCAATCGGGCCCGCTGATCGGCCCCTGCGGTTTTTCAAGTCTGGCGGCGACCCGGGGGTGGCTTGAATCCGATATGGCGAAGGCGTTCATGCGGGCTTATGCGAAGACGCGGGTTTACATGAACGAAACCCCGGCGTCGGAGATTGCGAAGGCTGAAAAACCCTATTTCCCCGATATCAACGAAGACGTGCTGGCCCAATGCATTGCATCCTATCAAGAGCTTGGTACCTGGACGCCCCATGTGGAAATCACCGAACCCGCATTCGATGTCATCCTCGACGTGTTCGAACATTTCGGTACGTTGAAAGAACGGTATCGCTGGGATCAGGTCTGCACACTGCCGCCACAGGCGTGACGCCCCCTTCACCGTGATCGCCGGGCAGATAGGAAAGAGTTTTGCTGCGGAGGTATACGGCATAGATCTGTGGCAAAAGCTTGCTCCGGACGACATTCAGGAACTGAAAACCATTCTGGACCGCTATCCCGTCGCCGTTGTTCGCCACGACACACCGCTGACCGACGAAGAGCACATTTCGTTCAGTCGCTTGCTTGGGCCGGTGGAATCCAAGCCGGTGCTGACGACCAGCGGCAGTGGTAAGAACCGCATCCCCCATTTCGAAATCATCGATCAGAGCAATTTGGACGAGACCGGCGGCATCTATGCCGATGACGATCGGCGGCTGGCCTTTAAACGCGCCAATCGGCTTTGGCATACCGATATGTCGTTTCATTCGAACCGGGCAACCTGGTCTCTGCTATCGGCGCACGCCCTCCCGTCCGATGGCGGTCCACCAACCGAGTTCGCCAATATGCGCGCCGCCTACAAGGCTTTGCCCGAAGACATGAAACGGAAGATCGGCAGGCTAACCGCGGAGCATTCGTACTGGTATTCCCGTGTCGCTGGCGGCGGTCCACCGGCAACGGCGGAAGAACTGGCCTCCCGTCCCCCTGCCCGGCATCCTTTGGTGCACGAACGCGGCGGCAGGAAGGCGCTCTACGTTGCGTCTCATGCTTCTCACATCGTCGAATGGCCGGAAGAGGACGGCCGCGCGCTGCTGGACGAATTAATGGCCTTCGCCACGCAACCCCAGTTCATCTATGCCCATCAGTGGCAGGTGGGCGATGTCGTGATTTGGGACAATCTGGCCACCATGCACCGCGCACGGCCGTTCGACGACCGCAATCAGATACGCGACGTACGCCGGACAACCTGCCGGGAAGCCGACCCGGCTGAAGCATCATAAGCGGCGTATGATTTAGGCCATGTTGAGGACGATCTTGCCGAAGTGGCGGTTGGCCTTCATGTAGTCGACGGCTTCAGCCACGTCATAGATTTCGAATTCACGGTCGACCGGCAGCGCCAGATCGCCCGCCTCCACCTTGCCCCACAGATCGTCCTTCATTGCCTGGACGATATCGCGCACTTCTTCGACGGACCGGGTGCGGAAGGTCACACCGATGTAATCGATGCGGCGCATCGCGTGAAGATCGAAATTGAAATTTCCGGTGAACCCTCCGAGACGGCCGACGTTGACGATGCGGCCGAGAATTTTGGTCGCGGCCAGGTTGGCGTTGGCGGCATAACCCGAAACCTGATCGACGATCACATCTACACCGTCGCCGCCGGTTGCTTCAAGCACCTGACCGACCCAGCCCTCGTCCCGTGAATCCACGACCAGATCAGCGCCGAATTCCGTCAGTCGGTCGCGCCGTTCGGGATTGGTGGACGATCCGACCACCAGCCTCGCCCCCATCGCCTTGGCGATCTGCAGTCCCATCAGACCGACACCGGTGCTCGCCCCCTGGATCATGACCGCTTCGCCGGATTTGAACCGGCCCGCTGTCACCAGGGCGTTATGCATGGTTTGTAGTGCAACCGGCAGGGTCGATGCCTGCGCCCAGGTCATGTTGTTGGCGGGCATGGGGACCGCACGCCCCCAGTCCGCCACGGCATATTCACCCCAGCCCGATGTACCAGAGCACATCACCCGATCGCCGGGCTTGACGTTCGGCACTTCTGAGCCGATTTCGACTACCTCGCCGACATATTCGATCCCCGGCACCGTCCCGGGACCACCTGCACGGCCATGAGCCATGCCGCTCGCGACCATCGCGTCGGCCCGGTTCATGCCGCAGGCACGAACGCGGATCTTCACTTCATTGGGTTTCGGCTCCGGTTCCGGAATATCGTCAATACCAATGCCGTTTTCAGTGACCACCGCCGCTTTCATCTTTCTTGTTCTCCAGGGCTTGAATATGACGGAACTGTATCAATCCAGCGCGCGCCTGTCGCCCCAGGGGCCTTGCCCAGCTTCGGGCCGCACCGCATCATGGCCGCCAGGAGGAACGTAAATGTCTGACGCGACATCGCGCGGCTATAATGATTTTCAGGATCATCTGGCCGCGCTTGATACCAGCGGGCTGCTGACGCGTATCGACGCGCCGATCGACAAGGAGTCCGAATTGATCCCTCTGGTCCGCTGGCAGTTCCGGGGCGGCATCGCGGAACCGGACCGTAAGGCGTTTCTGTTTACCAAAGTGCGCGGTGGCGACGGTCGCGAATTCGACATCCCGGTCGCCGTGGGCGCGCTGGCCGGCAACGCAGCAATTTATTCCGTCGGCATGGGTGTCCCCGTGGGGAAAATCGGCGACTGCTGGGCCCATTCCATCGCAAATCCCATCGCACCCGTTACCGTCAGCGACCCAGCCTGCCAGGAGATCGTCTACGAGGGCAGCGACCTGCTATCAGGATCGGGCCTGGATGCCCTACCCGTTCCGGTGTCGACCCCGGGATACGATTCCGCGCCGTATCTGACCGCAACCGCCTGCATCACGAGCGATCCGGACACCGGCACCCAGAACATGGGCACCTATCGGGGCGGGCTGAAGGCGCCGGACCGCATCGGGCTAAAACTGTTCATGAACCTGGGACAGGGCGGCACGGCACACTGGGAAAAATACCGCGCCCGAGGCGAGGCTATGCCCATCGCCATGGTGGTCGGCTGCCCGCCGCCCGTCGCTTATGTCGGTCCGCAGAAACTACCAAAGGACGTGGACGAGATGGGTGTCGCAGGCGGCATAGCGGGCGCGCCGATCCGGGTCGCCAAGGCCCGGACGTCAGACCTGCTGGTCCCGGCCGAGGCGGAAATCGTGATAGAAGGATTGCTGGATCCCGAATATTTCGAACCCGAGGGACCTTTCGGCGAAAGCCACGGACATATCAACCTGGAAGAATACAATTTCATCTTTCAGGTAACCGCGATTACGCAGCGGCAGAATGCGATCTTCACCTCGATCATCAGCCAGGTCACGCCATCGGAATCTTCGGTCATCAAACGTGTTGCCTACGAACCGCTGTTCCTGGCCCACCTGACCGGTCACCTGGGCATTCGGGGCGTCGTCCGTGTCGGGATGCACGAGCCGCTGACCAATCTCCGCAAAGTCGTCATCATCCAGTTCACGCGCGGTACACCACGCACCGAAATCTGGCGGGCGCTTTACGGCGCGATGTCGTTTCAGGCGCCGGTCGGAAAATACCTGATCGCAGTCGACGAGGACATCGACCCGGATAATCTGGACGCTGTTTTCTGGGCAATGAGCTACCGGGCCAATCTGGCACAGGACTGTGAATTGCTGCCTCACCGGCCTCTTGGCCACGGGCCGAAAACCGGCGCGGCGGAAGATGCGACACTCGCCATCGACGCGACTTTAAAGGCCGACATGGCCCCCGTCGCCCTGCCGAAGCGGGAATACATGGAACACGCCAAAGGGCTTTGGGAGAAGCTTGGCCTCCCGTCACTGACCCCGGAACCGCCCTGGCACGGTTACGAACTGGGCGACTGGTCCGAAGAATGGGATCAGCTTGCGATACGCGCGGCAAAGGGCGACTGGCAGTCGAATGGCGAACGATCTCACCAGAAGCGCAGGACCGGCGTTGTCCCAAATACAGACATCCGCAACGTGGATGACGAATAGAGTAAGAAAAGAAACCCGTTGCCCGCACTCTCCCCCGTCGTTGCCGGACCGGTCTGGATGATTCTTGCCGGTACCGGCTATACGCTGGCATCGGTTTGCACGCGGGAACTGTCGTCAGAATATTCGACGGCACAGCTTGCGTTTATGCGGGCCGTAATCGCCATCGCCTTCGTCATGCCGATGATCCTGCGCAACGGGCTTTCGGTGATGAGCACAACTGTTTTTCCCATGCATGTGCTGCGAGCCTGCCTGACCTATGGGGGGATGATGTGCTGGTTCTACGCGGTCGGCGTGATCCCGGTATCCGATTACACAGCCCTCCTCTATATCCAGCCGATCTTCACCATACTTTTCGCGATGCTTATCCTGCGGGAACCAGCGGGAGCCCGCACCTGGGGCGCGATCGCGGTCGCCTTTGCCGGCGCCCTGATCATCCTGCGCCCCGGATTTCAGGAAATTAATCTCGGCATGATCGCCGCCCTTGCCACCGGCTTGCTGTTCGCGGGCGTGAACACCACCATGAAGTTCCTGTCCCGCACGGATTCCCCGGCCGTCATCGTCGCCTATGTCAGTTTCCTGATGTTGGTGTTTTCCGCCGTTCCCGCTTGGTTTTACTGGACCGATCCGCTGTGGCGGGATATGCCGCTAATCCTTGGTATCGGGGCCTTTGCGCTTCTGGGACAATACTCGATCACCCGCGCCATCGCGGTTGCGGAGGCGCGTATCATTCAGCCATTTGATTTTTCACGTCTCATAACCGCGGCAATCATCGGCTGGATCGTGTTCGGTGAAAGCTCCGATCTCTATACCTGGATCGGGGCGCTGGTTATCTTTTGCGCGAGCTATTACGTCATAGCCTTCGAACGAAAGGGCAACCACTGATGGGAACATACAGGATCGCCGTTATTCCCGGCGACGGGATCGGCAAGGAAGTCATGCCTGAAGGCCTGCGGGCGCTAGAAGCGGCGGGATCAAAGTTCGGAATTGGCTACGAGTTCACCGAATTCGGCTGGAACTGCGACGATTACGACAAAACGGGGTGTATTATGCCGGAAGACGGGATAGACCAACTTCGTCCTTTCGATGCGGTCTATCTGGGAGCAGTCGGGATGCCGGGCGTCCCAGATCATGTATCGCTGTGGGGCATGCTGATCCCGATCCGCCGAGAATTCTTACAGTACGTAAATTTGCGCCCTGCTCGGCTATTGCCGGGTATCGAGTCCCCCCTGGCGGGCCGCGGTCCGGAAGATATCGACATGATGATCGTCCGCGAAAACGTCGAAGGCGAATATTCGCAGATTGGGGGCAGGCTCTACGAAGGCACGGACGAGGAAATGGCGGTACAGCAGGCCGTATTCACACGAAAAGGCTGTGACCGGATCATGCGGTTTGCCTTCGACCTTGCCCGCACCCGGCCTGCGAAGAAGGTCACGTCAGCGACAAAATCCAACGGCATTATCCATTCTATGCCGTATTGGGACGAACGCTTCGCAGCGATGGCCGCCGAATACCAGGACATCGAAACCAATCAGTATCACATTGATATCCTGACAGCCCGGTTTGTGACCGACCCGGACTGGTTCGACGTCGTTGTCGGTTCCAACCTGTTCGGCGACATACTGTCGGATCTTGGCCCCGCCGTGGCCGGATCCATCGGCATCGCCGCCTCCGCCAACATCAATCCGGAAGGCACCGCGCCATCCATGTTCGAACCGGTGCACGGCTCCGCCCCTGATATTTTTGGGCAAGACATCGCCAACCCCATTGCCCAGATATGGTCCGGTGCCCTCATGTTGGATCAATTTGGCGAACACGATGCCGCGGGCGCAATCGTGTCCGCGATCGAGAACGTCCTGGCAGACGGCGGGCCGCGTACCCGCGATATCGGCGGCAGTGCAAGTACGGAGGAAGCCGGCAAGGCTATCGCTACGACAATATGATCACGCTCTATGCCTGGCCAACACCGAATGGCCACAAGATTTCCATATTGCTGGAAGAACTTGGCCTCGATTACGAAGTCGTCGCAATCGACATCAACCAGGGCGATCAGTTCGAAGAGGAATTCCTCACCATAAGCCCCAACAACCGCATCCCAGCCATCGTCGATCATGTTCCGCCGGACGGGGGCGACCCGGTTCCCGTGTTCGAGACCGGGGCAATCATGATTTATCTAGCGGAAAAAGGGGGGCGGTTTCTGCCCGAAACCAATGATATCCGGGCACGTAAGACCGTAATGGAATGGCTGATGTGGCAAATGGGCGGTCTGGGTCCTATGGCGGGTCAGGCGCATCATTTCCGGCAGGCGATGGGCGGTGAGGAAGTGCCCTACGGCATCCAGCGCTATTCCAAAGAGGTCCGTCGTCTCTACGGGGTAATGGATCGGCAACTGGCGGCATGTGAGTGGCTCGCCGGCGCAGATTATTCCATTGCCGACATGGCGTGCTGGCCCTGGGCACGGCCCTCTCGCCGGCAGGGTGTAGACAAGGCCGACTTTCCAAATGTGAAACGCTGGTTTGATGCCATGTCCGCCCGCCCGGCCGTTCAGGCCGGGATGGAATTGCTGGCCGAACATCGCGGCAACAAGACCCTAACCGATGATGCCCGAAACCTGCTTTTCGGCAGAGGACAGTTAGAACGGGACTGATGATAGATAACTGGATTGATTGCCCGCATTGCACGAAGAACGTTATTTCCTAACCGGACGAATGCCGGAATTGCGGGAAGGACCTACGATTTTTGCCTAACGGAAGTGCCAACCCTGGCCAGACAAACCAACACTGGAAGGCTTTTCAGATCGGTGGTGGGCCAGAAAATTGGTACATTGTAATTACGATCATCCTCTTCTTCTTGCTCCTGGTTTTGTTCTGATGGATTGAAGATCAATGTGCGCTCGGCGATCCGCCGCGCCTAGATTCTTCCCGAACGCCATAGTAATTCGCGGCAAAGATCACCAGCCCGCCGACCGCGGTCCACGGATTGATCGCTTCTGCATAAAGCAGGAAGCCCAACAGCGCCATAAGCGGCAAGCGCAGGAAATCCAGCGGGAAAATGATGGTGATGTCGGCCAGTTTCAGGGCGCGGGCCATTGTGTAGTGTGCGGCCAGGCCAGACAGGCCCCAGGCCAGAATCCACGGAATGTCCGCCCAGTTGGGTGTCACCCAGTCGAAGATAAAGACTGCCGGGATCAGTCCCAAAGGCAGCTGCATCACGTTCATGTAGAAAATTATGCCCTGCGGTGAGTCCGTCCGGGTCAGGTACTTCACAAACACGCCGGACCCGGCATAGAGCGCCGAGCCCAGTAGCATCACGAAGCCGGCAATACTGAAGGCCGACCCTTCAGGCTGCAAAATGATCAGCACGCCAACAAAACCCAGTAGCGTTGCGATCCATTTGTGCCGCCACATTTTCTCGCCCAGAAACAGGACGGCCAGGACGGCGGTGAATACCGGCACGGTGAATTCGATAGCCGTCAAATCCGACAGAGTAAGATGCAGAATGCCGTACATCCAGCAAAGCTGGGCAGAGAACTGGACCAACGCCCGACAGCCGTGAAACGGAAACTTCGTCGTCTTTAGATCGAGAAACCGGTTACGGATGATAAACGGCAGCACCGCAAGCACACCGATCAGCGACCGGAAAAACAGGATCTCGAAGGTGGACATGGTGGTGTGCAGTTCGCGGGCCGAAATCGCCATACCCGCAAAGCCGGCCATAGTACCGCAAAACCAAAGAATTGCCTGAAAAAGGGGCGGCAAATTTACCCCTTTCCGTCCCGGGTTTCCCGCCAGACGGAATAGTAATTGCCGCCAAAAATTAGCACAGCGCCGATCAGCACCCAGATACTGACGGATTCACTGTAGAGCAACCAACCGATGATCGCTGCAAGCGGAAGGCGGACGAAATCGACCGGAATACAAACCGTGGCGTCCGCAAGCTGAAACGCCTTGGCGAGGCAAAAATGGGCGGTCATACCGGTCACACCGATCGCCAGCAGCCAAGGTGCATCTGCCCAGCCTGGCCATACCCAGTCGAAGTAGAAAATCGCGGGAAGCAACGCCAGCGGTAGCTGGATAATCTGCATCCAGAACACGATTACCCAAGGCGCATCGTCGGACGTCAGCGATTTCATCATCACGTTCGATGCGCCATAGCACAGCGCACCCAGCAGCACGATCAGCGCGCCCTCGGTGACGATCTCGATCCCGGGCCGGAGGATCACCAGAACGCCGGCCAGCCCGAAGACGATCGCGAGAACCCGATGGGATTTTGCCCGTTCACCCAGGAAAAGCATGGCAATGATCGCTGTCCACATGGGCATGGTGAATTCCAGCGCCGTCACATGCGCCATCGGCAGCAGCATGATACCGATCACCCAGGCCCACTGGCCGCCGAAATGCACCACGTTGCGCGCGACCTGCATGCCTGCGCGGCGGGTACGCACGTGATGAAATCCCATATACCAAGCGACCACACACATTACCGGGATGCCAATGATCGACCGGAAAGACAGCAGTTCAAAACTGGACATATCCGTCGATAGTTCGCGCACCGCGATCATCATCAGGATAAACGACGCGGCCGTGCCCAGCACCCAGCAGGCCGCAAGAATAGCATTCTCCTGGCCCGCTTCGGCCGGTTGGGACGCTTCTGCCATCGAGAGGGGTTCCGGACTATCCTAGGTGTAACGTGAAGAGGTTGTCCGCGCGGCACGGGCTTCGCGGCGCACGGTGTAGAACGTAGCTGCGAAGATAACCGCCCCGCCGACCCATGCCCAGACCACGGGCGCCTCGCCGAAAAACAGGATAGCCCCCAACGTGACCAGCGGCAGCTTCGTGAAATCGCCGATTATGACTAGGCTGGCATCCGCCGCGCCCAGCGCCTGTGCCAGCAGCCAATGCGCCAATGTGGCCGAGGCGCCGAGCCCCACCAGCCAGGGCAGTTTTTCGAGGGAGGGAACGCCCAACCCGCCCATGAGCATCGCCGTGCCGAAAGCGAGCGGCAAATGGATCAGGTTCATATAAAACACAATGGTATCGCTGCTGGACCCCGGCATCAGCAACTTGGTAGCGATGTTCGCGCCGGCATAGCCAGCCGCGGACACCAGCGCCGCGACGGCGAAAAGTGTCACCGGTTCGACGCCGGGCCGGAGGATGATCAGCACGCCGGCGAACCCAAGCACCGCAGAGATCCAGCGGGCGGCATCCACCTTTTCCCGCAGGAAGATGATGGCGAGCACGATGGTGATCAACGGCACCGAAATCTGCAGCGACATGCCCACCGACAAATTGATGCCGGATATGGCGTAGTACCAGCCCGCAATTGCCACGAAGTGCATCAGATTGCGGAACAAATGCATGCCGAACCTATCGGTGCGGAACAGCGCCGATCCGGTCCGTGAAAAGACCGGCACCATTAGCGCTAGGCCGAACAATGCTCGCCAGAAAGCCAATTCACCCGCGTTGAAATAGGCGGAAAGGTGGCGGACGATCATCACCATAAACATAAAGGCGACTGCCGCCAGCAGGCACCAGATCATGCCGCGCACACTGGCGGGTCGGGCCGCGAACCAGAGTCGCACCGGATTACTCATCCACCGGACCCCTCAGATTTTTTTCTTCCCGCTTCCGTTCGAGCCGGCTTTCGCGGGCCGCTATGTACCAGGTGCTGAGAAAGATAATACCGCCTCCGATCCACACCCAGATTTCCGGCACCTCGCCGAACAGAGCGAAACCAAGCCCAGCAGTAATCGGAAGGCGGAGGAAATCGGTGGGCGCGATTATGCTGGCGTCGGCCATACGCA
>CAJWUK010000005.1 GCA_913047365.1 uncultured Alphaproteobacteria bacterium | reverse complement strand
GATATTGAGGATTTCCACTGGATGGATGCGCCTGGCTGGAGGGCCAAGGGCGAACGCATGCATCTGAAGGCGAATTACAAGTTGCTGATCGAAAACCTGCTGGAACTGTCTCATCTGTCCTACGTTCATGCGAAGACGCTGGGCACCGATGCCGTCGCTGAGGCGCAGATGAATTTCGATCGGGGTGAACGCCACGTTACGCTGACCCGGTGGATCATGGATTCGCCAGTGTCGAGCATGTTCCAGAAGCTTGGTCGGTTCGAGGTCAACGAACATGTAGACCGCTGGCAGCACGTAACCTGGACGCCACCCGCCTTCGTCAAGTTGGATGTCGGCGCCGCCCGCGCCAATACCGGAGCCATCGACGGCGACCGGTCACAGGGTTTCGGTTACTGGAACCTGAATGCCATCACCCCGGAAACCGATAAGACGACGCATTATTTTTGGGCGCAGGCCCGCAATTTCCGCACCGACGAGGATTGGATATCCGACCTGTTTGTCGACACGACGCATGAAGCGTTTTCCGAAGATCTTTGGATCATCGGGCATCAGCAGGCGAACATGGACTCCGGGGTCACGCCTGATCGCATTGATATTAATCATGATGGTGCCGCGCTTCAGGCCATTCGTCTGCTGGATGGCATGATCAACGCGGAGGGTGCGGGAGAGGCCGTTCAGGCGGCAGAGTAGGGAGATCCGGGAATGCTGACCGCTGAGGAAAACGAAACCCTTACCCGCACCGGGCCGGATACGCCGATGGGTCGGATGATGCGGCGGTTCTGGTTGCCGGTAGCATCGGCGCATCAGGTGGCGGCACCGGATGGCGCACCCCTGCGAACGCAGCTTCTAGGCGAACATCTGGTGGTGTTCCGTGATACCGACGGCAATCTCGGCGTGCTGGACGAATTCTGCGTCCATCGCCGCGCTTCGCTGGCGCTGGGCCGGAACGAAGAGGGTGGGCTACGCTGTCTGCTGCATGGCTGGAAGTTCACCTGCGACGGCACCATTGTGGAAACACCGAACCACAAATCCGCCAACGTGCGCGAAAAGATCAAACAGCCGTCCTATCCCGTGATTGAGGCGGGCGGCATGATCTGGACCTATATCGGCGATCCGGCGCAACAGCCGCCGTTCCAGAAATATGGCTGGTTTGACGCGCCCTCGGAAAATTATGTCGTTCTGCGCATCAATAACCCGGCGAATTATTTGCAGCTCTATGAGGGCGGGGTCGATTCCGCCCATGTCGGCATTCTGCATATGAACATGATGAATCCGGGCTGGAAGGATTCTGCTTTTGTTGACGGCAAGACTAATCAAGATGGCGGCAAGGGTTGGGGGGGGGAGGCAGGTGACTACGGCGAAGACGGCAAGGCGGGCATGTACATGTCGTCTACCGTGTTCGAGGAAACGCCCGATCTGGGCATTGAAGACACGGCCTATGGTTTCCAGTATGCGGCCCTGCGCGATACCGGGCAGGACGAAAACGGCGATCCCGCGTGGAGCGTGCGCATTACGCCGGTGATGTTCCCTGCCGGGCGCATCATTCCCGCAAACGCGTTCCAGTTCTATGTTTTCGAAATACCGATGACCGACGAAATGACGGCGACCTATCTTGTCTTTCACGGGTCCGGTCCGCAGGACCGCGACGTTATCATCGACACCATGGGTCTCGCCGATCTGCGGTTCTGGACCTATGAAGGATGCGATTTCCAGGCCAGTTGGAATGACCGTCTCGGGCAGGATCGGGATAGCATGGACCGCAACTGGTCGGGTTTTGCTGGGATCGAGCAGGAAGATTCGGTTATCGCCATGTCGATGACGCCCATCGTGGACCGCACAAAGGAATACCTTGTTCCCAGCGACGAAGCCGTGATCCGTCTGCGCCGGCGCCTCCTGGACTCAGTGGCGCTCAATGAGGCCGGAGGAAATCCACTCGGTCTGACCGTGGAAGATTATTCGAACGTTGTCGCTGTGCCGGATACCGTGATCCCAAAATCGGCGGACTGGACCGATTTGGCCCGCGGAAACAGTGAAACCGGCCGGACCGTTCGCGGTGAGGCCGCCGAATAGGGATTTTTTTGACGCAGGGCAAACTCCCAAAGTAGAATAAAACTTAGATACCAAAGTAATTTATCGGAGATGCATTATGGGGATCTCGGTTGAACGACTTTCAGAAGCGGCAGGCGCCAGGATTAGCGGCGTCGATCTGCGCGGTGGGCTGGACGATGCTGTGATGAAGGATATTCATCGGGCATGGCTCGACAACTTCGTCATTGTCATCCCCGGCCAGAACCTTTCAGGCGACGACCAGATTGCGTTCACCGAATGGTTCGGCCCGCGTCAGGAAGTGAGGACAGTGAAGGTCGTGGATGAAGGGCCGCAGAATTTCATGTATGTCGCCAACAAAAAGGTCGACGGTATGGATGGCGTGCTGCCGGATGGGGAGATGCAGTTTCACACCGACCAGTGCTATTACGAAACGCCGTCCCGGGCGACGATCCTGTTTGCGATTGAAATTCCGTCGGAGGGCGGTAACACGAAATTCGCAAACGCATATCAGGCATATGATTCTCTGGATTCCGCAACCAAGGAACGCCTTAGTGGGCTGAAAGCGCTCAACGTCTATGATTATGACGCCAACGCGACCGTAAAGACCAACGAGAGCTCGCCCGACGCACCGCGCTATGCCCATCCGGTCGTCATTCGTCACCCGGAAACAGGGCGCGAAGTCCTGTATGTGAACCGGTTGATGACGGATCATATCGTCGGCATTGACCGTGCTGAAAGTGATGCCCTACTGGAAGGCCTATTCCAAGTGCTGGAAGATCCGGCCCATAGCTATGAGCATGTCTGGACGCCGGGCGATCTGGTGATGTGGGATAATCTGTGCACGCTGCATGCGCGCACCTGGTTCGACCCGTCGATGAGCCGAGTGTTGCGGCGGACCACCGTTGCCGGGCAGCCGCCGGAAGCCGCGTTCGCGGACGCGGCCTAGACGGTCAGGCGGCCCCCCGGCAACCGCCTTTCGAGACGCCGCCGATCAATCGAACCACGGCAAACCCGCATGGCAAGGCATAGCTTCTGTGTCTCAGCATGTCAGGTCCTTTCCAGGCTGTTTCGGGACAATCCCCAACTAACCGTGCTGGGCGGCTTTGATGGTGCGGATCATCGGCGTATCGAACAGATAAGCCTGGCGGTAAAAGCTGCCGCTTGACGGTCCCCGGGGGCAGGTAGCACACTGTTCCCGATAGATTACTTGGAGGACGTTATGGCCGTCGTTACACCGCTGTTCAAAGGGCATGAAGAACTGCCCGATCTGGCTTCCCGCTTCGTGGAGGTGGACGATATTCTCTGGAAGCCGACGCCCTGCGACGGGATCGAAATGAAGGTCCTGATGGAGGATGAGGATACCGGTATGATGACGGCGCTGTTCAAATGGGCGCCGGGCTCGAAGCTGACCTTCCATGAACATGTCGCGCTGGAACAGACTTTCGTGATTGAAGGCTCGCTGACTGATGATGAAGGCACGGTGACGGCCGGGAATTACGTCTGGCGGCCGGCTGGCAGCCGGCACGATGCCTGGACCGAGGACGGGGCACTGATCCTATCTATGTTCCTGAAACCGAACATCTTCCTCGACGGCGAGAACGAAGGCGTGCAGCTTCGTTGACGCAGCTTCGATAAAGAGCAAAAACAAAACCCCGGTTTTCGGTTTCAACCGGGGTTTCTCGCGAGCGTCGGAAAAGCCGTTCTAACCGGTGTCGTTGGCCAGGGAATTGGCCCAGTCGGGCAGAAGCGTGACGATCTCAGGGAACACCGTCATGATGAACATGCCTATCAGTGTAAGCCCCACGAAGAGCCAGGAGGCGCTAAAAATTTCACCCATTGATACGTCCTGTGCGGCCGCCTTAACCGCAAACATAACATAGCCGAAGGGCGGTGTGATCGCACCTAATGTGATGTTCAGGAGAAACAATAGCCAGAACCACACTGGATCGAACTCTAAAGCTTTCAGGATCGGCAGATATATAGGTACTACGATCAGCATTAGACCCAGCTGGTCTATAAACATGCAAAGCACGAAGGGTAGGGCCATCAGGATAAAGAACATGACCCATCGGTTTACCTCCAAAGATGTGACGACCTCGGTGAGGGCCGATGTCGCACCCGTAAAGGCGAGAAGTTGCGTGAACATAACCGCAGAACACAAGATTAGTAGGACCACGCAGGCGAGCAGAGCAGCTTCGCCCACGGCTTCGAACAACATCTTGAAATTAAGTCTCCGGTAATAGGCTGCGGTCAAAATTGCCCCAAGCACACCGGTTGCAGCAGACTCTGACGGTGTGGCGACACCCAACATGATCAGCCCCATCACCATAAAAATGATAACGGAGAATGGCAGCAATCCGGCTACAGCTTTCAGCTTTCCAAGTAGGCTGATCTTCTCAACATCTTCTTCCAGCGGCGCGAGACTTGGGTCGATTTTCACTTTGATCAGGCAGGCTGCGATGAAAAGGCCTGACAACATAAGTCCTGGCAACACCCCGGCAATCAGCAGCGATGCAATGGAAACATCGGCCAGGGTACCCACTATGATGGCCAGGATTGAAGGTGGAATTATTGGGGCAAGGCAGGCGCCCGCCAATATGGTACCGATGGATAACCTGGTGTCGTAACCGCGTTCCCGCATGATGGGTAGAAGCGACCGACCCAGCATGGCTCCCACCGCAATTGCTGAGCCCGAGAGCGCGCCAAGAACTGTAGAGAGAGAAATTGACAGCACGTACTGACGGCCCTTGATACGACCGACCAGCTTATCGATAGAGTCGAGCAGCACTTCCATGCAACCCGATCTAAAGAGAATTTCTCCGAGAAGAATGAATAGTGGAACGGTTCCTAAGGACGCTGTTGTTGCCGTTTCGTATACTGAATTTGACACCATGCCGAATGCCGCCGGTCCCAACATAAAGACGACACCGCTACAAATAATGATAAAAAAGGCGAGAAATATAGGGGCACCGGTCAGGAACAGAAGAACCAGCAGGGACAGGCCAATCGTCAGTATCCAGTACCATTCCATCAGACGGTCTGCTCCACTTCTCCGCCTTGCAAGGCCCTACGTCCCGGAGTGATCCAAGACACCGGTTTGGTGGCGTCGGAGTTAAACATCGCCCGCAGAAAATAAAAAGCGGAGAAGAAAAATCCAAAGGTCAGCCAAAAGGACATCCAGATCTTGGGGACGGGACGATTCTGTTCCGTTACGATTTCAAGTTCGATATGCCGGAGGTTCTCTTCGAAGCTCATCCAAGCCGCTAAAAGGCAAACGGCTATCCCAAAAATTCCCGTAAAAATTTTCAGTACTTTCTGCGATGAAGGCACCAATTCGGTTATTAAAGTAATTGAAACATGCTGCCCCATACGGGTCGCATGAGGTACCATTGCAAAAATCGTAATTAAGAGAACGTTAGAAAAGGCGTCGTTTGCCCAATCTGTTGCAACCCCTAGAAAGTAGCGAGTAAGAACCTCGTAACAATACATTGTTGCCATGGAAGCGAGCCCGAGCGCCCCGACGATATATCCGAAATCGGATATACCGTCGTGGACACGGCAGAAGCCTTTAATGACCGCCATCGCTCGGCTACTTAGTTAGTTATTTACCTGTCTATTTCAGGCTTGCGGGTGCGTCACCATTGGCTTTTGCCATTTCATAAAGCTTCTGGACCCGTGGCTTAGATTTTTTGTTAAAGTTAATTGCGAAATTCCAAACACCTTTAATGAAACCAGCATTCATCTTCTTGTAGACCTCGGGGTCTAGGTGAGTTTCCTTAACACCGCGCTTTTTCAATTCGACGATCTCATCCTCGGTCGCCTTAGCAAAGTCGTCCGGTGCTAGCCGTTCTATCTCCCGGCCAAGTTTCAACATTAGTGTTTGATCCGCTTTGGATAGTTTCTTGAAGCGGTCCATGTTCATCGTCACCGTATAAGGCGACATTCCGAAACGCGGGCGCATCATATATTTGGCCTGTTCGTACCATTTGAAGTCGATTGCGCCCTGGACCGGCCAGGCCGCCCCTTCGACAACGCCTTTCTGAAGCGCGGAATAGATTTCACCGCCGTTTAGGTTCACCATCGAACCCCCAAGAGGTTCGATAACCGGTTTGTAAAACCCATTGGCGCGAATTTTCCGGCCTTTAAGAGGGAGTGCCCCTTTGGATAAAGGCCGCTTTAGCATTACATGAAAGACGTCCGGACCGGTGCCGCCCAGAACATGGGAAATCATTTTTTGGTTAAACCGGTTCATTTCCTTGTCGAAATAATCCCAGTATCCTTTTTTCCTCCAATCTTCGGTGGTGCCCGGCATAGCGAAGGCAGCCATGGTTACGCCGGTCGTACCGATGTAGTAGGGCGCTACCGACAAATTCATGTCGAAAACCCCGCGCTGTGTCGGCTGGAATTGCTGGCGAGACTTGATTACCTCGGGACCGGAGAACTTGAACGTAATCCTGCCGTTGGTCGCTTTTTTCACCATGTCGCCAAAACGATAGGCGATTTTGGGCGTCCCCTGGACGCGGTTGTCCCAGGCTGTCAGGTATTTGATGGTGATCTTCTGCGCCGATGCGGCTGTCGGCAGTGCGACGGCGAGTACAGCGGCCGCAATTGTAACGTTGCGAAGTTTCATGGAGTTCTCTCCCTTGTTGAAGCCAGCCGGATTGATCCGGCGAAATTATAGTTGACGCAATCGTATTGGCCGCGCTTTTCAGGGTCAACCCATACTTAGATATCGAACGATCAATAAGAAACGCACATTTTCAACGATCCGAATACAGGGTAAAAAAGACCGTTATGTCCGATACCGACGCAGTTTTGTTCGCCAATGAGGCGTTTTACCGAGCGTTTGCAGATCGCGATGAGGCGGCAATGGAGGCGCTGTGGTCGGAAACGGCGCCGGTCGCCTGCCTTCATCCCGGCTGGGGACCTCTCTTCGGTCGCGAAGAGGTGATCGAGAGCTGGATGGCGATTATACGGAACCCGAACTCACCACCAATTCTCTGCCATGATGCCCGCGCGCAAATCTGCGGCGAAACGGCCTACGTTGTCTGTTTCGAAGAAATAGCCGGGAATTTTCTGGTGGCGACAAATGTGTTTGTACACGAAGGCCGGGTGTGGAAGATGGTCCACCATCAGGCGGGTCCAACGTCGGAACGTCCGCAGATGGAAGAGGCGGGCCCTTCCGGGCCGCTGAATTAACTCTTCGCGCCGAAGAGCCCCTTGATCGACCGGACGATCTGGTTCCACAGCACCTTGAACGCCATGCCACCGACCTGTGCCGGTGCGGCGGCTTGCGGCGGTGGCGGTGCGGTGGCCGGAGAAGCCTCAGACGTGTCCCGTGCAGCATCGGGGGTTACTGCCGGTTGATCCGCTTCTATCTGCTTTGACAGATTATCCGCGAACTGGCCGATGATCTGGCTGGCCAGATCCTGGATCATGCCCGCGCCCCGGCCGTACTGGGCTACCGATCCCGAAAGCTGCAGATCGGTGTGGATTTTCACGGTCGAACCCGCGTCCGACGGCTCGAGGTGGAAACCGACATTAGCATTGGCGCCGCCGCGACCCTTTGCATCGGCTCCCTGTGCTTTTACAGATGCTTTGTGGGCGGCCTCGTCGACGTCTTCGAACGAAGCCGTCCCCTGGAATGTCAGCGCGACCGGTCCAAGGCGAACTGACACCTTTCCCTTGAATGTTTTGTCATCGACGATTTCCGTCAGCTCCGCCCCCGGCATGCAGGGGGCGATGCTCTCGATGTCCATCAGGGTTTTCCATGCCTGATCGGGCGGAAGCGGTACGTCAAAGCTGTTATCGAATTCCATGATTTTATCCCTTATTCCGCTGCTTGTTGTGTTTGCGCAGTCTGAAATGCCTGCCATATGCGGTTGGGCGACGCGGGCATATCGAATGTCCTCACGCCCCGGCTCGCCATCGCGTCGCATATGGCGTTCATTACCGCCGGCATGGCGCCGACGCATCCGGCTTCGCCAGCGCCCTTGATCCCCATCGGATTTGTCGGGGTCGGTACTTCGTTTTCGTCCATTTCGAAGCTGGGGCAGTCATCCGCACGCGGCATGGTGTAATCCATGAACGAGCCGGACACCATCTGGCCGGAATCGTCATCCCAAACCATGTTTTCGCACATGATCTGGCCGATGCCCTGCACCGCGCCGCCATGCACCTGGCCGGCCAGCAGCAGCGGATTAATGATCGTGCCGACGTCGTCGACCATGCAGTATCGCACGATATCGGTCTCGCCGGTGTCCGGGTCGATTTCGACCTCCGCCACATGGCAGCCATTGGGAAAGGTCGGTGCCGGGGGAGACCAGGCAGCCCATTCGTCTAGCCCCAGTTCGAAGCCCGGCGGCGCGGTCATGAAGTTGTGCGCATGCTTGGCGGCGTCCATCAGGCTCATGGTCTTGTCGGTGCCGGCCACGGTGAACGTCCCATCGGCGAATTCGATATCTTCGACGGCGGCTTCCAGATGGTGCGATACCAGGGTCTTGCACTTGTCGACGATCTTCTCTGCCGCCAACTGGATCGATGCCCCGCCCACGCCGGACGACCGCGAACCGAAGGTGCCGGTGCCCATCATCGACACATCGGAATCGCCCTGGGCCAGTCGGACCTGTTCGAATTCCAAGCCCAGCATGTCCGCCAGCATCTGGCGGAAAATCGTTTCATGTCCCTGACCGTGATTGTGGGTGCCCATGATCAGGGTCACCGTGCCGGACGGATCGAACCGGATCTGCGCCCACTCCGGCGGGCCGCCCGCTGATTGTTCGATGCAATTGGCGATGCCGATGCCGCGCAGCCTACCCCGACTTTTGGCTTCGGCCCGGCGGCCTGCAAAGTCGTCATAGCCGATCATGCCGAGCGCGCCGTCCATGTTCTTTTCGAACTCACCGGAATCGTATGTGAACAGGAAACCGGTGCTGAAAGGTTCGCTGATCGCCGGTATCAGATTGCGGCGGCGAAGTTCCGCGGCGTCGATGCCCATTTCGCGGGCGGCTGTGTCGATCACCCGTTCAACGCAATACACCGCTTCGGGTCGACCCGCCCCACGATAGGGGCCGGTGGAATTTGTGTTGGTGAACACGCCCGTTACGTGGGTGTAGATGGCCGGGGTTTTATATGTGTTGGACAGAGAGCCCAGATTGTTCGTCGCCGAATGCGGCCCCAGCAACGTCAGATAGGCCCCTAGATTTGCCACCGTGGTCACGCGAAGACCGAGGAAGTGGCCGTCTTCGTCCAGCGCCAGTTCGACCGTAGACAGATTGTCCCGCGCCTGGTCGTCCGACTGGAAAGCTTCGGTCCGGTCGCCGGTCCACTTCACCGGGCGGCCAAGAAGTTTCGCCGTCCACAGAACCAGTATGTTTTCCGGATACGGCCCCGACCGCATGCCGAATGCACCGCCCATGTCCTCCGACACCACGCGTAGCTTGTTCTGCGGCACTTTTAAAATAGGTTCGGCCATCGCCTGGCGTACACCGTGCGGACCCTGTGTGCCGGTATAAAGCGTGTAGCGTTCGTCGAATGCGTCGTATTCGCCGATACAGGCGCGCGGTTCCATCGGCGCGACCGACACTCGGCTGATATCGACATCCAGGCTGGTGACGTGGTGTGCATTTTCGAAGGCGGCGTCGGTCTTTTCCTTGTCGCCCATCTCGAATACGAAGCACACATTGTCGGGCGCTTCATCCCAGACGGTTGCACCGCCCTTGTCCAGAGCGTGGCCGGTGCCGGTAACCGATGGTATTTCCTCGTAGTCCACAAAGATCGCCTCCGCGGCGTCTTGCGCCTGTTTAGGCGTTTCGGCGACGACCCAGCACACCGGATCCCCGACCATTTTCACAGCGTCTTTTCTCAGCGCCCCATTCGGCGGCAGGAACATGGGCGATCCGTCCGCTTTCTGACGCGGTACCGCACAGGGAATGTTGCCGAGGCCGGAGGCGGCATAATCTTCGCCCGTCCAGACGCCCATAACGCCCGGCATGCCGGCGGCGGTCGAGGTATCCATCGATAGAATTTTGGCGTTGGCATGGGGGGACCGCAGAACATGGCCGTAAACCTGGCCCTGCCGGTTCAGGTCGTCCGAATAGCGTCCACCGCCGCGCAGCAGCCGAGGGTCTTCCCAGCGCGGTACACCCTGTCCAATTCCGAATTTGGTCATCCCAATACCCTTTTGTTTTTGCGATGCGCTTTGCGGAGCGCCACAATTTGTCGGCGCCAGCTTTCTTCCCCTCCCGGCTATCCACGGGATGATCCTACTGGGTGGCCGGGAGGGGGAGAGAGCCGGTGCGATCCCGCGATAGCAGGTTCAATACAAGGATTTGTGTACCGCCCGCTCGTCCGGCGTGCAAGCACGCGCTCAGGCAAGCAGCAGAAGCAGAATACCGGCGACGATGGCGATACAGCCGCCGACTTCCAGACGATTGATCGGTTCGCGAAAAATGAAATAGGTGGAGGCGAAGGTGAACAGCATTTCAACCTGCGCCACCGCCTTTACCACGGCGGCTTTTTCCAGCGTCATGGCCGTGAACCAGCCGAATGAGGCGCTGGCGCCCACGAAACCAACCGCCAGCGCAGGTTTCCAGGCGGCGGCGATGCGCTTTATCTCACCGGGATCGCGGATCGCCATGAAGACCAGCATGACGAGGGTCTGAAAGGTGATCGCGGCGCTAAGCGTAACCCCGCCCTGCATCAGAAAGTTCGGCCCACCCAGCGACAGCGACGCCCCGCGGTATCCGACGGCGGCGATGCCGAAGAAGGTTCCCGAACACAGGCCGATGGCCACGCTGCGGGTGGCCAGCGATGTGACCAGCGCGCTGGGCCGCAATTCCGTGCGCGCGACGGAAATCAGCATCACCCCCGCCACTGATATTCCGATGGCGATCAGCACCACCCAGGATACGGTTTCGGACAGGAACACCAGGCCAAACAGGGCCGCCTGCGCCGGTTCGGTGCGGGAATAGGCCGTACCCACCGCGAAATTGCGATAGCTGAACAAATGGATCAGAAGGGCCTGGGCGAAAATTTGCGCCATCGCCGCCAGCACAATCCATCCCGCGAATTGCCAGTGGAGGGCAGGCAGGGGATAGCCCATCGCGTAATAAAGGATAGCCAAGAACAGAAACGCGAACGGCAGGCCGAAGCCGAACCGCACGAAGGTCGCCCCCGTCGTGCCAATCTTGCCTTTCAGGTATTTCTGCAGGGTCGAGCGGACGTTCTGCAGGAACGCCGCCGTGACCGTTATGGCGACCCAGGTTTCCATTCAGATACCGCAGTCCCTCGCTGTCACCCCGGGCCTGTACCGGGGTTCAGGCTTTTGTTCAAAAGGTTTCTGGATCCCGGCACATGGCCGGGATGACATTCGACATGGTTTATCGGTATTGGCGATACGCGGCTACAACCGGTCTCCGAACCCGGCGGGGGCGGAACATCCCGCGGCGGCTTCGTCGGTGGGCAGGCTTTCGTCCCACAGACGACCGATAAATCGCTTGCCGTTCCAGCCGTCGGACTGTTTTGATGCCAGCCAGACAATGGGCGCTCGCATGACCACCGGGTCCACAAGCATGCCGTCGGCACCCGACCGCCCCGGATCGCCCGGATTGCCAGGCAGCAGGTTGGTATCCGCCGCACCGCCCGGGATCAGGATGTTGCAGCTCACACCGGTGCCTTCCAGGTCTTCGGACCAGCAGCTTGTGGTCGCTTCCATCGCCGCCTTGGACGGGCCGTAGGGCGAAAAACCCGCCCGCTGCATGGTGTGTATGGAAGTCGTGACATTGACGATGCGGCCCCAGCCCTTGTCCAGCATGTGGGTGACCGCTTCGCGCGCCATCTGGAACCCGCCAGTCACGTTGGTTTCGATGATCTGTGCCCAGGTTTCGGGTTTCACATCCCAGAACCTAGTCGGCGTACGGTTGAACGTGTCCGACACCAGCAGCATGCCGACGCCAGCGTTGTTGACCATCACATCCACGCCGCCGAATTCCGATGCGGTATCGGCGACGATCTTTGCACAGGCGTCGGGATCGCGGATGTCCGCGATCATCGCCTTCACGGTACCGGGCAGGTCTTTTGTCTCCGCTTCGATGTCGTCTTCGATATGCATGGCGGCGGTCACGTTCGCGCCCGCGCCGGCCAGCGCGAACACCATCGACCGGCCGAGGCCGCGGCCCCCGCCGGTAATGATGGCGGTGGTGCCGCTGAGATCGATATCGGTCATGCTGTTTCTCCCCTTTATTGTGGTCAACCTATCACGTTGCGATGCGCCCCTGCACCGTCCGCAGACGGAACAATATCAGCATCAACAGACACGCAACGCCGAACATCATGAACAGCGAGGCGTCGAAATCGCCGGTCGTATGGGCAAGTGCGCCCATCGACATCGGCCCCAGCACGCCACCAACCTCGCCGACTGAAAAATATAGCCCGCTGGCTGCGCCGACGCGACTAGTATTGCCGTCACCGCTTTCAATCAGCAGTAAGATGGAAATGGATGTCATCGCGCCGCGGCACATGCCCTGTAATACCAGTCCGATGGCGAGCAACGGCCCCGACGCCGACCAAACCATCAATGTAGCTGCCGCAGCACACAAAAAAAGGCCTAGCAAAATAGCAAAGCGTTTGTCGGGTGTCGCCATGCGCGGCAACGACAGCGACGCCACCATACCGAAGAGGGTCGGGATCGCCGCCCAGTAGCCGGCCTCCGACGGTGTCATTCCATAGGACCGTAGCAGATCCGGCAGCCAGTGGTTCATGCCGTGATTGAAAAACAGAATGAACAGCCCCATTAGCAGGACCAGCCGCACCACGGGATCGCATACCAATTCCAGAAAAACGTCACGCGACCGCCGCTTTACCTCAGCCGACAGTTTCGCCTCCATGTCGCGGCTTGCGGGATGTGCGCTGATCGCCATCCAGACTACGCCGATGGCAATGACGAACAGGGCGAACACGCTCATCAGGTCGCGCCAGTCGCCGCCGACGGCGGGCAGAAACACGCTGTTGGTCAGCGCCACGGCAACGATGCCGCCGGTCGCATTTCCTGTGAAATAGATGCCCATGGCAAGTCCGCGCTCCTTGCCGGTAAACCAAAGGCTGACCACCTTCGGCGCACCGGACGAAATCAGCGGACCGCCAAGTCCGAACACCATCACCGCCAGCAAAAGGGTGACGTAGTCGGATGCGATTCCCCGAAGGGCGACGGAGGCGGCAATCACAAGCACGGAGACGAACATCATCCGCCGGGGACCGAACCGGTCGAGCAATCCGCCGCAGGGCACCGAGCAGAAGATATAGGTAAGCTGCCACGCCGCCAGCACCGTGCCCATTTCGCCCCGGTGCATGTTCAGATCTGCCATCAGTTTATAGACCAGGGGCGCCATCGACGCGATCGCGAGCGCAAACGCAAAATACAGCAGCCAGACGCCCCACAGCATCGCCCAGCGATAGGGATGCGGCGGCTCCGCGACGTTGTCGTCGGTTGCGTTAGGGGCTATAGCCATAAGGAGGGTTTAGGGTATTTGACCACGCCGGGGAATGGGGCTTTCAGGTCATTTGGCGTCGGGTCCCTTTCCTGACAGTCTCATTTCGCCGTGTGCCGGAAGTAACCGTCAGAACAAACCTTCCACCCGACCGCCGTCACCCAAACGGATCGAATTCGCAGCGGGCACGCGGGGCAGGCCCGGCATGGTCATGATGTCGCCGCAGATGGCGACGACGAACTCGGCGCCTGCGGACAGTCGTACCTGACGGACGGGCACGGTGTGATCGACCGGCGCGCCTTTCAGGTCCGGGTTGGTGGAAAAGCTGTATTGGGTTTTCGCCATGCAGACGGGAAGATCTCCATACCCATCGTCTTCCCATCGTTTCAACTGGTCCTGCAGGTTCTTGTTCGCGGTAGCTTCCGACGCGCGATAGACCTCTTTGGCGACGGCGTTGATCTTGTCGAACAGGCCCATCCCGTCCGGATAGATCGGCGCAAAATTAGATGTGCCGCTATCCGCGATCTCGACCACCTTGTGCGCCAGCGCCTCTGTACCGGCGGAGCCATCCGCCCAATGGGTGCACTCCACTGTCTCCGCGCCCGTTTCGCCGGCGGCTTCTGCGATGGCCATGATTTCCGCATCGGTGTCGGTGATGAAACGGTTGATGGCGACCACAGGGGCGATGCCAAATTTTTTGATGTTTTCGATGTGACGCTTCAGGTTGGAAAGGCCTTCTCTCACCGCGCCGACATTTTCCGTTCCTAGGTCGTCCCGGGCAACACCGCCATGCATTTTCAGGGCACGCACGGTGGCGACGATGACGGCGGCATCGGGGGCGAGCCCGGCCTTTCGGCACTTGATGTCGAAGAATTTCTCCGCCCCCAGATCGGCCCCGAAACCAGCCTCCGTCACCACATAATCCGACAGACGTAAGGCGGCTTCGGTCGCCATCACGGTATTGCAGCCATGGGCGATGTTGGCGAACGGCCCGCCATGGACGAAGGCAGGGTTGTTTTCCAGCGTCTGTACAAGGTTTGGCATCAGGGCGTCTTTCAGCAGTACTGCCATGGCGCCGTCGGCTTCCAGTTGTCCGGCGGTGATATTTTCCCGTTTTCGGGTCTGGCCGACCACGATATTGCCGATCCGCCGTTCCAGGTCCTCCAGCGATGTCGCCAGGCAGAATATCGCCATGATTTCTGATGCCACGGTAATGTCGAACCCGGTTTCCCGGGCAAAGCCGTTGGCAATGCCGCCCAGGCCCACCGAGATATCTCGCAGGGCGCGGTCATTGATATCGACCACACGCCGCCAGGACACTCGGCGTGAATCCATGCGCAGGTTGTTGTCCCAGTACATGTGGTTGTCGATCATTGCCGACAGGAGATTGTGAGCAGCACCGATGGCGTGCATGTCGCCGGTAAAATGCAGGTTGATGTCTTCCATGGGCACCACCTGCGCGTATCCCCCGCCCGCCGCTCCACCCTTCAGGCCGAAGCAGGGGCCAAGGGACGGTTCTCGAATGCAGATCATCGCGTTCTTGCCGATCCGGTTCAACCCGTCGCCGAGCCCCACCGTCGTCGTTGTCTTGCCTTCGCCTGCTGGTGTCGGCGTGATCGCGGTGACAAGGATCAGTTTGCCGCGGGGCCGTTCCGCAATGTCGTTCAGAAATTCGTAATCGATCTTGGCCTTGTTGGCCCCGTAAAGATGCAGGGCATCGGCCGGAATATCCAGCTTGGTCCCGATCTCAGTAATCGGTTGCAGGGTCGCGGCACGCGCGATTTCGATGTCGGAACCTTGGTCGGCCATAGTTAGGTTATCCGCTGCTAAGACTAAGACCCTGAAACCTAGGCCTGTGGCGCTGGAATCATCAACCGTTGCGACCTAAAGATGCAGCCGCGTTACGGCCCGCGATGCGCCCCGACGTGAAGGCCCAGCCAATGTGATGTCCGTGGCCTTTCAGCAACAGTCCGCCCTGCCCGGCCGATCCGGCCGCCCACAGGCCGGGAACAGGTGTATCACCATGACCGAGCAACCGCAGGTTCTCGTCCACGGCAAGGCCGCCGTCGGTCAGCACGATGTAGCTCTTAGCCGGGCCCAGTGAAAAGAACGGACCGTCGGTTAGCCCGCCGTCCTCTCTCAACCCGTTGTGCTGATCCACCGACCGGCGAAGCGTTTTGGTTTCCATGCCTAGCATGCTGGCCAGGTCTTCGATGGTATCGGTGCGGCGAAACAGATCCGGGCGGGTTTTGCGAAAATCGGCCAGATAGGCATAGGCAACGCCTGGCGCGGTAGCGATGAAGTCCGGCCACTTCGAGTAACGTTGCGCCAGCTTGGCATCGAGAATGACGTAGCCGATTTTGTCGGGCCGTTCCGCGGTGCGAAGGCCCAGTTCCTGAGCAGGGGCATCGATCCGCTGACCCGTTTTATCGACCAGCAGCGCTCCGTTGCGGAAAAAGTCCAGTTCCGGCGCCATGGACGTCGTGGTGAAGCGAAGCACGAAGGGTCGCAACAACCATCCGGGTGCATAGGTTAAGCCAAATTTCATTATTTTGGTGGCGATCCGCGATGGCGGTAGGCGGCGGTCGATTGTTTCCTTCGGCGGGGGAACGAACCGCAGATTGGGCCCCGATAACACGTCGCCGTTCAAAACCTTCGCACCAAGAGGAAACGCCATAGTGTGCCCGTCCCCGGTGGCAGTGGGGTTCATGGCATCGACACGTGATACCGCTTCGGAGATGTATTTGGCCTTCAGATCCGCATTCGCCGCGTAATCTCCGCTGGCCAGCACCGTGGCCGTTGCCGCAATACCGATTGGCCCTTCCGGCCCATCCGCGTCGATCCCGGTTACCCGGTCCCCCTCCAGCGAAAAACGTCGGGCACGGACATTGCAGCGAATGTCGACACCAATCTTACGGGCGTGTTCTCTCAGCAGACGGATATAGGCCCGGGAATTGGGCAATACATTGTGCATGCGTGGCCTAGTATGGGGCGGCTCGGGCATTGGACCAAAGAATTCGACGCCCAGGGACATCAGCCATTGCAGGGTGTCATTCGCGTTGTCGACGAACAACCGGCGGAGGACCGGGTTGTCCCGGTCCGCATCCTTGCCGGCGAATTTAGGCATGTCCTCGAAATGGGCCTCGGGATTGTCATCGATGCCGGCGGCAATCTGCTGGGGTGTTTGGGTGGCCGTGAACGAGCCGATCGACCAGGCGGTGGTACCGCCCAGTTCCGGGTTTTTTTCGACCAGAACAACATACGCACTAGTTGCACGCGCCTCTATCGCCGCCGCCAGGCCCGCACCTCCGCCCCCGATTACCAGAACGTCGCAATTAATTTTGTCAGGCTTGTCCATACACACTTACCTTTTTAGGCAGCATACCCTGCGCTCAGAGCGTTTCAAAAAATGTGACACTGCGGGCGCAAGGCGATAGGTTCTCCGCCGAGACAATACCTCCACGACACGCGCGTTGCCCTATGAAATTTCGTTTTCGTTTTCTGCTGCCGTTGTTCGCAGTTTTTGCCTTTCTAAGTATTGAGCCTGCGTCCGCACAGGCGAATGCGGCGTTAAAGGCTCAGCATGCCGAAGCCAAGGCGCTGGAAGAAGCGGGGCTTAAAGCGGGCGACGTCGAAGATTTGATTTCAACACTGGAAGATCCGGACGCCCGGACCAGGTTCGTCGGTCGGTTGAAAACGTTAAAGGCCGGCACTGCTGAAGCCGCTGACAAAGTTGAGAAGTCCCCCGCACGTGTCGGCGGACGGGTGGTGGAAGCACTCTCCGGTCGGATTGACCGTGTAAGCGAGGAACTGGTCAAAGGCGCCGCTTTAATTTTGGATGCGCCGAAACTTATTGCATGGGTCGAACGTCAGTCGTCTGTTCCGGACAACCGACGTCTCTGGCTGGACGTTTTGTGGAAAATTCTCATCGTTCTGGCCGCGGGGCTGGTCGCCGAAGCGATCGTACGACGACTGCTTATACGCACACGCACGTCGATCGAAGGCAGGGAACGGGATTCGATATGGATGCGTATACCGTTTCTGTTCGCGCGGACGGTCATCGATATCGTGCCGGTTGCGGCGTTTGCCGGCGCAGCCTATGTCATCCTTCCGTTGCTGGAACCGGACGAAGTGACCCGTCTGGTTGCCATTTCCCTGGTCAACGCAAACGTAATCGCCCGGGCGATCATGGCGGCGGCGCGAATGTTCTTCGTGCCCCGGGCGACCAATCTACGGGTCGTCCGGCTTGGTGACGAAACAGCGAACTATGTCGTCCTGTGGATCAGGCGGCTGACCAATGTCACCGTCTACGGGTATTTCCTCGCGGAGGCCGCGTTGTTATTGGGTCTGCCCCGGGGCGGTTATTCGGGGCTGATAAAGATAGTCGGCTTGCTGACGGCCCTGCTGCTGATCATCTTCCTGTTACAGAACCGGCGGGTTGTTGCCGGATGGATTCGCGGATCCGAAACCTCAGGCCTTGTTGGGCTTCGCGTCCTGCGGCGGCGGCTCGGGGACATTTGGCACGTCCTCGCCGTCATCTATGTGGTTGCCGTTTACATCGTCTGGGCGCTGGAAGTCGATGGCGGTTTCGAATTTGTCTTTCGGGCAACCGCGCTCAGCATCGTGATCCTGTTCGCCGCGAAAATCCTGATGATCGGATCGCGGCACGCGGTGAAAAAAGGTTTCGGCGTTCGTCAGGAGGTGATGGACCAGTATCCCGGTCTCGCTAACCGGTCGAATAGATATTTCGGCATTTTGCACACCGTCATTTCGACGATCATCACTGTACTCGCGGTCTTCGCTATTCTTGAAGCGTGGGGTGTCGATTCTTTCGGCTGGCTGGCCACCGATATTGGCCGTCGCGTAGTGGGCAGCACGATTTCCAGCCTGTTCGTCATCGTGGTCGCAGTCGTCTTCTGGGAAATGGTGTCGTCCGTCATCGAACGTTACCTCGCCCGGGGTGAGCAAGGCGACTTCAATCTGAGTGCCCGTGCCAAAACGTTGCTCCCGCTGTTGCGGAAGGCGCTTCTGATTGTCGTGGTAACGATCGTCTCCTTTATCGTTCTGTCTGAGATCGGCGTGAACATCGGGCCGTTGCTGGCCGGCGCGGGTGTGATTGGCCTTGCCATAGGTTTTGGGGCACAGACCCTGGTGAAAGACGTAATTACCGGCGTTTTTATTCTGGCGGAGGATCAGTTTGCCGTCGGCGACATCGTCCGCGTCAACGACAAGGCCGGCGTCGTGGAAGAAATCAACATCCGCACCCTCCGGCTTCGCGATCTGGGTGGCAATGTACACATGATCCCGTTCTCCTCGGTGGAAATGGTTGAGAATAAGACCAAGGATTTCTCGCGCTATGTGTTCGACGTCGGCGTCGCTTATCGCGAAGACGTGGACGAGGTGATCGACGTACTGCGCGATCTGGGTACGGAAATGCAGGAAGACGAATATTACGGCCCCCTCATCAACAAGCCGATCGAAATCATGGGGCTCGACAAATTTGCCGATTCTGCCGTGATCATCCGGGCTCGGCTGACCACAAAACCGATCAAACAATGGGAAGTGGGGCGCGAATACAATCGCCGGATGAAACGCAGATTCGACGAGCTTGGCATCGAAATTCCGTTCCCGCACCAGACGATCTATTTTGGCGAGGACAAACCCAGCATTGCGCCGCCTGGTAATGTAGAGGTGCGCGATACGCGGGAAAAACCTGGCAGGGACGTTTCGGAAAAGAAGGAAGGCCCGGCGCATACGGACAATGTCGATAACTTCGCGGACGACGGTGAATAAGTCGTGGTAAACCCACGCAGGGTCGATGCCGTCAACAAGCTTTCGCAGAAAACTCTAATGTCCGCCTCCGTTCAACCCATGGGCCGCGTCAACTGGATCGGCCTTTGGACTCACTATCAGAAAGAGGTTCAACGTTTCTGGAAAGTAGCGTTCCAGACATTGTTCGCCCCCGTAGTAACGACGCTCCTGTTTCTAGCGGTCTTTTCCCTGGCGCTGGGGCGGTCGGTGGAAACCGTGAAGGACGTAACGTTCGAGGTGTTTCTGGCGCCTGGTCTGATCGTATTTGCCATCATCCAGAATTCCTTCGCGAACACGTCTTCGTCCATGCTGATTCTGAAAATTCAGGGAAGCATCGTCGACCTGCTGATGCCACCCCTAACACCGGGGGAACTGGCGTTCGGTTTCATCGCGGGCAGTGTGACGCGCGGTGTACTGGTCGGGTTGCTGGTCGGCTCCGCCATGTGGCTGTTCACGCCGATAGAAATCGTCAACCCATGGATTGTGATCTTCCATGCCATTGGCGCGTCGATGATGCTGTCACTGCTGGGGTTGATTACGGCAATCTGGGCTGACAAGTATGACAATGTGGCGTCGATTACGAATTTCGTCATCACGCCGCTGTCGTTCCTGTCCGGCACTTTCTATTCGATCGACCGGTTGCCGGCGTTCTGGCAAACGGTCGCGCAGCTAAATCCGTTTTTCTACATGATCGATGGGTTCCGGGCCGGTTTCATAGGAACGTCGGATGCACCATTGTGGGTCGGGGTTGTCGTAGTGGGCGGACTTAACGTCATCCTCTGGACGATTTGTCACCAGGCGTTTGCCCGGGGCTGGAAACTGAAAAACTAAAGGTCTAATTGCCTCTTTCAGGCCCTGCGCCACTGGACCCAGGCGTTGACGACCTGGCCGTCTGGCCATTTGCGGGACAGCAGCAGTTTCATTCCGCCGTCGGGCAGAAGTTCGACCCCACGTTTCTGTTCGCCGCCCACCCAGCCGGGATTCAGGGCGAATTCGACTTTGGTGATAAAGGTGTCGTTTTCCAGCCGCCATTGCCCGCCGTAGGAGATATACGTGTCGAACGCGGTCAGCCGGTCGGACTCCGGCGCATCGGTGTGCCAGGCGGGGTCGCCGGTGAGCGGCGGTCTGTCGCCGTGGCTTAGTGAGGCATTCATCCAGCCGTCGGGCGAGATAATGACCATACCCCGCGGGTCGTTTCCGTATCGATCGATCGATACCTTTTCGTCGTCGGGATCGTCATTGCCGCGGGCGACAAGCAGCCACGTGCCGGTGATGTCCGGTTCGGCGACCATATGGTTTCTCCTATTTTTTTATTCCAGCAATCAAATCGATCATGACCGGTGCATTCTGAGGCAGGCGCATCATACCGAGGACGCTTCGGGGATGGCGGCCATCGTCGCCGAAGGCCGCCATGAAAACGCCCGAGGCGTGGTCGGCAACGCGGGAGATGCCGTCGAACTCCGCCGTGCAGGCGACATAGCATTTTAGTTGCAGGACACCTGAAATTCGATCCAGGTCGCCGTCGCCCGCTTCCTTCAGCCAGTTCAGGGCCTGCAGTCCGCATAGCTGCATCTGTCGTCCGGCTTCTTCTTCCGCGATCTCCACACCAACCCGGCCAAGATTCTGAACTGCGCCTTTTTCCTTACCCAGCGTGCCGGCCAGATAAACAACATCGCCGTCCACCTTGAACGGGTCGTAGTCAAAGGCCGGGCCTTCCCGCGCCGGCAGGTGTAATCCGGCGGCGGCAAGGCGAGCTTCGGTGTGGCTGGTCGATGTCATCGTTTCTTGCTTCCCTTTTTGGCCCTACCCTAGCAGGGTTGGCGGTGTCCTGCGTATAGTCTGGGGGTCACACCGATGCGGGGACATCCATGATCATTATTGATGGCTGCCAGTACGCGAACTGGTCCGAAAAGATATTTCGCGAAATGCACGCGGGTGGTGTCGCCGCCGTCCATGTCACGATCTGCTACCATGAGGATTTCCGCGAAACGGTCAAAAACATCGCCGACTGGAACCGGATGTTCGAACGGTTCCCAGATCTGATCGTGCCTGGGCGCACGGCGGAGGATGTGCGCTCGGCCCATGCTACCGGAAAGACGGCGATCATTTTCGGATTCCAGAATTGTTCGCCAATCGAAGACGATATCAGCCTCGTCGAGATTTGCCATCAACTCGGCGCCCGGTTCATGCAGCTTTCCTATAACAACCAGAGCCTGCTCGCGACCGGCTGCTACGAAGACAACGATACTGGCATCACCCGTATGGGCCGGCAGGTTATTGCCGAAATGAACAGGGTCGGCCTGGTCGTCGATATGAGCCATTCGGGCGAACGGTCCACCCTCGAAGCCATCGAGATTTCCGACCGTCCCATCGCCATTACCCACGCGAACCCCGCGTCTTGGCATCCGGCGCTGCGCAACAAGTCTGACAAGGTGCTGAAGGTGCTGGGCGACAGCGGCGGCATGTTGGGATTTTCTGTCTATCCCCACCATCTGAAAGACAAATCCGCCTGCACGCTAGAAAGTTTCTGCGCCATGGTGGCGCGGACCGCCGATCTGATGGGCATCGATCACATCGGGATTGGCAGCGATCTATGCCAGGACCAGCCGGACAGCGTGGTTGAATGGATGCGGGTGGGCCGTTGGACTAAGGATATCGATTACGGCGAAGGTTCCGCCAGCGACGCCGGCTTCCCGCCTATGCCGCCCTGGTTCGGCGGGAATTTGGATTTCGGCAATATCGCCGACGGCCTGCGCACCTTCGGATTTGCAGATACAGACGTTGAAAAAGTGATGGGCGGCAACTGGCTCCGGTTTTTCGAGGACTCGTTCAGGGCTATTGCCTGACGGCTACTCTGCGGCGTCGAGAATATGCTGCGGCGTTGACGACACAACCTCGCCGTATTTCGGCAGGAACGCGCCCTTGTCCAAGTCCTCTATGAACATCACGAATTCCGGCGCGATCTCTTTTAGTTCCAGAAGAATGCGTTTGTGTTCCTCGACACTGGCCCATTCGCCGATCAACCAGAAATGGTCCTCATCCTCGGTATCCCGCAGCATAACGCCGTCCTTCACCTGGTGAGGTGATTTGTGCATCGGGTTGCCGTCCGAATAATCGAATTCCTCGAACTTTCTGACGAACTCCTCGCCTGTACCGGGTTTGACCCAGAAATCGTATATGTGAAAAAAGTTGCCTTTATCGGCAAGTGGTACGAGCGCCATAGTTCACTTTCCTCCCTAAACCGGAAAAACTAGACAGTTGTCGATCATCACGCTGTCATAAATACAAACGCGTTCTTTCAGTTTCAGCGCGCCCTCTGCGTCGCGAACGAACAGGTCGCGGTACTTACCTACCTGCTGCACACGGCTGGGTTCCTCAACCAGGGTTTCGATCAGTGTGTAGTTGGCGGATGCGCGAATTCCATCGGTGTCTGATGACAGCGCGCGGGTATTCGTGATTGTCAAATGAAGATATCGCGGCGCGAACATTTCGGTGTTTAGCAGGGCATAAGCGCGGTCCTTCATCATCGCCTTGCCTTCGCAGTAGATCAGGCCCAGCGGCAGTCCGGACTCGAAATTGTCGCGGGCGATCACTTGATAGAACGCATCGTCGCTGAAGAATTCGGCCCAACTGTCGACATCCATCTGGTCCAGGGTTTCGGCATAGGCATAGTTGAATTCTTCGATTTCTAGCCGCGCATCGCGCAATGTGCCGGCCTTGTTTTGGATGACCGTCGCCATACCTAGAACCCCATCACGTCACGATAGTAGCGGTACATGCCCCGGATCGCGCGTTCGGTAATGAGAGTGTCCGTCGCCTCGTCGTCTTCCCCCAAGACGGCAAGGCCTTCCCGCGGCATCGCCTTGCGTATCCCGTCCTGCAGGAATTTCAGGGCTTCATTGTCCTCGATCCCCAGGAACCCGGCGGGACCGAATATGTTGTTCTGACGCAGCCGGTGGCGGGTCATTTCCTCATCATCATCGGAGCGGCCAAACACCGTCCACAACATCATGAATTCGTTGGGCCCGCGCGGCACCAGCAACCTTGTGTTCAGGATGTTGGTCTGGCGCAGCGCGGTTAGTGTAGGAAAGATGGTCAGGACAGATCCCGACCATTTGGAATCGGCCTCCGGAAAGAATTTCAGCACTCGGGGGTCGTTCAGTTCCATCGTCTGCTTGAACGCTTGCATATTCGATTTTTCTTCCTCCGACACGTCTGGACGGCCTTCCGGTCGGCGAGACAGCAATCCACCGTGGCGGCCGTATTTATCCGTCGGGATATTGGATTCATTGGATGATACGAATAGGCCGAACGTCGTCAGATATGTGTGCAGCAGGGTCGCGTGATAGGGGTCCTTGAGGTTTTCCTGATAAAGCTTCCAGTTGCTGGGCAGGATGTTGCGATGAACCCCCAGCAGGGTGAATTCGGTTCCGTCAAAGGTGGCGTCGAACTCGGCGCAGATTTCCGGGCCGAGATAATCTTCGATCGATTCCAGGTCCTCGCAGGCGGTGGCGAAAATCACCCCGCCGCGGGTGGAAACGCGAAACCGGCGCAGGCCGTATTCCGACATCTCGAAATCTTTCGGCGCACCACCCTTGCCTTTGACGCCGCGCCGGAAGGGAATGGCGGTCAGATCGCCTTTCAGGTCATAGGTCCAGTTGTGATAGGGGCAGATGAAGCTGTCGGCTTTGCCGCGGTATTCGCGGCAAAATTCGACCCCGCGATGGGCGCAGCGGTTCTCGAAGACATGAAGGGCGCCGTCCATGTCCCGGGTAACGACAACCGGGAAGGGCCCGACATAGGACCGCATGTAGCTTCCCGGTTCGGGGACTTCGCACTCCAGCCCAACATAGTTCCAGTGGCGGCCCAGAAATATTTTCTCAATTTCGCGCTTATAGACATCCTGATCCGTGTAGATCCAGTCAGGAATACGCGTCGCATCATCCGGCCACGCACGGTCGAAACCGTTGGAGTTTCCAGAGAGGCCGCGATTAACGTCCATTATATCCTTGTCCCTTCGCGCGCGCTGAGTTCTGATCAAGTATTGAGGACCGGCGGACCGCCTTCAAGGACTATTCTTACCCATGAAAGTCCCTGAAAACCGCCGATTGACAGCAAAGGCCGACCTAAACATACTCCCGCTCCTTTTTCGGCCCGGCGACGGGCCGAACGGATTCTGGGTCCAGACAGCGGGAGACGGTCGTTGAACCAGTCAGTTATGCCTTCTTACGGTCGTACCGATGTTGCGTTCGAGCGCGGGGATGGACCTTATCTCTTTTCCGATGACGGTCGGAAATTTCTCGATTTTGGCGCCGGGATTGCGGTGACGGCGCTAGGTCACAATCATCCCAAACTAGTTACTGCCTTGACAGAACAGGCAGGCAAGCTGTGGCACACGTCCAATCTTTACAATATTTCGCTGCAGCAGCGCCTGGCGGACCGACTGGTCGCGAATTCCTTCGCCGACACGGTGTTCTTCTGCAATTCTGGCGCGGAATCGGTCGAAGCGTCTATCAAGCTGATGCGCAAATACCACAGCGCCAGCGGCAATCCCCAGCGCTATCGGATGATTTCTTTCGAGGGCAGTTTCCATGGCCGGACGCTGGCAACAGTTGCCGCTGGTGCCAACGATGCCCACCGGGCGGGGTTCGGCCCCACTGTCGACGGTTTCGATCACGTCGCCTTTGGTAATATCAACGAAGTCCGCCATGCGGTGTCGGCGGAGACCGCCGGAATCATGATCGAACCTGTTCAGGGCGAGGGCGGTATTCGCCCGGCTGATCCGGAATTCCTAAGAGACCTGCGGGCGCTCTGCGACGAAGAGGGCCTGTTGCTGATGTTTGACGAGGTTCAGACCGGCGTCGGGCGGACCGGCAAATTGTGGGCGTATGAATGGTCAGGCGTTGCGCCCGATGTCATGTCGTCGGCCAAAGCACTGGGCGGTGGGTTTCCCATCGGGGCGTGTCTTGCAACGGAAGAAGCAGCCAAGGGCATCGTGCCCGGTACGCACGGCAGCACTTTTGGCGGCAATCCGCTGGCTGCGGCGTGCGCGAATGCTGTTCTAGACGTGCTGCTCGAAGACGGGTTTCTCGCCAACGTCCTGAAGATGGGTCAGCTGGTAAATGACGAGCTTAAACGCGTTATCGGCGATCATTCCAACGTGATCGAGAGCGTCCGCGGTGCCGGCATGATGTGGGGCATGAAATGCGTTGTCCCCAACGGTGACCTGGTGGCTAACGCCTTCGATCACGGCCTGCTGACAGTTCCCGCGGGCGAAAATGTGGTGCGGTTCTTGCCTCCCCTGATCGTTACCCAGGATCACATTCACGAAGCAGTCGGCATTATCGACGCCTGCTGCAAAGAACTGGAATCATGAAACAGCCGCCCAGGCATTTCCTGGAGCTAAAAGACGTCGCAGCGGAAGAATTGCGGCGAATTGTCGAGCTCGGTGCGTCTTTCAAACGGGGCGAGCGGGTAAATGGAACTATGCAACCGCTTGACGGCCGGGCGCTTGCCATGATCTTCGAAAAGCCGTCCACGCGGACGCGGGTATCGTTCGAAATCGCCATGAAGCAGCTTGGCGGTTCGGTGGTCGTGCTGACGCCCAATGAAATGCAGATCGGCCGGGGCGAGACCATCGCCGATACAGCCCGGGTGCTGTCCCGCTATGTCGATGTGATTATGATGCGGACGAACGAAAACAAGAAGCTGGCGGAACTGGCCACCCATGCGGAAGTGCCGGTAATTAACGGTCTGACGGATCATTCCCACCCCTGCCAGCTGATGGCCGACATCATGACGTTCGAAGAGCATCGCGGCGATATCGCGGGCAAGCGGATTGCCTGGTGCGGCGATGGTAACAACATGGCACGCAGCTGGATCGAAGCCGCGGCCCGGTTTGATTTCGAAATGCGGCTGGCCTGCCCACCGGAACTGGCGCCCCCGCAGGACGCGATTGACTGGGCGACCGGCGAAGGTGCGAAGATCTTGTCGACGACAGATCCGAAGGAAGCCGTGGACGGCGTCGACTGCGTCGTCACCGACACCTGGGTGTCGATGGGTGATACCGAAGCCGAGAAGCGGCACAATCTTCTGACTCCTTACAAAGTGGACAACCGGCTTATGGCACGAGCCAACAAGGACGCGATTTTCATGCACTGTCTTCCCGCCCACCGCGACGAGGAGGTGACGGCAGAGGTCATGGACGGCCCGCAATCCGTTGTCTGGGACGAAGCCGAAAACCGTTTGCACGCGCAAAAGGGCATTCTTGCCTGGTGTCTTGCCTGAGTCCGCGATGGAAGAAACTCCGGGCCACTTTCCGAAAGACGATCTAGTTCAGCCGTTTCAGATAGAAAACAACACCGCGCGTGGACGCCTGGTGCGTCTTGGCCCGGTAGCACAGACGGTAATCGGAGGTCACGATTATCCCGAACCGGTTGCGTCGTTGTTGTCCGAAATGCTTGCGCTGACCGCGCTGGTTGCAGGCATTTTCAAGTTCGAGGGAGTTTTCTCCCTTCAGGCAAAGGGCGACGGCCCGGTCGGCTTGTTGGTTGCCGACATGACCAGCGATGGTGGGCTAAGGGGGTTTGCGCAGTACAAGGAAGAAGCGCTGGTTGCTCTGGGCGATACATGGCGGGGCAATCCTGTACCTTATCTACTGGGCGGCGGGTATCTGGCCTTTACCGTCGATCAGGGTAGTGAGGCCGACCGCTACCAGGGCATTGTCGACCTGACCGGTGCGACCCTGGCAGATTGCGCCCACAACTATTTTCGCCAGTCCGACCAGTTCGACGGCGCAGTTAAGCTGACCGCGGGTCAGGATGCGGATGGTAACTGGAGGTCGGGCGGTCTGCTTGTACAGAAAATGCCGCCGGAGGGCATGGTACTGCAATCGGGCGACATCGCTGATGAAGAATTCGAAGATGCCTGGCGTCGCGCCGTCATTTTAATGGGCAGCAGCAAGGACGAGGAATTGCTGGGCCTCGATCTTCATCCGCATGAGCTTCTGTTCCGGCTGTTTAATGAAGACGGTGTACGGGTGTTCCATGCACAGCCGCTGGAGATGCGTTGCCGGTGTTCGGAAGAACGGGTGCAGACGATGCTTAAGTCGTTCCCGCGCGAAGAGATCGAGGATTTGAAGGTGGATGACAATGTCGTCGTTACCTGCGAATTCTGCGGTCGCGACTACGCGTTTACCGATGCGCAGATCGACGGCATCTATAACGGTTGATGTTGGCGGTAATTGACCGCATATAGTTTCCGTCCGGATTACAAATCGGGAAACGGATGAAATGGTTTTGAAAAAATTGTTAGTGGCATGCGTCGCAATCTTTTTGCTGGGTATTGCCGGGTGCGCTAATGACGCGCAGAAACCGATCTTTGCACAAATCTCTTTTGCCCACCTGCAGCCAATCTCCCTGAATGTCGCGCGCGTTGAGGTGGAAAACAGGTATGTACCGCCGGCAACCCGGCCCAATGTAGAACACGAATTTCCGGTTTCCCCGGCCGCGTCCGCATTGAACTGGGGCAGGGATCGCCTGCGCGCGGGCGGATCGTCGGGCGTTGCGCGTGTGATTGTGCGCCGGGCAAGCGTAGTGGAAGTAGCGTTGCCAAAATCGACCGGTGTAAAGGGATTGTTCACCCGAGATCAATCGGAACGTTACGACGCGGTGATCGACATGATGGTCGAAGTGCGTGACCAGGTGGGCAAGGTGCGGGTAACGGCGGAATCTATCGCCAAGAGGTCGGAATCGGTGTCAGAAAACATTTCGCTCAGCGAGCGCCAAAAGGTCTGGTTTCGGATGACGGAGGCGATGATGGTTGACCTGAACACATCTCTGGAAAAGCAGGTCCGAATTCACATGAAGGACTGGATTCGGTAGCGGCCTGTTCAAACCTCTTTGGCCAGCGCCCCCAGAAATTCAAGGCAAGCCGATAGCTGGTCGACGGCGATGAACTCGTCCGGCTGGTGCGCCTGAGCGATATCGCCCGGCCCGCAAATCACAGCGGGAATGCCCGCACCGGAAAAAAGACTGGCTTCGGTGACGAAGGCAACAGCCCCGGCATTGTTATGCCCGGATGCCGAGCGGGCTATCGCTTCTGCAGCCGAATTCGGCGCATCGAACGGTGGGACCATGACATCCCGAACGGAATCGACAAAACAATCAGGGTCGGTCCGACGCATACGGGGCAGCAGTTCCGTTTCCACCCAGTCTTCTATCCTTGCGGAGATCGCGTCTGGATTGGCGCCGGGGATCGGGCGAAACTCCCAGTTCAATTGGCATTCCGGGGCAATGATATTGACGACACCACCCCCTGAAATCCCGCCGACGTTAAAGGTCGTAAAGGGTGGCTCGAACCGGTCATCACGTTCCGTCCGGGCCAGCTCGTCGCAGAGCCAGTACAGATATGACACCAACGACCCGGCCGCTTCGATCGCGTTCACCCCGACCTGCGGTCGGCTGGAATGGGCTTCCCGGCCGCGTATCGTGGTCGACATGACGCAGATGCCCTTGTGAGCGTTGGCAATCTGCATGTTCGTCGGTTCGCCCACAATCACCGCGGCGGGATGAGGCAGCTCCGATTTAATCGTATGGATCATCCGGCCCACGCCCAAACACCCGACCTCCTCGTCATAGGAAAAGGCAAGGTGGATAGGCCGCCGCAATTCCATTTCCGCGAAATCACGTGCCATCGATAGCGAACAGGCAATAAAGCCTTTCATGTCCGCGGTGCCGCGGCCGAACAGCCTACCGTCAGTTTCCGCCATGTCGAACGGATCTGTTGACCAGTGCTGACCGTCAACGGGCACCACATCGGAATGACCGGAAAGAATGATTCCGCCGTCGATGTCCGGTCCGATAGTGGCGAACAGGTTGGCCTTGGCGCCGTCTTCCGACGGTATGATGCGGGCCGGAATTTTGAGATTGAGAAGATAGTCAGCGATATATTCGATGATCGGCAGGTTTGAATTTCGGGAGGTCGTGTCGAAGCCCACCAGATCGCGGAGCAGCGATGTCGCGGTATCGGTTTTCGCGTGCATCAGCCCCGCCAGAACCAGGGGGCAAACAGGACCAGCACGGTGAACAGTTCCAGCCGGCCCAGCAGCATGCCGGCGGACAGCACCCACTTCGCGGTGTCCGGCAGGGTCGCGAAACTGCCGCTGGGGCCGATGATTTCACCCAACGCCGGCCCCACATTGCAGATCGCCGTGGCAGCGCCGGAAATGGCGGTTAGAAAATCCAGGCCGATGAAGTGCAGCAGTCCCGCCAGCACGGCAAAGGTCAGCATGAACAGGAAGAAAAAGCTCATCACCGAGTTTTCGACCTCGTCCGTAATCGGCTTGCCGTTAAAGGTGGCGATGAATATGCCGTGCGGGCGGATCAGGTGTTTCATCTGCACCTTCGCTGTCTGATAGAGGACCTGATAGCGAAAGATTTTGATAGAACACGTTGTCGATCCGGCGCATCCGCCAATGAACATGATGAAAAAGAATACGCCGGTGGCGAACGCACCCCAGGCGGCGTAGTTCGCCGACGAATATCCGGTTCCGGTCATGATCGAGATAACGTTGAAAGCGGATTCCCGAAATGCCCGCCCGATACCGATATCGTTGTTTGCGTGGTGGGGCAGCGCGACTGCGATGACGAAAAAGATGACGATGCAGAAGAACCACCGAACCTGTCTGTCGCGAAACAACGAAGACGGTTTGCCGCGTACCGCCTGCAGATACAGCACGAAGGGCAGCGCCCCCATCAACATGAAGCCGGTGATGATCAGTTCTGCCGCGGGATTGGCGAAGGCGCTAACCGATCCGTCCCGGGTGGAGAACCCGCCCGTCGCGATGGTTGTCATGGCGTGGGCGATGGCGTCGAACCCATTTAGCCCAGTCAACCATAGTAGGGCAGCGCAGGCTGCCGTTAGCGCGAGATAGACAAAGCCGACACCGCTCGCGACCTGCGCGACGCGGGGTAGTACCTTGTCCGAACTGTCGGATGATTCTGTCCGGAAAAGCTGGTTCCCGCCGATCTTCAGCATGGGCAGGATCGCGATCGACATGACGATGATGCCGATCCCGCCCAGCCATTGAAGAATGGCGCGCCACAATAATATGCCGCTTGGCGCGGTGTCCAGTGTTGTGATCACCGTCGATCCGGTGGTAGTCAGACCTGACATTGCTTCGAAAAACGCGTCGGTGAAGTTCAGTTCCAGGTCGGCAAAGGCAAAGGGCAGGGCGGCAAAGAGGGTCAGCGCAAGCCAGCTTGTGGTGGTCAGGATAAAGGCTTGACGCACAGATAGCCGGGCAGGTGGCGACATGGTCGTCAGCAGCAGCGTGATTCCCACGAATGCGGTCAGCCCCGCCGATCCGGCGAAGACCTGCCAGTCTGGATGGCCGACCATCAGGTCGGCCATCAGCGGCGCGCACATGGCGGCGGCCAGCGTGGTCAGCAGAATGCCGATTATGTAAAGGACGGGGCGGAAATCGAGCACGGGCCGATCCGGTGCTGTGGGCGGGTCAGTTCAACTGGCGTGTTTCGTGCGGGCAATCCAGCGAGAATGCTGGAATTTTGATATCGAATTTTTCCCCCGAATTGTTTCTCATCTGATAGCTACCCTGCATAATCCCTGATGGCGTGGGCAGCGGCGTACCGCTGGTGTATTCATACGATTCGCCGGGATTCAGAACTGGCTGTTCGCCTACCACGCCGGCACCCCGCACTTCTTGTACCCGGCCCATACCATCGGTGATCTGCCAGTAACGTGTCAGAAGCTGCACCGTTTCCGGGCCTTCGTTTTCGATCTGCACGCGATAGGCCCAGACGAACTGCCCGTCGTCCGGTTCGGACTGCTCGTGCAGATAGATCGGTTCGACCTCGACGCGGATCGCGCGGGTAACGGCTGAATACATGTTTTCCGGTCCGTTTCGTGTTCGGCGGCAGTCTATCGAATCTGGCTTTGGAAGGAAATCGCCGGTTCAGACCACGCTCAGGGCCTGTTCCAGATCTTCCTTGACGTCTTCCGGGTCTTCCAGGCCTACAGACAGACGCACCATGCCGTCGTCCAGCCCCAGGCTCTCGCGGTCTTCCGCGCTGAGTCGCTGATGGGTCGTGGTCGCCGGGTGTGTCAGCAGACTTTTGGAATCGCCCAAATTATTGGAGATATCGATCATCTTCATTGCGTTCATGAACCGGAAGGCGTTTTCCTTGCCCCCCGCCAGAGAAAACGTGACGACATTGCCGAAATCAGACATTTGCGTCGCCGCCAATTCGTGCTGCGGATGGCTTTTCAGTCCCGGATAGCGAACCTTGGCAAGATCACCCCGGCCCTCCAGATAATCGGCGATCTGCCGCGCGTTTCGGCAGTGGCGCTGCATGCGCAGATCAAGCGTCTCTAGGCCTTTCAGCATAATCCAGGCGTTAAACGGGCTCAGTGAAGGGCCGGTGTGCCGCAGGAAGGGCTTCAAAGTGTTTTCGCAGTATTCTTTGTCGCCCAGCACTATGCCGCCCAACGCGCGTCCTTGGCCGTCAATATGTTTGGTTGCGGAATAAACAACGATGTCAGCCCCCAGTTCCAGCGGGTGCTGTAACAGCGGCGTCGCGAACACATTGTCGACGATCACCTTCGCCCCCGCCTTATGGGCGAGATCTGACACTGTCTGGATATCGATAATGTCGAGACCGGGGTTCGACGGCGTTTCCACAAATACGCACTTGGTGGGACGCTTCAGCGCATCTTCCCACTGGTTCTGATCGGTGCCGTCGACGATGGTGGTTTCTACGCCGTATTTGGGCAGAATTTCGGTCAGAATATAGAGACATGATCCGAACAGGGCCCGGCTGCCGACCACACGATCACCGGCTTCGACCATGGAGGCCATGGAAGCGAACACAGCCGCCATCCCGGTGGCGGTTGCCTTGCCCATGTCGGCGCCTTCCATCATAGCCATGCGGTCCTGGAACATATCGACGGTCGGGTTAGAGAACCGGGAATATATGAACCGGTCGACGCGATCCCTGAAAGCGTCTTCCGCCTGTTCGGCGCACTCGTATACATAGCCCGAGGTCGCGAAGATTGCTTCGCCGGTTTCACCGAATTCGCTGCGTCGCGTACCGCCCCGCACCGCCAGTGTCTGCGCGCGCCAGCTATCCCGAATGGGTTTGTTGATTGCCATATTCTGCTCCCGAGGTTTTGCCCCAAATAAAAACCCCCGACCGATGGGCCGGGGCTTTAAGGAACCTCCCGACCTTTTAGCGTTGTTTTTTTACGTGGCCGCAAGCCGGTCGGCTCAAATCACCACGAGAGGGAGCGAGTGATACGACTTTGTCAGGGACCGCGTCAAGTGCCCTGTTTTTTCGCAGTTTTTTGCCATATCCAGACGGCCATGCTGAATAGGACCATGCCCCCCCCCTGATGCGCCCAGGCGATATATATTTCCGCACCCGTCAGGATCGTAGCGATGCCGAGGCAAAATTGTACAATTGCCATGACTGCCATGAGGTTCAAGACAGTTGATCCAGATGCCCGGTAACGCCACCAGATCGCCAGCACGGCCAGTAAGGTCGTCACGGCGAGAATGCGGTGAAGGAACTGCACGGTTTCTATGTTCTCGAACAAGTTCAGCCACACCGGCGACATCGACAACGCGCCGGGTGGGATAAGGCGGCCATCCATCAGTGGGAAGGTGTTAAACACGCCTCCGCCGTCGAGACCGGATACGAACGCGCCCCAGATCATGGTCAAGAAGATCAGCACCGTAAGATTACGTGCCAGACCTCGAGAAATGCCTCCCGGCCGCCCCTCCGGCCGAATTGCCAAGGCGGTATAAAGCATCATGCCGTATATCAGGACGGCAAGACCCAAGTGTGCGGCCAGCCGGTACTGGCTGACCGAAGGTTCGTCAACTAGGCCAGATTTGACCATATACCAGCCCAGTGCCCCTTGTGTGCCGCCTAGAACGAAAAGGATGGCCAGGCGTTTCCACAACCCTTCCGGAAGGCGGTAGCGGATTGCGAACCAGATAAACGGCAGCAGATAGACGATGCCGAGTATGCGTCCTAACAACCGGTGCAGGTATTCAAGCCAGAAGATGCGTTTGAAATCTTCAATGCCCATCCAGAAATTGAGTTTCCGGAATTCCGGTGACTCCCGATAGGCGTCAAACAGTGTGGCCCAGGCGGCATCGCCCATCGGCGGCAACCAACCCGTTACCGGTCGCCAGTCAACGATGGAAAGGCCGGACTCGGTCAGGCGTGTGATCCCGCCCAGCAGGACCATCGCGAAAACGAAGCCGCAACAGATATAAAGCCAGAGACGAACCGCTTTCAGCGGCGCAGGTGGACGTGCGGCAGGCATAACTCGATACCTAGTCGCCGGCCGGCCATCTGGCAACGGGTTGCGGCGTTTTGCCCTTGATGTCCGTATGCAAGGTAAAGTGCCGGCTTTCGTCCGCCCTGCGAACTCAGCGCCCTTCCGTCCAACCAATAGGATGCTCCCGCGTATGCCCGGGAGAAATAGTAGGGCCGGAACCGATTTAACAAAGCTCTAGTGCAGCATCAATGAATGATGGACGTGGCCGGCCAGGCGCGGGTGCAGGAGTAATGAGAGTAAATGTAGATACAATGCGTTGTTTTAATGCATTTTTTTGAGCTAAAGCGCCTCGCAAAATTCAGAAATGAATAAGCATTTTTTATGGCGCCTAAATCCACCGCTTCGTCGTCAAGTCATTTGGGTTGTGTGAGGAAGCCTTTTGTCATCGAAACCGCCTCTTTGAGCCCCATCCGCTGTACTTCAATGCCGTCCGGAAAGGCGCCGGCAAGCCGCGACGGCATCATCGGATCCAGCATCACGAACACGCCGTGATCGGTGGCGCGGCGCACAAGCCGGCCGTAGGCCTGTTTCAGCCGTAGGCGGGTAATCATGTCGTCGTAACGGGACCGGGTGAATGCCTTGCGCCGGGCGCGGTGCAGAATGGACGGTCGCGGCCACGGAACCCGGTCAAACACAATCAGCCGCAGGCTGCGCCCCGGCACATCCACGCCGTCACGTACCGCGTCGGTCCCCAGCAGACAGGATCTTTCCTCCGCCCGGAAGATATCCACCAGACTGCCGGTGTCCATGCGGTCGACATGCTGGGCCAGCAGCAGACAACCGGCATCTTCCAGAGACGTGGCAATGTTTTCATGTACCGCGCGCAGGCGGGTGATGGCGGTGAACAGCCCCAGCGCGCCACCGCCTGACGCCAGAAACAGCTCCCGATAGGCGGTGGCTACCTGGGTCAGGTCGTCCTTTCGCACATCGGTTACGACCAGCACGCGCGTTTGATTTACGTAATCAAAAGGAGACGCAACCTGGGCGCGAAAGGGAGGTTCCTCCAAGTGGATGGCGCCGCTCCGCTCCTCGGCTGACAACCAGTCGGCCTCGGCGTCGCCGGTGCCGTCGCGCAGTGTGGCAGATGTCACCACAATTCCGTGTGATGGTTCGGCGACTGCTTTGGCGAAGGGCAGCATGGGGTCGATCCAGTGGCGGTGCATGCCGACGTCGAAATCCCGGCCCTGGGACCGTGTGACCGAAAACCAGTCGACGAACTCCTCCGGCGCGCTATCAGCCAAAGCGTCCAACATGGATTGCCAGGCTTCCAGCTCGCCTTCGGCGCGGCGGCGAAGGCCGCGGCTGACGCTTTCGATCCGGTTTCGGGTCGGTGTGTCGAGGTCCGACGCATATTCGTCCAGCACCGCCATCAGCCGTTCCGACAGAGCGCGCATCGGCTGGATCAGTCGGTTCAGAGCATCCCGAAGTTCCGCCGCGGCTTCAAGCAGGCCGGGAACGGGATTGTCCGTCTCTGTTTCGATGTCATAGGGCGATCGCGTGTCCTTTGCCCGGGCATAGACCTGCTGACGGATCTGGGCGAGGAAGTGCTCTCCGTCTCCCCGCGGCGTGCCCCCGGATATGCGCTTGTTCCAGCCCGGACCGGGCAGGATGGTAGCGGCATTGAGTATCGCCTCCACGCATTCGCCGATCCTCTCGTCCAGCGTAGCTATTTCCTCGACCCGGCGTTGTAGGCCGCGGGCGCGGGTCTTGCGACCTTCTTCCGGGCCCAGCAGCCAGCGCCGCAGTTCCGCGCCTTCCTGCCCGCTCAGTTGAGCCGAAAACGCGCTGTCCGCCGCGTCGAACAGGTGATGGCCTTCGTCAAAGATCATACGGTGCGGGATCTGCCCGTCATCCATGCCGCCGGTGGCCGTCTGCGCCAGCACAAGCGCGTGATTGGCGACGACGATGTCGGCGCGCCTGGCCCGGCGCACGGTCTTTTCGACGAAACATTTGTGATAATGGGCGCATGCTGAATAAATGCATTCGCCCCGCCGGTCCGCCATGCCGATTGTGTTGCGGGCACCGGCCAGGTCGACCAGCCAGGCGGAAAAATCGCCACCACCAATATCGCCGTCCCGCGTTGCTGACGCCCAACGCGCCATCAGCCCCAGTCCGACGGCATCCTGCGGCCGCCCCCGAAGCCCGGTGACGGAATCTTCGAAGTTCAGCAGGCACAGATAGTTTTCACGTCCCTTGCGGATGACGACCTTGCGGTTCTTCATCACGGGATCGGGATACAGCCGTTTCAGTTCGTCATCGATCTGGCGCTGCAGATTGCGGGTATAGGTGCTGATCCAGACTGTACCGTCATTCCGTTCCGCCCAAAGACTGGCCGGCGCGATATAGCCCAGCGTCTTTCCAACGCCGGTACCCGCCTCCGCTAGTACGGCCTTAGGCGCGCCTTCTTCGTCCCTGGGCGTGAAGGCCTGGGAAACTGCCGATGCGTAATCCCCCTGTTGCGGGCGGTCCTCTGCTTCTGCGCCCACAAGTTCCGCCAGACGAGCGCGGGCCTCATCGGGCTCGACGGACAGATTGCCGGGCTGTCCTTCGGGGGCGAATTCGGACCAATCCGGCAGTCTGCGCCAGATTTCAAACGCCTGGTTGGCGCCGCCGTCGAACGCCGGCGGGATCTCCGCATTCAACGCGCGCAAGACCAGTGGCCCCCAGCCCCATTTGCTGGCTCCCATCATCCGAGCGGTTTCAGCGATCAGATCGCGGTCGCGGCCAGCTTGCATGCGCAACAGATCGGTCAGTAGTACTCCGCCCACGATCTGCAACAGCTTTGCTTCTTCTCCCAGCCCGCCCGGCGGAGGTAAGTCCAGTGCATCGGCCAGGCCCGATGGGGTGGGGCGGCAGAATGTCGCCGGGTGGACGAAGGCAAACAGCTCCAGAAGATCCAGCGCAGGGAAAAGGGACGTGTTTAATCGCCGTGCCGTAGACGGCTTGTGGCAAACCATCGGTACCAGATCCTTCGCCAATCTTTCAACCATATCTGCGTGCGAAATCGTGACTGTCTCACCCGACGCGTCGACTAGCGCGACCTCTCGATGCCCCGGAACGAGGGCCGGCAGATCCAATCGCTGGGCGGGCGGGGCTTCATCTGTTTCGTCGGGGGGGGGAAGATCAGCCATCGGCGAAGTATCGTCGAATCCTAAACGCTATATCCGTTCGCTGAGCCATATTGCGAGGCGCGAGCCGCGCTTAATGACGGCGGACAACACTTCGTAGCCGGGTGTCTGTTCGGCGTCGTGTTCCAGCGCGGTATCCCGATGTTCCAGCTCATCAGCGCGAAACTGTTCGATGGTCGCGCGCAATTCCGCTTCGTCATCGCCCAGCGCGGCGGCCTGTTTGGCGTAATGCTCGTCGATCACTTCTTCGACCGCCGCCGTGCAGGCCATGGCCGCTTTTTCGCCCATCATGGCCGTCGCCGCACCCAGTGCGTAACCGGCAGCATGCCAGACCGGCATCAGCGCCGTCGGGCGCACCCGCCGGTCGCCGATCATTCGGTCGAAGGTTTCCAGATGTTCGCGTTCTTTATCGGCCATTTCGCGGATGACATCTCCGGTACCAGTCTTGCCGAGAACGGCAAGCTGGCCCCGATAGATACGCACCGCACCGTATTCACCAGCATGATCGACGCGGACGATGCGCTCCAGCAGCTTTTCCACCGAAGGATCGCCCGGAAGAAGCCCGTGTTCGGTCCGCCTTTTGCGGGGTGTATCTATATCGGCGTTCATGCCGAGGTCCCCTTCCTCTGCCGCCACCCCGCGACAGAGCAAACGGCGGTAAGCGCAGTACAGAATAGTGCGTTCCACGCGGCAATCGACAGGCCGAACAACGACCAGGCAATTTCGTCGCAGCGAACTAACGGGGCGGCGAGAAGCTGTCTGCGCAGCTCGTCAACCGTGGTGGCTTGGTTCAGCGTGGCCGATCCCGAACAGGATGTAGGCCCGGCGAACCAGCCTTGTTCGACCCCCGCGTGATAAATCGCGATCCCGGCACCGACCCCGAAGGCGGCGGCGGCCAACCAGGTCAGCAACGCACGCTCGCGGCCCCCCCGGAACCACAAAAGCCCGCCCAAGCCGATAACGATTACCGCGCCGTGGGGCAGGCGCTGCCACATGCATAATTTGCACGGCGCCAGCCCACCCCAGTACTGGGATAACAAGGCGATGCCGAGCGCGGCGCCGGATGCGGTCATTGCCCATAACGGGATGTCCCGGTCGGGGATATCGAGCCCAGCAATTTTCATGCAATTAACTTGATAAGTACGAACCCGCCAATCAAGAGGACGCAGAAAATCGTGAATAACAGGCCTAGGCGCTTTTCGACGAATTCGCGGATTGGCTGACCAATCCAGTAAAGCAGTGCCGCTACAACAAAAAACCGCAAGCCCCGCGCCAGCACCGACGCGGTGGTGAAGGTCGCAAAGTCCAGATCGGTGACGCCGCTGGCAATGGTGATTACCTTGTATGGGAAGGGTGTGACGCCCGCGATAAAGACGATCCAGCCGCCATATTCGTTGTACCGTGCTGTGAAATCCGAGAACTTCGCGCCATACCCGTAAAAATCGAGGATCGGCCGGCCAACGCCTTCATACAGGCCCGACCCGATGGCATAGCCCAGCATACCGCCCAACACTGACGCGATCGTGCAGATTGCGGCATAACGCCACGCGCTGTTTCGCGCCGCCAGCACCATGGGAATCAGCAACACGTCCGGCGGGATGGGAAAGACCGAACTTTCCACGAATGCGACTGCGGCTAGAACCCAGACGGCGTTCTTTTGGGCGGCCATTTCCATGGTCCAGTCGTACAGTCTGCGCAGCATGATAGTTCCCTGATTTTGGTGGGCGCGGTGTAGCAGGGGCTACCCGAACCGGCAATGGAAACCTGCGCCGATTTGTTTTAGATTTCGGTGATGAATACTCAGCCAGCTCCATCCGCGCCGCCGGATCTCTCTACGCTTCTTGCTGCCGCCCGAGATCTAGCGCCTGTCTTCCGCGAACGGGCTGCCGAAACCGAGGCGCTGCGCCGACTGCCAGACCAGAACGTCGCCGATCTCAAGGCGGCTGGCCTGTTCCGGGTGATCCAGCCCGAACGGTGCGACGGCTGGCAGATGGATTTTCATGCCCATCTCGACGTGGTGGAGGAAGTCGCTGCCGGGTGCGGGTCCACCGGCTGGTGTCTTGGCGTGCTGCAAATTCATTCCTGGCTTGTCGGCCTGCTGGGCGAACAGGCGCAGGAAGACATTTACCGCGACGATCCAGATGCGCTGATCGCGGCGGTTCTTAATCCACGGGGAACGGCACGTCAGACCGATAACGGGTACACCCTGCAAGGATTCTGGCCCTTCGGGTCCGGCAGCGAACATTCAAGCTGGCTGGTCCTGGGCGCGCAGGTGCTCGATGCTGATGACGAAGTTGTTGATGAAGGCTGTTTCGCGGTGCCCGCCTCGGATATCGAAATACGGGATGACTGGCACGTCGTCGGGCTGCGCGGTACCGGCAGTTGCAGCATGGTGGCCAAGGGCGTTGCTGTACCGACGTACCGGTATATTTCTTTCGTCGAGGGCCGTAGGGGGTTGACGCCCGGCGCTGATTTGCACGACGGCACGCTGTTCCGGGCACCTCTTTCCCCGGCTCTGGCCATCGCCCTTTGCGGACCGGCGGTCGGGATTGCCGAAGGCGCAATCCGCGATTTCGCCGCCTATGTGCAGGAACGCCGGAACCCCCAACTGCGGGGCGCGTCGCAGATAGATTCACCCATCACCCATCAGGTTGTGGCGGAGGCGAAGGGCCGTGTGGATGCCGCCCGTGTTCTGCTGCACCGCGCGGCGGACGACATTCACCAAGCGGCGGAGCAGGGCGGGGACATGCCGCAGGAAGTTCGTGCCCGTATCCGCATGGACAGCGCCTATGCCGTGCGGCTGTGCATGGAGGCAGGGGAGGAAGTCTTCCTGGCCTGCGGCGGATCAGGTCTGTCGGAAAAGAACCCTATTCAGCGCGCCTGGCGCGATCTGCACGCGATCAACCAGCACGCTTTGTTGCAGTTGAGCACCAACGCCGAAATCTATGGCCGCACCCTCCTAGGCCTAGAGCCGGGAACGGATATTCTCTAGGTCCAATCGGCCCGTTGGGCAGTTCAACAAAAGTAATGCCTCTCCATAAAAATGGCGCAATATTGCGGTTTTCCGCTTGGTATTACCAGTATGTCCGGTAGTACCCAACGAGAGCAGGTCTGAAGGTCGCGGCCGGTTGTCCTGTTTCTCTTCCAGACGGAATCATCCGTTCGGTAGTTCCCTTATTTTACCAGTCAGCGCGGGGCACGCATCAATCGCATCCTTGACCGCGCGGCCAGTCGCGCGGTAAAGCCAGTGCCGCTGCGGGCGTGGCGGAATTGGTAGACGCAGTGGATTCAAAATCCACCGGTGGCAACACCTTGGGAGTTCGAGTCTCCCCGCCCGTACCACCTGAATTTTCCTTTACCCTATCAATTGCGCCATTTCCGGCGGGGTGCGACAATATTGGCAACAGACAGGGGAGTTTTCGTATGTATCCCAAAAACTGCTGGTACGTCGCAGCCCATGCGCACGAAATTACCGATCAGATTTTCGCCCGCACCATCCTGAACCAGGCCGTCATTATCTGGCGCGCAGCGGACGGGTCGATCGCGGCGCTGGAAGACCGCTGTCCCCACCGGCTGGTTCCGCTGTCCACCGGCAAGACCGTCGATGGGCTGGTCGAATGCGGCTATCATGGCCTGCGCTTCGATTCCGGCGGCGCCTGCGCGATGGTGCCCGGTCAGGACACGACACCGAAAAACATCAAGGTTCAAAAATTTCCAGTGGCTGAGCGCCACGCGTTGATCTGGATCTGGATGGGCGCGGCCGATCTGGCCGATGAAGACCTGATCCCCGATCTGCACTGGATGGATGCTCCCGGCTGGGCGGCGACCACGGGCTACCTGCACTTCAAATGTGATTACCGGCTGATCAACGACAACCTGCTGGATCTGTCGCACGAGACCTATATTCACAAGCATACCATCGGCAACGATGCGGTGGCGGATTCGCCGGTGATGACCGAAGTGATCGGCGACCGGGTCGTTCGCGCGCACCGTGAAATGCCCAATATTGACCCGCCACCCTTCTTTGCCATGGCCCAGGGAAACGACAAGCCCATCAATCGCTGGCAGATCGCGATCTACATGGCCCCCGGTTTCAACATGACCGAGGCCGCCTTTCACACCGTGGGCACCGATCGCACCCGGGATCATTTCATGATGCGGCCGATCCACATCATCACGCCGGAAACCGACCACTCTTCGCACTACATCTGGGGGCTTGCCCGCAACTTCCAGCTCGACGACGACGAACTTAACGACCGGATTTATGAAGCGACGCAACAAACCTTCATGGAAGACCGGGAACTGCTGGAAATACAGGATCAGCGTCTGCGGGCGGAGGGTATGCCCAAACTGCCGCAGCTGCCGGTTAAGGTGGACAAAGCGCCGGTGCAGGGCCGCAAGTTGCTGGAGGCCATGATCCAGGCGGAGCAGGACGACCCCAATTTCTGCCTGCCGCCTGTCATGCTCGCCGATGACGATGTCGTCACCCAGCCGTTCGCGGTGGCCGCGGAATAAGGTTTAAGCCGGTACTTCCCCCAGGACGGTCGTCCGGTACATTTCGCGGCGGTACCCGTCGTGGTCGTTGAAGGCGTGGTGCAGGCACAGCCGGTTGTCCCAGACGGTCAGGGTATGCGGCTCCCAGTGCAGGCGGCAGGTAAAGGCCGGCTGGGTGACGTGCCAGCGCAAAAATTCCATGATCGCGTTGGCTTCCGGCTCGGTCATTCCCTCGATTGAGACCGCATAGGCGTCGTCCACATACAAGGCCTTTTCGCCCGTCGTCGGATGGGTGCGGACCAGCGGATGGAACGCGCCAGCGATCATGGGTTCGGGATCGAACTGAAGCGGCGTTCCGCCCAGGCTTTTTTCGCCGAATTTCTCCGCGCCCTTTTTCACTTCCGCCAGCACGGTACGGGCAGACATGTGAACCCGCAGACCGGCGATGGTGTTCTTCATGGTGTCGCTCAGAAACGCATACGCCAGTGCGGTGTTCGTCCACATCGTATCGCCGCCATAGGGCGGGATGTCCTTGCCGAACAGGATGGTGATGGCCGGGGGTTGCGGCAGGAACGGCGAATCCGTGTGCCAGGCGCCGCCGAAAATCATATGCGCCTTCGATTCGGCTTCCTTCAGCACCGGCTGTACTTCCGGGTGTCCGTCAACGCCAGGGGTGTAGGCATCCTTGCCGAATTCCCCGAACCGCAGGGTGAATTCCTCCTGATCGGTGTGGGAGATATCGTGGTCGCGGAAAAAGATCATCTTGTGGCGGTACAGCGCATCCGCCACCTCGGCAAAACTTTCGTCGGTCAGGTCGCGGACATCGATGCCCTGGATTTCCGCTCCCATCGCGGCGCCCAGCGGCACGACGGTGATGTGATCGTAATCCTTCGCATGGTTGGCGAATTCGCCGGTCGGATGAACATGCATGATGGTACCTCTTCCTGTCGTCAGGGAAATCTAACCACACGCAACTGTGGAAAAGAAGACGGGTCCGTCTATCAAGGCTCGATTGTCCTCCCGGCCCTGTGCCGGCATTTTATGAAGGTTCCCCTACCCCCGCCGCTTTTCCGTCTGCGCCGTTTGAGACTGGACCCCGGGATAAGGCTGGGGTGACAGCTACAAGGACTAAGCCGCGGCTGCTTCCTCAGCCGCGTTAGCCGCCACAACGCTGTCGCGGGCGCAACAGCGTTCGTAATACGCCTGCACATTGGGATGCGCGGACAGGTCGTACTTCGCAGGCTTGGTCCAGTTCAGGATTGCGGTTGCATAACAATCCGCCACGGTGAACCTATCGCCCATCAGGTAATGTTTACCTTCCAGCTCCTCGTTCATGTAGTTCAGGCGGACTTCCAGCCGGGCGCGGGCCACCGGGCGGTAGTCTTCCGGAATATTCGGTAGGAACATCGGCGGCAGGTTCTTGTGCAGTTCGGAGCCTATAAAGCTGAGCCAGTCCTGCACCTTATAGCGCTCGGAGGTGCCCGCCGCCGGGATCAGGCCTTTCTCCGGATACTGGTCGGCCAGATACTGCAGGATGACCCCGCATTCGCTGAGGCCGGTGCCGTCATCGGTTTCGATATAGGGCACGTAGCCTTTGGGATTGTGACCCTTGAAATCACCGCCGCCCGGCAGCTTCTTTTCCATCAGGTTGACGGGGATCATTTCTGGTTCGATCCCCAGTTCGCGCATGGCGATGTGCGGGCCGAACGAACACGTACCTTTGGTGTAATACAGTTTCATGGATCCTCTCCCTTGGTTAGATTTTTTAATCGACCTTAACTGTGATTATCGCGCAGTCGGACAGGTAAGGTCCAGCAGACGCCTCCCATAACTGGGTGAGCGGCTCTAGGCTGTCTGAATATTTTGAAAGGCTATGCTAACGGCCTAGTTGGTCAAAACATGGGCTTTCTCAAAGAGGTGCCTGCTTCCTACCTCAAACAGGGCCGTCTTCGGGTTCTTGGTTTGGATTGCCACTGCTTGGAGCAAAATCGCGGGTGGACAGCGTGGGTCCGCCTAGCTGAAGCAGTCACCGCCGTTCACGGCCACGTACTGGCCGGTCATGAAATCGCTTTCCGGCGAGGACAGGAACACGCAGGCACCGGTCAGATCGGCGGGCAGCTGTTCGCGCTGAAGGCTGCGCGACTGGATCACCAGGTTTTTGTCGTGATCGCCTTCCGGTCCCCAGGCAAGAACCGCCTCGCTCATAGTCAGGCCGGGGGCCAGCGTGTTGACCGAGATATTGTCGGCGCCCAGTTCCCGTGCCAACACACGTGTCAGGGCGTAGACGCCGCCCTTGGATGTCACGTAGTGCGACATAAAGGGTATGCCTTTCAGGATCGTGTCCGATCCGATATTCACGATCTTGCCGTATTTCTGCGGACGGAAAACCTTCACGGCGGCCCGGCACATCAGCAGCATGCCGCGTACGTTGACCGACTGAACCTTGTCCCACAGATCAATGTCGATTTCGTCAAACGGCTGCGGCTGCAGTGTGCCGAACACCGCGGCATTGTTGATCAGAATATGCAGGCCGCCCAGTTTCGCCGTCACGTCTTCGACCAGTTTCAGTGTAGCCGCCTCGTCGGAGATATCGCATTCAAAGGCTGTGACTTCGGAGCCGGCAACCTCGGATGAAATACGTTCGGCTGTTTCCGCGCCGTCCAGGACGTCGACGACGGCGACCTTCGCGCCCTCTTCGGCCAGCGCCTTGGCATAGGACGCGCCGATCCCCTGCGCCGCGCCCGTAACGATGGCGACCTTACCGTCCAGCTTGCCCATTATCTTCTCCGTGTTCTGCGTCGTGAATTTGTTGCTGACCAACACATGACACGCTTTGCGGATGCCCGTAAAGCCCCGTACATTGTGGTGATCTGTTATCCGATGGCAGGAGAACCGCCATGCGAATATTCACGTTTCTAACAACCTTGCTTCTTGCATTTTCCGCCGCCGCCCATCTGTGCCGGGCAATGGGTGCGGTCGTGTTGACGGCGACCGGTAATATTCCGCATACCAACCGCGGCCAGTTCATTAAAAAGCGCGACAGTTTAATCGGCTATCACGAACGCACCTTCGCTAGAGCAGTCGAAATTGACCGAGCAATCTTGATTATCCGCGCGGAATAGGGGCCAAAAATGATCGATCCCAAGCTTTTCAAATTCGATACGCTGGGCTTACACGCGGGCCAGCAGCCTGACCCTGCCACCGGCGCCCGCGCGCAACCCATTTACCAGACCACGTCCTATGTGTTTCAGGATACGGACCACGCAGCGGCGCTATTCAATCTGGAACGGGCGGGCCACATATATTCGCGGATTTCAAACCCCACGGTGGCTGTTCTGGAAGAACGCATCGCAGCGCTGGAAGGGGGGCTCGGCGCGGTGGCGACGTCGTCCGGTCAGGCGGCGCTGCATCTCGCTGTCGTTACGCTAATGGGGCAGGGCGGGCACATCGTGTCGTCTGCGTCCATCTATGGTGGCAGCCACAACATGTTTTATCACACGCTGCCGCGCTTCGGGATCACCGCGACTTTCGTCGATCCGCGGGATCCGGTGGGGTTTGCAAAGGCCATTACGCCGGACACGCGTCTGGTTTTCGGTGAAACCCTTGGCAATCCCGGGCTTGAGGTCATGGACCTGCCGCGTATCGCGGAGATCGCGCATGATGCCGATATTCCGATAATGATCGACAACACCTTCGCCACTCCTTTTTTGTGTCGGCCGTTCGAACACGGTGTCGATCTGGTGATGCATTCGGCGACCAAGTTCTTGGGCGGACACGGCACCTCCATCGCCGGCGTGATCGTCGATTCCGGCAATTTCGACTGGGAGGCCTCCGGTAAGTTCCCGACACTGACCAAACCCTATGCTGGGTATCATGGCCTCAATTTCGCGGAAGAGTTCGGCCCTGCGGCTTTCATCATGCGGGCTCGGGCGGAAGGTCTGCGTGATTTCGGCGCGACCCTTAGCCCGACCAACGCCTTCAACATTCTGCAGGGTGTTGAAACCCTTCATGTGCGAATGGAACGCCATGTGGCGAACGCGCGAAAGGTGGTCGAGTTCCTCGGCGGTCACGATGCGGTCGACTGGGTCACGTGGCCGGAACGCGACGATCATCCCGACAAGGACCTTGCCGCCCGGTTACTGACAAAGGGGCCGGGGGCGATCTTTTCCTTCGGCATCAAAGGCGGTCGCGAAGCCGGGCGCGTGTTTATCGAACGGCTCGCCCTGTTTTCCCATCTCGCCAATGTGGGTGACGCGAAATCGCTGGTTATCCATCCCGCGTCGACCACCCATCAGCAGATGGATACGGAGGCGCTGAAGGCAGCCGGTATCGGGGAGGAATTGGTACGCCTGTCCATCGGGCTGGAAGACCCGGACGATCTTATGGACGACCTGGATCAGGCCCTGCGAGCCGCGCTTCGTGCCACCCAGGTAAAGGCTGCCGAATAATGGAACTGAAGGTTGACGAAAAAACGGTCTTCGCGGCGACCGGCGGCAAGGAATTCGCACCGTCCCTGCCGGCTGTGATCTTCCTTCACGGTGCGGGGATGGATCACAGCATCTGGGCGCTACAGACGCGCTGGTTTGCCTGGCACGGCTATGGCGTCCTCGCCATTGATCTGCCGGGTCACGGTAAGTCGGATGGACCTGCGTATGAGACCATTGACGACATGGCCGCCTGGGTGGTGCGCATGATCGATGCCTGTGGCGCGGAGAAGGTGTCCCTGGTCGGCCATTCCATGGGATCTCTGGTCGCGCTGGCTGCAGCGGCGGAAGCAGGCGGCAGGCTCTCGTCTCTCGTGCTGCTGGGAACCGCGGCGGCGATGCCGGTGCATCCCGATCTTCTGGCAGCGACAAAATCGAACGACCCCGTGGCGTGGGACCTGATCGTCTCTTGGGGGTTCGGGAAACCGGCCCATTTCGGTATGAACCGCGCGCCCGGCATGTGGATGCAGGGCGGCGGCCGGTCGCTGCTGGCCCGCGCGCCGGTTGACGTGCTGGGGATCGACATGGCCGCCTGCGATGCCTGGAAGCGCGCGCCCGAGGCCGCGGCCAGGGTTACCTGTCCGACGGTGATCGTTGCCGGCGACCGCGACATGATGACCCCGGTAAAGGCCGCCGCACCACTGGCCGACGCGATACCTGACGCGAAGACCGTCATTTTGAAAGAATGCGGCCACATAATGATGGTTGAACGCCCTGACGAAACTCTGGATACGCTGATCCGTGCGATATCACCCCGCGATCTCGCTTTCTGATCGCGGGTTTCGCGGCGCTTTGCCGATTGTTCGGCCCGGCGAGCGCCGATAGTTCTTTCCCCCCTGCTGGGGGCCTTTCATGACCGTCAGATGGCCATCGTCGAAGGAACCGCTAAAGGCTGAGAAGACGACGACAGGCCGGTGGCACATGGTCGGTACAGGAAGAGAACCTTGTTGGCCCGGACGGAGCACGCCTAGCCTAGGTGCTGGGACATATCAGCTATCGGTTCCCCTAAGAATGGGTATCTAGGTGTTTATAGCACGTTGTCTAAACCGCTTGCGTCCCGCTAATCTCCTGTTCTGACCAAGGGGGAACGCCGGTGAGACTGGTTCAGGCATCAGAAAAAAAATGGCGCGGGAATCAGCTTCGCCATCGCAAAGGAAAAATCCTGCTTAAACGCCTTATCGAGGGCGAAGCCGGCAGCACAGAGAATTACGGCCTGCATATCGGGCGTGAGAGCGCCGAATTCTTCTCGCCCCGCCACCGCCACCCCTGGGATCAGATCCGCTATTGCATTTCGGGCAGCGTGCCTATCGGACCGGGGAAGACAATCGACGCCGGTGAAATCGGTTATTTCCCAGAAGGGCTGCATTACGGTCCACAGGAAGGCCCCGAACGAACCGTCATGGTCATTCAGTTCGGCGGGGCCAGCGGCAAGGGATATTTGAACCGGGACGAAATAAACCGAGCCTATGACGAGCTCGGCGAATTCGGCCGGTTCGAAAAGGGTATATTCCGGCGCACGCGCGGTAACGGAAAACGAAACATGGATGGGTATGAGGCCATTTGGCAGTACCTGACCGGTGCGCCACTGGAATTTCCGCCGCCGCGATACAGCGAACCCGTCATCATGAAGCCAGCCCATTTTGCCTGGCGGCAGGGCGGAACATTCGGCATCGAACAAAAGAATTTAGGTCGGTTTTCCGAGCGGGGAACCGAGGTGACAATCTATCGACTTGCACCCGGCAAACGCCAGGTGCTGCCCGGCACGGATCACCTGCGGATCCTGTTTGTGATGAAGGGGAACGGAAAATGCGGACGGAGGTATTACCTGCGCCACACCGCCATCGAAGTCGCGCCCGGCGAGACGGCGGCTTTCACTCCGGAGGCGCGAACCGAGCTTCTCTGTATAACCATCCCGTCAGTAGCGGCGTTGAAATTGAAGGCGTCGTAATTCCGCCTAGCCCTCGCGTATAAGCTCTTCGACTTTCCCCCAGCTTCTAGCACCGTTGGTCGCCAGCGATTGCGCCAACTCATCCGGCACCCAGTCCCGAAGCGCGGGCTTAAAACTG
>CAJWUK010000004.1 GCA_913047365.1 uncultured Alphaproteobacteria bacterium | reverse complement strand
GGGTGCCCCGAAGGTCCATGATCAGGTCGGACGCCATGCCTGGCATCTTCATTTCAGCTGCGCACATTTGGTCTCTCCTTTTCCCGCTTTGGTTCCCGCGTTTGTCAGCAGGGAAGCGGAATGAAATGCCGCGTTAATCGGCGGCAGGAAATGGCCCGCCGGGTGTGCCGCCCGAAAAGCCGCTCAGTGCTTGAGATATGGTCGGATTGGCAAAGTCATCCGGCGGCGCGAATGCCGCGAAATCCGGTTCAAGCCTCCGCGCACCCGAGAATTTGTCATCCCTTTGGCACACCGGAATTCCGCCATTTAGTAGCCCAAAAATACTTAGATTTGCAAGTAAAACACTGCCCCGTCGGTCAGTTTTCGTCTTTCGGCCGCCCCGCCATCATGCGGACCGCGCGGTATTCAATGACCTTGTCGCCTTTCTGGTTCAGGATGTTGTTTAATGTGGTAACGATACCCCGATTGCCCTTGCTAGTGGCGCGAACCGCCGTTACTTCAACTTCGGCATGAATGGTGTCGCCCGCGAACACAGGGGCCAGAACCTTTTTTTCAACTTCCAGCAAAGCTAGACCCGTGGTCTGCATCGTCGACTGGACCAACAGGCCCTCGGTCATCGTGTAGACCAGCGCCGCCGGCGCGACGCGCCCGCCCATCGGTCCGCCGCCATGGTCGCCGAAGGTGAGGTCGGTAAACAGGGTTTCGACCATACCGGTCACCCCGATGAAGTTGACGATGTCAGCTTCCGTCACGGTGCGGTTCAGGGTTTTGAACTGTTCGCCAACTTCCAGATCATCCCAGTACAGGCCAATGCCGAGGGTTTTCATTCTTCGGTCTCCATTCAACCAGTTGCGCCTCTCGCGCGAAAATTTTCAATTTCGTCGTCCCCGTACCCCGCCTCCCGCAGGATCTCGACGCTGTGTTCCCCTAGCTTGGGCTGCAGCCGGCTGATCGAGCCAGGTGTGCGGCTGAATTGCACGGGAATATCAGGCACGGTTACGCCACCCTCGGTCGGGTGTTCTTCGTTGCGGAAAAAACCGACGGCCTGCATATGCGGATCGGACGGAATATCTTCCAGTTCGACGATTTCTCCACAGGGTATTTCCAAACGCGGCAAAACTTCCAGCCATTCGGCGGTTGTTCGCGTAGCGATAAATTCGCCGGCTAGGCTATAGACCGCTTCGATGTTGTCTGCCCGGCTAGCGAGGGAATCGAAGCGGGGGTCGTCTTTCAGTTCCGGCCGACCCACCTCTGACCAGAACCGTTCCCACTGAGGATCAGTATAGGCGAGCAGACAGATATAGCCGTCCAGCGTTTTGTAAGGACGCCGCGATGGCGTCAGCACGCGGGAATAGCCCATCGGCCCTTCCGGCGGGTCGAACGCATGGCCGAAGATGTGATCCGCCATGTTGAAGGCGGTCATGACCTCGAACATGGGAATCTCGACGAACTGGCCCTTTCCGGATTTTTCGCGCTCCAGCAATGCGGCGAGTATTGCATTTACCGTCACAAGGCCGGTGGTCTTGTCCGCCATGATGGTCGGCATATAGCGCGGCTCACCGACCAGTCGGGCCATCAGATCGGCGCTGCCACTTAGACCCTGGATGACATCGTCATAAGCGGGCCGGCCGGAATAGGGCCCATCCATGCGAAACCCGTGAACGCCAGCGTAAACAACCCGCTCATTCCGGGCGAGCACAGCTTCGTGCCCGAAGCCCAGCCGATCTATGGCCTGAGGTCGGATCGAATGCAGGAAAACGTCTGCAGTGTCGATCAAACGCCACAGAACGTCCTTTGCCGCCTGTTGCTTAAGATCGAGAACGATGGACCGCTTGTTCCTGTTCAGCCCCATGAACAGCGCCGACATGTCCTTCGACCGTTTAGGGCCCGTATATCGCGTGGTATCGCCCGCGGGCCCTTCAATCTTCACAATATCCGCGCCCATGTCTCCCAGTGTCTGTGTGGCCAACGGGCCAAGGACAACGGAGGTCAGGTCCAGAACGCGAAGACCATCGAGTGGGGCGGTCATCACACTTTAGCGGGGTGTATCAGGATTGGTGGCGAAATCAGAAAAGCCAGAAACATCCACGGAAGAAACTTCCACATCTTATGCGACCCCACCCTCATCACTTCCCGTTATACCAATACCCCTGCATTTCGCGAAGACCCGGCGGATTGCATTTTCTGCATCAGATATCCCTAACGCGCGGCAGGATCTTCTCACCGAAAATCCGCAGAGATTTCATGATTTCGTCCTGGGCCAGAGATCCAAAGTCGACCAGGAACGACACCTGAGTGATACCGATGCGTTTCAGCTCGCGGATACGTTCTTCAACCTGCTCCGGCCCGCCCATGACGACACGACCGGGAAAATATCGCTCGAAGGTAAGTTGTTGCTGACCTGCTTCACGACGATCGTATCCTTTATAGGCCTCGGGGTCCGGTGGCTTGCTAGCGGCTTCAATTCCCGCGGCTGCGTAGTCGGACATCGGCCCATCGACGATCCTTTTCAGCTTTGCATCGTCACCATCTTCCATAAAATAGGCATGATAGACGCAGCAGACCTCGTGATCTTCGACCTTGCGGCCGTACTTGGGCAACGCGTCGCGATACCAGCCGATACGTTCGGTCGCGACGGGGTGATCCACGTGGTAGGCAACATAAAGCAGGTTATGCCCTTCCTTCGCCGTCCAGTCGAAGCTTTCCGGCGACATCAGACACGCATTCCAGATCGGCGGATGCGGAGTTTGACGGGGTTTAGGCAGGACGTTCAATCCGGGCATCTTGGGGCGAAAACTGCTTTCGTATTCCAGCGGCGTATCACCCCAGGCCTTCATGATCAGATCAACACCTTCCTCGACCCGTTCGCGGCTTTCCTTCATAGGCACCCCGAACGCATCGAATTCGTCGCGGATAAATCCGCGCCCGACACCAAATTCAAGGCGACCATCGGAAAGCTGGTCCAGCGTCGCAGCCTGTTCGGCCACCCGCACCGGGTCGTTCAACGGCAAAACCGTCGCCCCGGTGCCCAGCCGGATATTTTTCGTTCGCGCGGCGAGGTAACTGAGGACCGCATAATTCGCGGGCAGGAACCCGCCATGGCGAACGAAATGATGTTCTACCATCCAAGCGTAATCGATGCCGATACTGTCTGCGTACTCAACCTGTTCCACGATGTTGTGGATATGCGTATGTACATCTCGCTGATCAGGAAGATAAGTGGGCAGATAAAACAGGCCGTATTTCATGGAAGATTTTCCCGGGTACGCTTTGAATTCAGGTGAAGATTTGCAGGAAGAGCACAGTTTCGGTGATCACGCACACCGAAAATGCCATTGTGGGGACAAACGGGATACCGCTATAAAATACCAGCGCAAGTACCACCGTTGCTAGTACAGAATAGCAGCATCGCTCGGTATCCAGAAAATTACTGAAAGACCTACAGGCAGCGCGAGATAAAACAGATCGGTAGTCATCGTTCCCTCCCCATATGTATTATCGTCGGGGTGACTGTAGCGGCTGCATAGGTTGCGGTAAAATTCCGAGACACCCACGCCGCAACGGAGAATCCTGAAACATGGCCGATTCAGAAGTCGCCTTACGTCAGAAACTGAGCACCGCTTGGCGGTTCTTCTATGGCCGCGGGTTCGTAGACGGTTTCGGCCATATTAGCGCCCGAACGGAAGATCCCAATGTCGTGTTAATGACGCCCCATGAGCTTGGCAAATTGTCAAACCCCGAAGATTTCCTGCTATGCGACCTGGATGGCAACCAGATCGGCACCGATGAAAAACTGCCGGGCGAACTGCCCATCCATCTGGAAGTCTTCAAGGTTCGCCCCGATGTAAATGCTGTGGCACATTTTCATACCCACAACGCCACCAGTTTTTCGATGTCGGAACACGATCTGAAACCGACCTATTTCATGGCCTCACTATTGGGCAGCCATATTCCTATTCACCCAGATTCACGGCTGATCATGGACGAGGACCGGGGCCGCGCCATGGCGGAAACACTGGGCCCTCACAAAGCTATGCTGCTTCGCGCTCATGGCATCGTGGTCACCGGACCCGATATCGAGGAAATGACGACCTGTGTTTTCTTTATGGAAGACAACGCCCGGCGCACGGCCATCGCTGCTTCGATGGGCGATTACGAAGTTCTCGGTGAGGCGGAAATTGAAGAGATAGCGCAGGAACTTTTGCGGACCCGCGGGCCGATAGGCCGAGTCTGGGCGCTGGCGGAGATGGAAGCCGCAGAAATGGATAGGTAGCTGGCGCAGCATAGAATTTGGTTGAGAGAACTATTCTACTCGCAAAAGGCGATCCTCTTAAAAACAACTAAAACTTCAGGAAGAAACTCTTGGACGGGACAGTCAAAGCAATAAACGACGACAACAACGCGACGCCGGATCTGGCGGGACGCATTATTGCGGTACTGGAAGCCGCCGGAATCCCTGAGGAAAACTGGACACCCGAAATACTGGGGCCGGCTGATCAGATCCACGGCGGTGGCCTGCTACAGACCCAGTTGCATGCCGCACTGACCACCATCACGAAAGACATGCATCTACTCGATATCGGCTGCGGCATCGGCGGCCCAGCTCGCTATTTCGCAACGGAATTCGGTTGTATCGTAACCGGTATCGACCTCACCCCGGAATATATCGACACCGCCCGTATCCTTACCGGGAAAGTTGGTTTATCGGATCGCGTCGCTTTCGATTGCGGCGATGCGACCGACCTGCCCTATGACGACGTCTCGTTCGACATGGTCTGGGCGCTAAACGTGACCATGAATATCCGCGACCGCCAAAAATTATATTCGGAGATGTGGCGTGTGCTGAAAGACGGCGGCAGGGTGGCCATTAGCGAGCTGGGCCAGGGGCCTCGAGGCGATCCCTATTATCCCCTGCCCTGGGCGCGGGATGCTTCCTACAGCTTTTTACTACCACCGGATGAGATGCGCGGCATGCTGGAGAACGGCGGATTTCGTGTTCTCGAATGGGTAGACGAGGCTGCCCGCCGGCAGGCGGCCGAAAAATACCCGCCGCCGCCTACGCCCGAGGTCGATACGCCGCTGACGATCGAAATCACCCGAGGCGATGATTACCCGGAACGCCGAGCCAATTCAGGCCGGAGCGCGAAGGAAGGGCGATTGACCAACGTGATGATGGTAGCGGAGAAGGTGTGATGGCGCCGTCCCGGCTTGAACCGGGGTCTCAATAACTTACGATCCCAATGTCCATTTTGCGCCGTCAAACTGGCATTTAGTTACGTCATAGATCTATATGGAAAGTGGCGGATAATGTTGAAACATAGCGCATAAAAGGGAGTTGCACGAAAGTTCCACAGTGGTATCGATGCGGTTCTATACAGACACTGCTCAGAACGCGGTGACATAGCTCCGGGGGCATGATACCTCCCCGCACATGGCTAAACTTGCATTCAACGAATACGGATCCGATGGCCCCCCCCTGATCGTCATGCACGGTCTCTTCGGATCGGCCCGCAACTGGGCCAGCATCGCGCGCACCCTTTCCGATGATTGTCGCATCTACTCACTCGATATGCGCAATCATGGCGGATCGCCGTGGATGCCATCGATGACGTATGAAGAAATGGCGGGCGATGCTGCCGATTTCATCGCAGCACAGGACCTATCGGGCGCCGTGGTCATGGGGCATTCCATGGGCGGTAAAGTAGCCATGCGCCTGGCGTTGGAAAAACCGGATTTGATGAAGGGTCTTATTGTCGTCGATATCGCCCCGGTCACCTATGGCCACGACATGCTGGATTACATCACCGCTATGCAGTTGATGGATTTATCCGGCGAACAGCGGCGTAGCGAATTGGAAGAAGAACTACGCGGCGAGTTCGACGACCCGGGCGTTGCAGCGTTCCTGATGACCAACCTGGAACGAGCGAATGGCGGATTTCAGTGGCGAATAAACCTGCAGGCGATTTCCGCCGGGATGAGCGCGATAGGCGCGTTTCCGGTTCCAAACGGTGGTTCCTATGACGGGCCGGCACTGTTCATCGCGGGGGAAAATTCAGCCTATATCCGCGCCGACCACCACGACCGAATTTCAGAACTTTTCCCGAATGCCCGCACCGTCACCATCAAGGATGCCGCCCACTGGGTGCATGTAGACAAGCCAGATGCATTCGTGGAAACGGTTAAGGCGTTTCTGGGGGCTGTGGGATAGGCCCTACTCCTCGCGCGGGAGTTTCAGCTCATCCAGCGGCGGCAAGCCGTACTCATCCCAGTTGTCCGCCACATCCCGCATTTTATCGAGCGGCGGCAGGGAAACCGCCGGATAATCCCATTTCCGTGTCGCATCTATCACCATCTTGGTACCGCCGATATCAGCCTGGGTCAGGCCGGGTTCGAAGGATGACGGGTCCAGCTCGACCGAGGCGGTATCGGGTATGGTCTTGATGTCCTTATCGGGGCGCACCCTCCACGCCATTACCCAGTCGCGCATGAATGAATCGTTGATATCGATATCGTCGTCGCAGATCACGATCCATTTAAAATAGCTCATCCCGAAATGGCCCAGTGTACCGAACGCAGTCTGGTCCACATGGCCAGAATACATCTTTTTTATGCTAATCCAGAGCGTCGCCGTGCCGCCGCCGGCCTCTAGCGCGTGCACATCGTGGATACCGGGCAAGTTGAGATCTTCGGTCAGATGTTTCTTCAGCCCCGCTTCCAGCAGCGCCCGCTTGATCATGGAGGATTCCGACGGCGGGAACTGACTGATCACCCCCATGACGATGGGGTCCTTGCGGTGGGTGATGCATTTCACCTTGAACACCGGGCCCTCCCGGCCGCCCGCCATATACCCAGTGAATTCGCCAAACGGTCCTTCTGGTTCGGTGTGATCCATCAGCACCTCGCCCTCAATGATGATCTCAGCGTGGGCCGGCACTTCCAGGTCGACGGTCTCGCACTTTACCAGTTCGATGGCCTCGCCCCGGATGCCGCCGGCGACGGCAAGCTCATCCGCGCCGTATCTTGCCGGCGCCACTAGGTACTGGATGGGATCGCCGCCGACAAAGATCGCGGCAGGCATGTGTTCGCCGCGCTGCTTGTACTTTTCGTGATGGATCGCCCCACCCCGGTCCGGCGCCCCGAAAAGTATACCGGTCCTATCCTTGCCTTTAATCTGACAGCGGCGAATACCGATGTTGCGTCGCCCAGTATCCGGATCCTTGGTCACCCATAGCGGCGTCAGATACGGCCCGGCGTCTTTTTCTGGCGTCCAGATCGGAACCGGAAACTTGGTCAGGTCGACGTTGTCGCCCTTGATGATAACTTCCTTGCAGGGTCCGGTATCGACTATCACCGGTTCGATCGGTTTTTGCATACCGCCGGTTACCCGTTCGTGGATGGCTTCCAGTGACGGGTCGCAGCCAAGCGCCGCCGCAATCATTTTCCGGGACGATGCCACCACCCCGCCGACAACCCGGCCGCCTTCATGCCCCTTGATGTTCCGGAATCCAATGCCGTATCGGTTTTCCTCGTCCATTGCACGGAAGATCATGCGGAAGACGGAGCCGATCTCCCAGTCCTTGTCGACCTCTTTGTCGACCCATTTAAACATGCCCTGCTGCTCCAACACCTGAAGCCAGGGACGGAGGGATTCATACGCCATCGATTTCTCCTGCCCGTTTGTTGCAGGCAGGTAACGCGAATTAGCGCGACGTTACAAGCCGATGGGGTTACTGGACGCCTGTATAGGGGAAATTTACGGATGGAGAAGCACCGGCGCTTCTTCGAACCATCTCAAATTGGAAATGGGAACAGTCCTCCTCTTCGCATCCCGTCACCCATTTGCTGAGCGCTGTCGCAGTCGTAACCGCCATACTCACAATCGCGATAGGCGTCGCTGCCTTCATCAAACCGACGACCGTTCCGACAGTACCCGCGATCGCCGATCCGGCAGGCCGGATTCCGGTGCCCGCGCTGCAGAGCGCTCAGGGTGGACAGCAGAACACTATTACACCGACCGAACCGATTTCGATCGCCATCCTTCCCCTGGAATAGATCCTGATCAGGCGCGCACCCAGCCGCCATCCACATAAATCGTCTGCCCGGTCACGAACGTTGCGTCGTCGCTGGTCAGGAACGCGACCGTGCCGACGACATCGTCCGCTTGCTGCACCTGCTTGATCGCCTGAAAGTTCGCAATCATTTGGAACCTCTCTTCCGTGCGTGGCTCCGTTAACATCGTGCCCGTGGTGGGAACCAGGCTAGGTGATACTGCGTTGACGGTAATACCGTGCGGCGCCAAGTCGCTTGCAAGAGCACGCGTGAAGCCGACGACGCCGCCTTTGCTGGAAACATAATGCACGTAACCGGTCACCGGTGTGGCCAACGTACTTGAAGATACGTTCACCATGCGACCCCAGCCCCGTTCCTTCATGCCGGGCACGAACTGCTTCGCCGTCAGAAACAGGGAGTCGAGATTGATCGACATAACTCGCCGCCAGTCGTCGAACGAGATATCCTCGAACGGCACATTAGGATAGATGCCCGCATTGTTGATCAGGATGTCGCAACGCCCGAAATCCGACATCGCCGATTCAGCCATGGCCGCAACACTTTCCGGTGACGTCACATCGCAGAGATAGCCGCGGGCGGTCCGACCGGCTTTTTCGACAAGCGAAACGGTTTCCGCCGCATCACCGATATCGGCGACCGCAATATCCACCCCCTCTTCCGCCAGTCGAACAGCGTATCGCTGCCCTATGCCAGTGGCGGCACCGGTGATGACGGCTATCTTGTCCTGGTGACCTTTCCCCATCTAAAAGCTCCCTTATTTGGTTTTGTTATACGGATAACATCAATGTTACTGCAGCGCCTCGCAAATACGCCCATATTCCAGACAAAATAGTCGGGGATCGCCCAATGAAACCTCTTTCAACACTTCTTGCCACTGCCGCCTTTGTTCTTAACGTGACATCGTCAGTGGTTGCCCAGGAAACCCGGATCGCGACATTTGCGGGCGGCTGTTTCTGGTGCATCGAATCCGATTTCGACAAGGTACCGGGTGTCCTGAAAACCATTTCCGGTTACACCGGCGGCAGGACCCTGAACCCGACCTACCAGCAGGTGGCCCGCGGCAATACCGGCCATCGCGAAGCCCTGCAGATCACCTACGATCCCAAGAAGGTGACCTACGCGCAGTTATTGGACGTATTCTGGCATTCGGTCGATCCGGTGGATATGGGCGGGCAGTTCTGCGACCGGGGCGTGCCCTACCAGACCGCCGTGTTCGTGCACAACGACGAACAGCAAAAGCTCGCGGCGGCATCCAAAGAAGCCGCCATGAAAGAGCTGGGACAGAAAATTTTCACCCCCATCGAGAAAGCCGCCAGGTTCTATCCGGCAGAGGGATATCACCAGGATTATTACAAGAAGAGTCCGACGCGTTACCGGTTCTACCGCTGGAACTGCGGGCGCAATCAGCGCGTGAACGAACTCTGGGGCGATAACGCCTATCGCGGCATTCCCGCGAAGGATTAAGCGGGATCATATTATAGGGCTCTAGGCACGTTCTCCCAGCTCGATCGTGTAGCCGTCGGGGTCACGGACGAAGGCAATGATCGATGCGTTGGGCCCGCCATGTTTCAACGGCCCCGGTGGCCGCGGTATTTCCACTCCCTCGGCTTCCAGTTTTTCGCAGAGACCGTGAATGTCGGGTACGCCGATAGCGATGTGCCCAAAGCCTTCACCCTTGTCATAATCGCCGTCCCTGCCCCAGTTATAGGTCAATTCGATCGCGGGTTCCGCGTTCTCATCGCCGTACCCTACGAACGCAACAGTATATTTACCGCCCTCGTTGTCCTTTCGGCGGAACAGCGTCATCCCGAACAGTCGGGTGTAAAAATCGAGCGATTTATCGAGATTTTTCACACGCAGCATCGTATGCCGGATTCGCGGTTTGGTATTCTTGACGACCTCCCAGTCGCCGGCGCGTGTTTGCTCGTTCATGATCGGTCTCCTTTCCCCGGCTGGGCCGCCGACTGGCGGGCATGCCGTCCCTCTCGGTAGCTGACATAGTAGGTACTGGCACAGATTACTGCAGCGCCAATCCAGGTCCAAAGATCGGTCGACTGCCCGAAAACCCACCATGCTGCCAATGCGATCAGGGGAAGCTGCACATAGTTGACGATAACGACCAGGCTGGCGGGCGCGACCCTGAACGCGCGCGTCTGCGATTGTTGTGCACCCACGGTACATATGCCAAGTGCGATCAATAGCCATATATCGCCCAGACCGGGATTGACCCAACCGAACAATGCGCCGATCGCAGCAGGCGGTATCATCAGCGTGTAGAGATAGAACACCATTGCGTTGGGGTTTTCGGTATCCGTCAGCATCTTGCTGCCGATCAGGGCCGCGGAAAAAAGTGCCGCTGCGATCAGCGTGGCAATTGCTGCCATCGAAATCTCTATCATGCCAGGCCGCAGAATGATCAGCGCCCCAGCAAACCCCGCCACGGTCGCCGCCCAGCGATGGAGACCTGGACGCTCCGCCAGCCAGAAGGCAGCCATGATGACGGTGAAAAGCGGCATGGTGAACATCAGTGCGTTAGCATCTGCTAGCGGCATACCGGCGATACCGTACATCCAGGCCACCGCGCCCAGATAGCTGAACAGCATTCGCCAGAGATACAGCGGCATGCGGCTAGTCCTTAAAGCGCCAAGACCGGTTGAAAACAGCCATGGCAGCATGAACAGCGACCCCAGGACCGCCCGGAAGAACACGATCTGATTGACTGGAAACGTCTCCGACAGGCCCCGGACAACTAGATAGATCAGCGCGTAGAAAATACAGCCGAGGGTCATCCACAAGATGCCCCGGACCGGTCCGGACAGACGGGACTCAATCGCGCTTCGCCCGTTCATAAAGCGAGTTTCCGGCTTAAATAAATCGTGAAACCCTATGTGGGTCAGGCGCTTAGCGCCTGCCCTGATATGGTGTATCGGCGAAGCATACGGGTCTGGTCGCGCGGGAAATCGGTCCGGGCATGCATTGTGCACCAGTTGTCCCACATCACCAGATCGCCGCGCTGCCATTTGTGGTCATAGATTACGTCGGCGGATTTTACGTTCTCGACAAGCCGGTCGATGATTTCCCGACTCTCGTCTTCTTCATACCCTTCGATCATCGCAGACATCAGTTCGTTCACATACAACGCGCGGCGGCCCGTCTTCGGGTGCGTGATGACGATCGGCTGCCACTGGTGATCGTATTTGTCGATATCTTCTTTCAGGTCGACACGTTCGGTGGGCAAATATTTATAGATGTGCAGTACCTGCCGGCCCTCGATCCGGTCTTTCAGATCATTTGGCAGGGTCTCCCAGGCATCGTACATATTAGCGAACAGCGTGTGGCCGCCAACGCGCGTAACCTCCATCGCATACAGCATCGTCCCCCAATCGGGTTCGGGTGCGTAGCATTTATCGTGATGGAAGAACATTTCCCCGTCCGGCAATGAGCCGATGGGCACGCCGTTTTTCCGAACATTCGTCACCAGCATGATGTTTTCGGCGTCACGGCCTTCCGGTCTGTCTTCCGCCTTGCGCAGCCTTCCGCCAAGGGGGCCGAACTGTTCGCAGAATTTCCGCTGGGCTTCGGGCGTTAGATCCTGATCTCGAAACAGAAGGATAAGATGATCGAGCCAGGCCTGGGTAACGGCCTCGCAGGTTTCCGGATCCATGGGCGCAGACAAATCCAGCCCGCGAATTTCGGCGCCGAAGGAATCGTGCAGCTTGTGAAGCGTAAAACCGGCCATGCAATATTTATAGGACCGGCGAAAAGCGGTGGTCAATCGCGCAGAACCGGGCCAGCGGCCCGGCCCGGTTTACCCAAGCTCTTCTTCCGCCGGAATGTCTGCCTGAACTGGGTTTACCCCGATGATGACCTGGTTCAGGTAATCCTCGACCTGTTCGGTCATTTCGTCGGCCTTGGTGTTGAAGAAGTGGTCGGCGCCTTCGACGAGGCGGTAATCGATCGTGATTTCCCGCTGATGCGCCAGTTTTTCGGCCAGTGCTTCCACGGATTCCGGCGGCACGACCTTGTCTTCGCTGCCATGAAGGAACAGACCAGACGACGGACACGGCGCCAGGAACGAGAAATCATACAGGCTGGCCGGCGGCGCGACGGAGATGAAACCGGTGATTTCGGGGCGGCGCATCAGCAACTGCATGCCGATCCACGCTCCGAAGGAAAATCCGCCGATCCAACACTGGGGTGCGTCCGGGTTAGCAATCTGCAGCCAGTCCAGCGCCGCTGCAGCATCTGACAATTCGCCCACGCCTTCGTCGTATTCCCCCTGCGACCGGCCAACACCCCGAAAATTGAAGCGCAAGACGGAAAATCCTCGCCGCACGAAGCAGTGGTACATGTGGTAGATGACGCGATTATTCATCGACCCGCCGTAAACCGGATGCGGGTGAAGCATCAAGGCTATCGACGGATTTTCCTGCTTGCTGTGATGATAGCGGCCTTCCAGCCTGCCTTCTGGTCCGTTGAAAATAATTTCCGGCATCCGTCTAATCCTGACCTTTCCTGAACCTGCCCGCGTTGTCGTCTACCCATCCCGCCACAACGCCGGTTGACTAAACCACCCCGAAACGTAAATTCCCTCGCGGCAACGGCTGAAAGTCGATTGCCGGTATGGAATTATAACGGGCCGGATTTCGGGCCGGCGGAATATAGCACAATCGCGGGTGCCGATTTCAAGCATTACGGACACTTTGTCCGCAGATCTTTGTACCCAACCATAGACGCGCAATTATGACCGAACGCATCTACCTGGACTACAACGCCACTGCCCGGATCCGCCCGGAAGTGATCGAAACCATGGCAGAAACCATGGCGTCGGTGGGCAATGCGTCATCGGTTCACGGTGCCGGTCGGGACGCACGAAAGACGGTGGAAACTGCCCGAAAGCAAGTTGCCGACCTTACCGGTGCAACGCCCGATCAGGTGATTTTCACCAGTGGCGGCACCGAAGCCGATAACCAGGCCATGGCCGGTACCGATCCTGAACGTACCTTAGTCTGTGCTATCGAACACCCGGCCGTTCTGGATGCGAGTCCCACGGCGATGCGTTTCCCTGTAGATGCCTCCGGAGTGGCCGATCTGGCTGCGCTGGAACGGCTACTCTCAGAGACGCCGGAACCACAACTTGTCGCTCTGATGCTAGCAAACAACGAAACCGGCGTTCTGCAGCCGGTGCGCGAAGCCGCGAAAATCGTCCATAAATACGGGGCACGGCTTCACTGCGACGCTGTCCAGGCGGTCGCCAAAATTCCGGTCGATTTTCAGGCCCTTGGGACCGACACAATGGCGATGACCGGCCACAAGTTTGGAGGACCGCAGGGAATTGGCGCCCTGATCGTTCGCGACAGGGATACCGTCGACTGCCTGATGCGAGGTGGTGGGCAGGAGAACGGGTTGCGCGGCGGCACGGAAAGCGTTGCCTTGATAGCCGCCCTGGGAACAGCCGCCGGAATCGCCCTGGACCGTATGGTGGAATATGACCGGCTGGAAACCCTGCGCGACCAGATGGAAGCGCGGCTGATCCAGATTACGCCGGGCATGCAGATATTCGGCGGCGATGCGCCACGCCTGCCCAATACTTCCAAATTGATGATGCCGGGGGTCAGTTCCGAAACACAGGTCATGTCGTTCGATCTTGCGGGCATCGAGGTCAGCGCCGGTTCGGCCTGTTCTGCCGGGCGGATTGAACCGCCCTATGTACTGACTGCCATGGGCGTCCCGGATTCGGATGCGCTTTGCGCCCTTCGCATCAGCCTGGGATGGGGTACGACAGAGGCCGATATCGACAGGCTGGTCGCCGAGTGGTCAGCGATTTACGACCGCTCGGTCGGATAGACAGAATGCCGACGATCATCTTCAAATTGCCGGATGGCCGGGAAAGGGCGGTCGAGGTCGTTGAGGGAGCTTCCGTGCTTCAGGCAGCCTGGGACAACAACATCGACATTGAAGGAGCCTGTGAAGGCGCCATGGCCTGTTCGACCTGCCATGTTTATCTCGAAGAGAGGGCCTTCGACCAGTTACCGGAACCCACCGAGGAAGAAGACGATCTTCTGGACCTTGCCTGGGGCGTACGGCCGACGTCACGGCTGGGCTGCCAGATAACGATTACCGCCGACCTGGACGGGATCGTTCTCACTCTACCGGCAACGACCAATAACCAGATGTAGCTTATTCCCGGTGCCGCAGTGCAAACGGAATACAGCCAACAATCACCGCCAGCGCGGCGAAAGTCGACACAACAAACGCCATCGGCAACGGAGTGCCGTCCGCAACCACACCGTAAATCTGCGTTGCGAGGCCAGCAGCCAGCAACTGGATAAACACGCCGACCCCTGCCGCCGTTCCCGCGAGCGGGCCCGCTACATTGATCGCGCCCGCCTGGGCGCTGGGCAGGGAAAGCCCCTGGGCAATGATGGTAAAGAACCCGGGTAAAAAGATCGTCAGGGGTGTGACGATTCCGGCAAACAGAAAGCCGGACTGCGTCAACGCCCCGGTCGCCATAACTACGCTTCCGACAAACACCATGGTCTCGATGCGGATGCGACCGGCGAGGCGGCTGGAAATCAACGATCCCGCCAGAAAACCTAGGGGAAAACATATGAAGTAAAGGCCGTATTCCCCGGCGGGCCTGCCCAGATAATCAATCATTAGGTACGAACTGGCAGATGCCATGGTAAAAAAGGCCGCCGAATTACACCCTGATTGGAAGACATAGGCCGAAAATCGGATATTACGGAACAGCACCCCGAAATCGCGCAGCGGATTTAAAGTAACGCGACTGCCGCCACTGTTGGGATGGGTTTCGAACATGATGAAGAAACAGGTCGTGCCGATGATAGCGCCAAATATCGCTGCCGCCGCCAACACCGCCCGCCAGCCGGCCCAGTCAACCAGCGCGCCACCGACAGGTGCGGAAATCATTGGCCCCAGAGCATAGGCCATGGTGAGATAGGAAATAACCTTCACAAGCCGGGCGGCGCCGAACACATCTTTTGCAATGGTTCGGGCAAGACCCAGCCCGCCACCGCCGCCAGCGGACTGGATGATGCGCCCTACGATCAGTAGCCAGATATTGTCAGCAAAAGCCGACAGGACCGAGCCCAGCACAAAGAGGGCGATCGAACCCAACAATACGGGGCGGCGGCCGTACCGGTCCGATAACGAGCCATAAACCAACGATGCAAACGCCATGACGAACAGCGGCACGCTGACTGTCAGATTGACCAGCGCCTCTGTAGTCATCATTTCCGTCCTAACGGATGGCAAGGCAGGAAAAAAGAGGTGCAGCGCCATCGGCAAAAACGCCGTAATCGTCGCCAGGACGATCAGGAACAGCGGACCGACGCGCTCTCTCGTTGGTGAACTCTCAGAATTTTGTGAAATTTGCTACGACCGAACTCTACCGGCACGTTACTGCATCACCGCGGGACCGGGCGTGTCTCCCGCTGTGCCGCTTTCGGGCAGAATACCAAGCCGGCGGGCGACTTCCTGATAGGCTTCTTCCACATCGCCGAGATCGCGACGGAACCGGTCCTTGTCCATGATCTCGTTGGTGGAAACATCCCACAGACGGCAGTTGTCGGGGCTGATTTCATCGGCAAGGACGATACGAACCTCGTCATTGTTCCACCAGCGGCCGAATTCGAGCTTGAAGTCGACCAGACGGATACCGATGGCGAGGAACAACCCGCTGAGGAAATCGTTCACCCGCAGCGACATGTGCATGATCTCGTCCATTTCCGGTGGGGTAGCCCACCCGAAGGCCGTGATATGTTCTTCCGATACGATCGGATCATCCAGTTCGTCAGACTTGTAATAGTACTCGACGATGGATCTCGGCAGGGGTGAGCCCTCTTCCATGCCGAACCGCTTGGTCAGCGATCCCGCGGCTACGTTGCGGACGACGACTTCCACGGGGATAATTTCGACTTCCCGGACAAGCTGTTCGCGCATGTTCAGCCGGCGGACGAAATGGGTCGGAATGCCGATCTCGCTGAGCCGAACCATCAGGTATTCTGATATTCGGTTATTCAATACACCTTTTCCGGTAATCACGCCCTGCTTCTTGTTGTTGAAAGCAGTCGCGTCATCCTTGAAATACTGAACAAGAGTGCCCGGCTCAGGTCCTTCAAAAAGGATCTTCGCCTTGCCCTCGTAGATGCGTCTGCGGCGGGCCATGGGATGCCTCGGCTATCGGAAATCTGCGCCCGTTCCTACAGACGCTCACCGGTCAGATATAGCGAATTCAGGCAAACGGTCAATGGCGTGGGCGATTACCTTGTTTCACACTGCTACCGGCTCAAATGACGCCTCTCCCGGCGCGCCGTTCGCAAATAACCAGACCGGTTTGGTATCATTCTTATTGATTGATGGCAGCGCAACCAACGAGCTAGACAACGTGCCGAAACCAATATCCGTTTCGATCTGCATGGCATCCCGGGCATCCGTGTCAGTCGCATAATCAGTGGAGGCAAGCAGCGCCTGCCAGGCTGCCCAGTCGCCAGCTTCCGGATCAGGCGCCACCGCCCCCTCAAATAACGGGCGAAAATGCCGGGTTCTGGCCGAAGCGATGTCATTCATGTCGAAAGCGGTCACCATGGACAGCCCTTCCGGGACTTCTGTCACCTTTACACGCCCTTCATCAACGGGTCCGCGACTGCTCAGCCAGAAGGCATCCCGGTTATCGGCAACTATCAGGTTGAACGACCGGTAGCTGCGCCCGTCCAGTCCCGACAACGCCTGGGCGGCATCATCTGCGTCCGCATGATCCAGCGCTTCGAGAACGATTTCACCCCGGGATCGCAGGTCGGGATCGGGTCCCAGCGAATCCCGGCGGTTCAGGATGCAGGCAACCACGCCTTCGTCGTTCAGCCCCATCCAGGTGCCGCCGGCCAACAGATCGATCCCGGCCACCACGTTTTCCCGCTCTGGCCAGTGGCGCCCGGGCCTTTCCCAAGATCGGCCGGCCATTTCATCCCGGTTGGCGCCGATCAATATTGGCCAGTTGTGTCCGGGGCGGCGCAAAATGACGACAGTACACATGGCGCTTCGATAGCAGTTTCGACCCGTTGCGGCCATATGTCCGCCAATCCGGCTTGACATAAGGGTCCGGGATGCCGATCTAGAGGCTATAAACTTCACCACTGCCAGACGGGAAAAACGATGTCGGGATTCGACGACCGCGAAAAAAGTTTCGAAGCGAAGTACAAGCGCGATCAGGAAACCCTTTTCAGAATAACATCGCGTCGAAACCGGCTGCTTGGCCTATGGGTCGCCGAACAACTCGGCATGCCCGACAACCAGGCGCTGGATTACGCCAAGGAAGTGGTGCTTTCGGATTTCGAAGAGCCGGGCGACGACGATGTCGTCCGCAAGGTCCTCAAGGACTTCGATGACCGCGGAATCGACATGGATGAACCGCGATTGCGGAAGGAGATGGTCCGGCTTATGGATGAAGCCGGGCGTCAGATCGAATCCGAAAACAGCTGATTAGCCGAATACCCGCCTAAAAATCGTATCGACGTTTTTGGTGTGATAGCCAAGATCGAACATCTCTTCGAGGGTTGCATCGCCCACCAGAGACGACACATCCGGATCAGCCTTTAGCAGGTCCAGAAACGACTTTCCTTCAGACCAGGATTCCATCGCGTTGCGCTGAACCGCTGCATAGGAATCTTCGCGACTCATCCCTGCCTGGGTCAATGCCAGCAAAACACGCTGCGAAAAGACTAGTCCGCCCAAGGCGTCCAGATTTTCCTGCATCTGTTCGGGATAGACGACCAGTTTTTCGATTACCCCGGTCATGCGCGCTAGCAGGAAATCGAGCGTGATTGTGGCATCCGGCCCGATCATTCGTTCCACCGATGAATGGGAAATATCGCGTTCGTGCCAGAGCGCCACGTTTTCCATCGCCGGCACGCAGTGCGACCGGACAAGCCGGGCGAGGCCGGTGATGTTTTCGGTCAGGACCGGGTTACGCTTGTGCGGCATCGCCGACGAGCCCTTCTGCCCGGGCGAGAAATATTCTTCGGCTTCGCGCAGCTCGGTGCGCTGCAGATGGCGGATTTCAACGGCCAGCCGTTCCGCCGACGAGGCGATTACGGCGAGCACCGCGAAATACATCGCGTGTCGGTCCCTCGGAATCACCTGGGTGGAAACCGTTTCCGGCACCAATCCCATCTTAAGGGCGACATGTTCTTCCACTGCCGGATCGATGTTCGCAAAGGTGCCGACCGCACCCGAAATGGCACAGGTGGCGATCTCTGTCCTGGCAGCCTGCAGGCGTTCCCGGCACCGCGCGAATTCTGCGTAGTGGCCGGCCAGCTTGACCCCGAACGTCGTCGGCTCCGCATGGATGCCGTGGCTTCGCCCTATTGTGGGGGTCAGCTTGTGCTCTTCGGCCCGTTTTTTTAGCGCCGCCAGCAACCCGTCGATATCCTCAAGAAGAATATCGGCCGCCTGGGTCAACTGGACCGCCAGACAGGTGTCCAGCACGTCCGAAGACGTCATCCCCTGATGCACAAAGCGGGCTTCGTCACCGACATGTTCAGCAAGGTTGGTCAGGAAGGCGATTACATCGTGCTTGGTCTCGCGTTCGATCTCATCGATACGGTCTATTTCGAAGTCGCCCCGATCCCAGACAGCCTTGGCGGCTTCCTTCGGAATAACACCCAGTTCGGCCTGCGCGTCGCAGGCATGGGCTTCGATCTCGAACCAGATGCGGAACTTGTTTTCCGGCTCCCAGATTTTGGTCATGGGCGCGCGGGAATATCTTGGAATGGCCATAGTCCGGGTTTATCAGAATCGGCGAAATCCGGGAAGACGGGAGGACTAAATGGTCCGGTTATTCCGGACAGCCAGAAAATAGGCGACAAGTCCGAACAGCGACCACAGCAACACGCCCGTGGCCATCGAAGTTTGCGATCCGTCCGACAATGCCGCGACTGCAATACCGGTCAGAGCTCCGACAAGCTGCTGGATAAACCCGACCAGTGACGACGCGGCACCGGCGACGTGGGGGAACGGCTGCAGCACACCGGCAATGGATTGCGGGAAAATCAGCGCGAAAGCGACCATGCATAACGCCATCGGTCCAATGACGGCGAACCAGTGATCCACCCGCACCCAGGCGAGCGCGGCGAGAATGGCTCCGAACACCGCGGCCAATATAACGCCCCACCGCAGTAGCCGGTCGCCTCCGAACTTCTCGACAAGACGCGCGCTCATCAGCATTCCGGAGACCGATCCGACCATCACGCCAGAAAACATATAGCTGTATTGAAGTTCCGACTGACCCAGATGAACAATGACAATATCGGCGGACGCGCTGAGAAACGCGAAAAGGATGCCATAGGACGCGGTTGCGCAGGCGGTATACGCCCAGAATGACCGCCCCCGGGCAATCTCCGCAAAATTCCGGAGGATGGGACCCGGGCTCAATGCATCGCACGCTTTCGCGGCGATTGTTTCTTTAAAGACTACGGCAAAGAAAATTGCGACGGATACCGAATACACCGACAGGAAAACGAACATCGCTTCCCACCCGTAGGCAACCGTCAACGCCGCGCCGATGATGGGCGCAAGAAGGGGTGCGGCGCTGTGAAAAATCATCATGAGCGACATGACGCGGGCGGCATCGTCCCGTTCGTGCCGGTCTCGAATGACGGCGCGGGCGAGCAGCCAGCCGCTTGATGCCGCAAACCCGTGTACGAAGCGGAAAACAGACAGCGTCTCTATCGACGTCGACAGCGCGCACCCCGCCGTGGCGACAGACGTCACCAACAGGCCGCTTATGATCGCCGGTTTGCGGCCGAACCTGTCGGAAATTGGTCCGTGCACAAGCTGTCCCACCGCGATGCCGAGCATGAACATGGTTAGTGTCAATTGAACCGCCTCCCGTTCGGCTGAGAACGCAGCACCGATGGCCGGCATCAGAGGAAGAACCCCGTCGATTCCGGCAGCGCTCATCACGGTGGTTAGTGCAAGGAGCGCGGCGAACCCGGAATTGTCGAATGTCTTCATCGTTTCTGATCAGTGATCGGCCTGATCAACGCGCCGGAGTGGCAAAACCAGAACCAGATAGGCGATCAGCGAACCCAGACAGCAGACGCAAATGACCGCGGCCATAGGCCCCGGGGTGCCGTCATTCAGCAGTCCGACCAGGGCTGTCGCCGCAGCGGCGGCCAGAAATTGAATGAAGCCGAGAAGCGAAGACGCGGCGCCTGCCATTTCCGCGAACGGCGACAAAGCGCCGGCCGTCGTACTCGGGGTAATGAACGCAAGCGATCCGAGCACCAGAACAACCGGTCCGATCAAGGTGTAAATATTGATCATATCCAGTTGCACGAATGCCAACATTCCGATTCCTGCGATGGCGGCGAAAAAGACACCGATCCGGATCATCAGATCCAGACCGATCCTGGGCGCTAGGCGCGCGACAGCGATCTGTGTGACGACATAGGTCACCATGGGCACCGCCATGGCAATGCCAAATTCAATCGGTACCAGCCCGAGATATTTGATGAAACCCACCGGCGCGCCCGCGAAATATGCCATCAGTGCCCCATACATGAAGCATGCGCAGGTGGCATAGGATAAGAATGCCCGGTTTCGAAATATCGTGCGATAGTTGGCCAGCAATTCGGCCGGTCGGGTGGCGCTGACTATCCGAGACTTGCTAGTTTCGGGTAATCCAAGCCAGACCGAAATTCCGGTAAAGACACCAAACCCGACCATTACCCAGAATACGGACTGCCAGCCGAAGGTCTGGGTCATCCAACCGCTGACCCCCGGGGCCAGCGTAGGCATGATGCCGTGAATGCCCATCATCAGAGCGAACAAACGTGCGCCTGCTTCGCGATCGAACATATCTCGAATAACGGCACGGGCGACGATGATACCGGAACAGGCGAAAAATCCCTGCAAAAACCGGAAAAATATTAACCACTCAATCGAAGGCGCGTTAGCACAGCCGGTCCCAGCCAACGCGTAGCAGGCAACCCCAAAAATGATTACCGGCTTTCGCCCGAAACGGTCAGAAACTGGCCCATAAAACAATTGACCGACCGCGATACCCAGCACAACAGCCGTCAACGTCAACTGGACCGATCCGATATCGGTGGCGAAATAAGCAGCGATATCGGGTACCAGGGCCAGCGAGCCATCGACCGACAACGGCAGCAACATGGGCAGCAGCCCAAGCAGGCCGGCCAGGAATAAGTATCGGCCGCGGCTCACTTAGAACTCCTGCCGGGAAATCCAGACCCATCCATCTGGTTCCCTTCTATGCGGCGGTGATGTTGTTGCGGATCCGCCGGATCATGTTTTTGAATTCCGCCTGCTCTTCCGCAGAAAGGTCGGTTAGGCACTGGGTATTGACGGCCTCAACCTCCGGGATGACCTTACGGTAAACCTTGCGGCCATCAGGCGTCAGGAAAACGTTGATCTTACGCGCATCCTTTTTATCGCCTTCACGACGGACCAGCCCCCGGTCCTCCAGCTTGTTCAGTGCGGCTACCGTGGTCGGACCCTTCATGCGAACTTTCTCCGACAATTCCCGCTGGGTGATCCCATCGCCATCCCAAAGGGCACGAAGAAACGGCCACAGACCAAGCGACACACCTTGCCGGGCGATACGATCGGAAAATTCCCGGTTCATTGCCCGGTTTGCGTCCCAGAGCAGAAAGCCGATCGTGTCTTCGGGATCGAAATAATCGTTGTTGTTCATGCGCCGGATTTACACGCCCGGGATGCTTCGGGCAAGCGCCTTGCGCTTGACTCCGGTCCGGTGGGGCGGGACACTTCGTTAGCAAGCTAACAAAAATGACAGGGGCCAATCAGTGGGCGACTCAGAGAGATATGACTACGAAACGCTGCTTGTCGAATTCGACGATGGCGTATGCCTTCTGACACTGAACCGACCGGAAAAACGCAACGCGATGAACCCGACATTGGGTGAGGAAATCACCGACGCGCTTGAACGTCTGCGAAACGAAGATCGATGCCGGGTTCTGGTTATTACAGGGGCCGGGGAATCCTTCTGTGCCGGCATGGATTTGAAAGAATTCTTCATTGAACTGCAGGACAAGCCGGCTGAATACGACCGTGCCCATCGCGTCGCCGTAGAATGGCGTGGCCGGACCTTGCGACTGTTTCCCAAACCCACCATCGCCATGGTCAACGGCCATTGTTTTGGCGGCGCATTCACCATCGTTGAAGGATGCGACTTGGCGGTCGCTGCAGAAGACGCCAAGATGGGGCTCAGCGAGATCAATTTCAAAATGTTCCCCGGCGGCAGCGTCGGCAAATCCATGGGTAACCTGCTGCGCCCGCGGGACTACATGCTGTATTCCCTGACCGGCCGGCCGATGACCGGACAGATCGCCGCCGATATCGGGCTCGTGAATTACGCCATTCCTAGGGATAAGCTGCGCGATGACGTGATGGCGCTCGCGCGTGAAATCGCCGACAAGGATCCGTCCGCCCTTCAGGCTACACGGGAGATTTACCGCAATTCCATGGACATGGAATGGGATGTTGCCATGGATTATGCCTCGTCATTGCAATCGCAGCACACGGCGCGGCAGGCCAATGCATTCCGGGAAGAAGGAATCGGCGATTTCCTCGACAAGAAATACAAGCCCGGCCTCGGCGGGCATGAAAACGCAAAGAAGTAACGGAGAAAACGGGATGGCTGACTGCACCGAAAGCAAAATCGACATTAGGGGAACGGGCATGTATCTGCGCCGGGGCGGGTCGGGCGAACCGATGTTATTCCTGCACGGTGCCAGCGGCGTCGCCGGCTGGATACCGACTTTCCAGGCCCTGTCCGAAACACATGACCTGATGGTGCCGGACCATCCGACCTATGGTCTGTCTGACGAACCGGAGTGGCTAGACGGGATGGAAGATCTCGCCATGTTCTATCTGGATTTCCTCGATCAGATGAATCTGGAAGGCGTCCATCTGGTAGGCAATTCGCTTGGCGGCTGGCTGGCGATGGAAATCGCGGTGCGGAACTGCACACGGCTGAAAAGCCTGACACTTGTCGGTGCGGCAGGTATTCGCATCGCGGGAAAGCCCATCGCCGATATCTTCATGATGGATCCCGACGATCTGGTGCGTGAGATTTTCGTTGACCAATCATACGCAGACAACATCTTGAATATGGAGCTGACCGAAGAGCAGTTGGATATACAAATTCGTAACCGGGTAGCGACGGCGCGCCTCGGCTGGCAACCGCGTCTTTTCAATCCAAACCTACGCAAATGGCTGCACCGCATCACAGTACCAACCCACGTGATCTGGGGTGACACCGACAAGATCGTCGATCCGGCCTACGCTGCGGAATTCGGCAAAATAATTGCAGGTTCTGAAGTGACCATGATCGAAAAGGCGGGGCACCTGCCACACATCGAACAGTCGGAACCCTTTGTCGAAGCCGTTTCGGGGTTCCTGCAGTCAAAAGCCGCCTGACCGGCAGACGCCGTTCTATGACGGGAGGGACGCGATGAAAGCCTTTATGTTCCACCTGATGCCTTACGCATCGCTCGACATGTCGGAGCGTGACAAGCACCCCTCCGCATGGATTACACTGCCTAACTCGCTATACGACCCGAAAATCGGCCACGAGCTGTACAATCGGTACCTGGACGAGCTGGAACTGGCGGCGGAAGTCGGTTTCGATGGGGTGGCCGTGAACGAACATCATCAGAACGCATACGGTCTGATGCCGTCACCGGTGGTAATGGCGTCGTCGCTCGCCCGGCGGACCGAGAAATGCAAGCTTGCCATCCTGGGCAATGCTTTTGCCTTGCGTGAACACCCACTGACGCTCGCCGAGGAGCACGCGATGATCGACTGCATCACCGCAGGGCGGCTGATCACGGGTTTCGTGCGCGGTATCGGCGCGGAATTCTATTCGCTTGCGGCCAACCCGACGCTCAGCCACGAACGGCACATGGAGGCGCACGATCTGGTCGTTCGGGCTTGGACCGAAACAGGGCCATTCGCCTTCGAAGGCAAACACTACCACTTCGAATACGTGAATTTGTGGCCACGCCCCTATCAGGACCCACACCCGCCGATCTGGTGTCCCTCGCTAGGGTCGACCGAAACCATTGAATGGGCGGCACATCCGGACCGAAAATACGTCTATGCCCAGAATTACAGCCCATTCACCAATGTCTGCAAATTCCTTGACCAGTACCGCGAAGTAGCTGCATCGCAATACGGTTACGATGCATCGTCCGACCAGATCGGCTGGACAGCGCCGGTCTATATCGCCGACACCGACGAACAAGCCGTTGAAGAAGCGACCGAACATATGGAGGCGCTGTTCAACAAGTTCCTGTACCTGCCGTTCGAACAGCTGTTCCCGCCGGGATACATGTCGATGCAATCCTACAAGCGGGTCGCCGCCCACAAACGCAACATCACGGGCGGGGCGAAGATGGAGACCCTGATGGAAAACGGAGTCGTCCTTGTTGGCAGCCCTGAAACCGTCCGCAAAAAGCTCATCGAATGCCATCAAGTGCTGGGCTTCGGTACCTTCGTTGCCCTGCTCCATTTCGGGACCCTGCCCGCCGATAAGACCGAACGAAATATCCGCCTGTTCGCGGAAGAAGTTCTCCCCGCGATTCAGCCACTGAGCGACAACGAATATCGCGGGTTCGAGCCGGCGCAGGCGGCCGCCGAATAAGGTGCACCGCTTGCGCTGCATAACGGTGGATGACGACATGTCTTTCGTCGCCGCACCGCCCGTTCCACAGGAAGCCGTTTCATGAAAGTTTTCGCGTTTCACCTAATGCCCTACGGGGCTCTCGATATGAGCTATGCGGAAGAGCACAACTCAGTGTGGCTGAAGCTGCCCAACAGCTATTTCGATCCCAAAATCGGGCACGAATTGTACAACCGCTACCTGGATGAACTGGAACTGGCCGCTGAAGTAGGCTTTGACGGGATCAGCGTCAACGAACATCACCAGAATGCCTATGGGCTGATGCCGTCGCCCGTGGTGATGGCGGCGGCGTTGGCCCGCAACACCGAGAAATGCAAGATCGCGATCCTGGGCAACGCCTTTGCGCTCCGCGAACACCCGCTGACGCTCGCGGAAGAACACGCGATGATCGACAACATCACCGGCGGTCGGCTGATTACCGGCATGGTACGTGGCGTGGGCTGCGAATATTTCTCCATGGGGGTGAACCCGGCCTATTCCCTGGAACGCCATATCGAGGCGCACGATCTGGTGGTCCGCGCCTGGACCGAGACGGGTCCGTTTGCGTTTGAAGGCAAGCACTATCACTTCGAGTACGTGAATATGTGGCCGCGGCCCTATCAGGATCCGCACCCGCCGATCTGGTGCCCATCCCAGGGATCGACCGAAACCATTGAATGGGCCGCGCATCCGGACCGGAAATACGTTTACCTGCAGGCGTATTCAGCCTTCGAAAGCGTGTTGCGCTATCTGAACATGTATCGGTCGGTGGCGGAGCAGAACTACGGCTATACGGCATCTTCTGGCCAGATAGCCTGGAGCGTGCCGGTGTACTGTGCGGAAACGGACGAGCAGGCGATGGAGGAAGTGCGGCCGCATATCGAATCCCTGTTCAACACCTTCCTGCCCAAAATATCGCAGTCGATGTTCGTACCGCCGGGCTACATGACGGCGTCATCCATGAAAAAGATATTCGCCCACAAGGCGACGCTGCGAGGCGGCCAGAAGGTGGAAGATCTGATGCAGCGTGGCGTTATCGTCGTGGGCAGCCCGGATACGGTACGCGACACCCTGATCGAACGTCACCGTCAGGCCGGGTTCGAACACGTGTTGATAATGCCTCAATTCGGCACCCTGCCCGCCGATTTGACAGAGAAGAACCTGCGCCTGCTAGGCGCGGAAGTGGTGCCAGCCCTGCAGGCGCTCGACGAAAATCATTACGCGGGCTTCGAACTGTCCGCTGCCGCTGCCGAATAGGAAAACCAGATGCTGAACCAACTGAAATTCGAGAGCGCCCCGGTTGTGGTGACCGGTGGCGGCCAGGGTATCGGACGATCAACTTGCGAGGCGCTCGCCGAGCTGGGCGCCCACGTCATCGTGGTTAGCAAGACCGAAGAAAACGTCCGCGAAACCGAAAAGATTTTGGGCAACATGGGTGCTTCCTGCGAAGGCCACGTCACCGACGTATCGGACAAATCGCAAGTGGACGCATTGGCGGCGGCGGTTGGCGCAAAACACGATCGCGTCAAAGCGGTTGTGAACAATGCGGGCACCAATTTCGTCAAAAAACTGGAAGAACTGGAGGAAGACGACTGGCACCGGATCATCGGGATCGATCTGTCCAGCGTTTACTACATGTGCAAGGCGTTCCTGCCTATGCTGCGCAAAGCAGACGGGGGCGGATCCATCGTCAATGTCGCGTCCACTTTCGGGATCATCGGTCACCCGGAAATGCCGGTTTACTGTGCAGCCAAGGGCGGTGTGCTGTCTCTGACCCGGCAACTAGCGGTCGATTACGGCCGTGAGAACATTCGCGTCAACGGCGTCTGCCCCGGCGCGACGCTCTCACCCCGGGTTAAGAACTATATCGATTCAGGCATGGTCGACGGCAGCATCGTCGAAGAGCTTGCACTGCTGGGCCGTCTTGCTGAGTGCGACGAGATTGCCAACGTTATCGCCTTTCTGGCGTCCGACGCTGCGTCCTACGTCCACGGCGCTTCGATTGTCGTCGACGGGGGGCAGACGGTGCATTAGACCGTCAATTCATCACTTCTCCGCCGTCGATGGTCATAATGTGGCCGGTCAGATAGCTGGCGGCGGGCGATAACAGGAAGACGATCCCGGCAGCCACCTCATCCGCCGTACCCAGACGGTCCAGCGGGATCACCTTGGACCGCTCCGTCATCTTCTGTTCCAGGTCTTCCTGCGCCATGCCACCGCGCCAGAGCGGTGTATCGATGGGCCCCGGTGCGACCGCATTGACCCGGATTCCCAGTGGCGATTTTTCCCGCGCCAGCGACTTCGTATAGGCCAGTATTGCCCCCTTCGCAGCAGAGTAGTGCGCCGTGAGAGATTGGCCGCGTATGGCGTGGATAGACGTCACGTTGGCGATTGCGCCGGCACCCCGCTGCTGCATTCCGGTGAGGATATTCCGGCAGACGGTATGCATGCCGAATACGTGCACCCGGAACATGGCCTCGAAGTCCTGATCGGTGATGTCTTCAGCGGGCGCCCACTGGAATATACCAGCGGTGTTGACCAGTTGATCAATGGGCCCCAGTGTCTCTTCCACCACACTGATGATATTTTTCACCTCAGCGGCTTCGGTAACATCAAGGGCATACGCCTTGGCCGTTCCCCCGTTTTCCCGAATGCGGGCCACTACTTCGTCAGCCAAATCCTGGCGATAATCGGTGACCGCCACCGACACGCCGCCCGCGGCCAACCGCTCCGCCGTCGCCCCGCCGATACCGCCGCCGGCGCCGGTGATAAAAGCGACGCCCGTTGTCGGATGGTTCGGTGTCATGACCGCCCGCCAGTCACTTCTTTTTCACCTTCTTCTTTTTGACCTTGATGCCATAGAATTTAGACGGGTTGTCGAACAGGATCTTCTCCCTCTGGCGCTTGGATATATCGCGGCGGGCGGACAGGTCATCGCCCGAGCCCTCGCGCGCCTCCAGATGTGGCATGTCCTCCGACACCATGATGTTGTCTTCGCCCAGATAATCGATCACCTGCGGCAACAGGCGTTCGCCCGCTTCGCAGGTCGTGAATATGCGATCCATATAGCTTTCCGGATTTTTCGACGTGATCGGTTCTAAGCCGAAGGATCCCCGAAAGAATTCAGCCACCGGGTAATAGTGATCCATCCGTTCCAGATACCAAGGGATCCATCCTGCCCCGCCTTCCAGAAAAATGGACCGAAGCTTGGGGTGCCGGTCGAGGACGCCGCCGCCGACGAAGGAATAGAAACCGATCAGCAACGGCAGCGTAAAGGATACGTTCAGAGAGGACGAATGCTCGTCGCACATCTGGCGCAAGGGTCCCGGCCAGCCGACATGGATGGCAATCGGCAGGTTGCATTCCGCGGCAGCCGCCCAGACGCGATCGAATTTGGGGTGGTGCAGCATGGTGTCGTTCACGGTCCCGTAACACATCAGGCTGACCGCCCCAGCATCCTTAACGCGGAAGACTTCTTTTTCCGCCATTTTCGGATTGCGCAGCGGCAGCGATGCCGACCATTTCAGGCGGCCGGGCGCTTCGGAACAGCGTTCCTCAATCCATTTGTTGTAGCTGATTTCCAGCGCCGCCTGAAAATCGTCGTCATCGGTCATGGGCGCGAAAAGCAGTGTCGGATAAATCACCTGCACGTCCACCCCGGCGCGGTCCATGTCCGCCAGTCGGGCTGGCACGTCCATCAGCGACTGGTTACCAACCGAAAATTCCTTCATGCCGGCATGAACCGATGTCAGCGGGCAACCGATCTGGATGGTTCCGGGACCCCAAGTCCACTGCATCGCCTTGCCGTCAACCAGCCAGAAGGAGTTGTCGACCCCCATGTAGGGCGCATCCTTTGGCGATATCGTTACCGCGACGGGGCGTCTGTCCCTGTATTTTTTCGGCAGGTAATCCCAGGTTTCCTCGACTTCGTAGACGTGCGAATCCGCGTCGATATAGGCCATTTTTTGCTCCCTTTTCCCTCGATGTCTTTCGCATCGATCAGGGCTGAAACGCTAGGACGCGGGGAAACACTCGTCAACGAGAATTCGTTCACAACCCAACGATATACGTATTATTTGCCCCTTCCTTTTTTCCCGCGTCTGACCGATGTTTGCATCTCATGGTGGGAGGGGACGAATGGCGACCTATTTGCTGGTTCACGGTGCCTGGCATGGCGGATGGTGCTGGACACGTGTCTCCCGCATTCTGCGCGATGCGGGGCACACCGTCTTTACGCCGACGCTGACCGGCCTGGGCGAGCGCGCACATCTGGCGGGGCCGGAAATCGACCTGGACTGTCACATCGCCGATGTCCTCGGCGTCATCGATGCCGAGGAATTGACCGATATTATACTCTGCGGCCACTCCTATGGCGGCCAGGTGATCACTCCGGTTCTCGATCAACGGATCGACAGGTTCCGCGCCGCCGTCTGGCTTGACGCGTTCGTGCCGACGGAAGGCCGATCCCTGATGGACGGATGGCCGCCGGAACGGGCACAGCATATTCGAGAACAGGTAGCCACCACCGGCGACGGCTGGAAGGTCGATCCCATGCCGCCGGAGTACTTCGGCGTGATGCGCGACGAAGACGCGAAGTGGGTCACCCGCCGCTGTGTGCCGCAGCCGATCAAGACGTTTTCGCAGGCCGTTCACCTGACCGGAACGTGGGAGTCCGTGCCGACGAAGATATACCTGCTGGCCGAACACCACCCGAACAGCAGTTTTGACCGGTTTTCCGTCCCACTCAGCGAAAAGCCCGACTGGGATGTTCGGACGGTGGCGGCAGGCCATGACGTGATGATCGACACGCCGGAACTGTTGGCGGAGATATTTCAGGAGCTGGCCTAAGCCTCTCCGTAGTACCCCATGCCAAACCCTGCCTCTGATCGGGCTTTATCGTTGAATGGGGGTTTCAGCGCGCCTCGGAAATGCTGTGCGACGAGATCGCGCCACGTTGTTTCAGGTTCGCCAATGCAGAAATGTTCGAACCATTTGCGCCCCACCGCAACGTGGCGGATTTCATCCCGGTAAATGACGTTCAGCAGGGCGACTGAATCTTTGTCTCCCGCCTTCTTCAGGCTATCGATCATCGCGGGCGTCACGTCCAGTCCGCGGGCTTCCAGCACCAGCGGCACCACCGCAAGCCGGGCCAGCACATTGTCGGCCGTATCCTGGGCCGCCTGCCACAGACCATCGTGGGCGGGCAAATCGCCATAGGCCGCTCCCAACGTGGCCAGCCGGTCGGACAACATCAGAAAATGCCGGGCTTCGTCATCCAGCACGCTGAGCCAGTCGTTGAAAAAGGGCAGCGGCGGTTTGGCATTGGGAAACCTTACCAGAATATCCGCGGCCAGATCGACAGCGTTCAGCTCGATATGGGCAATTGCATGCAACAGGGCGATCCGCCCGCGTTCGGTTTGTGCCCTTCCCCGCTTAGGCATGTCACGGGGCATCAGCAGAAGGGGCTTCATGGGGCGTTTGGGGCGGTCGGGAGGGACAGCGCGCCCGATATCGGGGATCAAGCCCGCGCGCCAGTCTGCAAATGCCGCGCGGGCAGCCTTTGCTTTGGCCGTTGCATCAGCTGTGCCGAGTACGCCGACGATGCGGTCGGCCAATGTCTGCGTCACCGGGCGGCGCTCACAACGCCCGGGCTGCCGTCAGCACCTTGTCCACGTGGCCTTTTACCCGAACGTTTTCCCACACTTCGGCGATTTTACCTTTTTCGTCGATCAGAAACGTGGATCGCACGATACCCATGTATTCGCGGCCATAGTTCTTTTTCTTTTGCCACACTCCATAGGCTTCACAGATTTTTCCGTCTTCATCACTGATCAGTGCAAACGGCAGGTCGTACTTGGCCTTGAAGTTTTCATGTCGCTTCACACTGTCCTTCGAGACGCCGATCACGACCACGTTTGCTTTTTTGAATTCCTTTATTGCGTCACGGAATCCTTCCGCCTCGGTCGTGCAGCCGGGGGTCATGTCCTTCGGATAAAAGTACAGAACGATCTTTTTGCCCTTCAGGTCTTTCAGCGTGATGGTTCCGTCGCCATCGGTTGTCCCTTTGAAGGCGGGAGCGGTATTTCCAGCTTCGACCATGGTCATTTCATCGTGTTGAAGGTTTCGAGCACAGCCTGGCGCGACGTCGCTGCGACGCCGGCATGATAGCCATCCTTGTAGGGCATAGAGAAATTGTGCCCGCACCCTTCGTGAGCGACTATCTGCGCGTTGGAATGATTGGCATAGGCCGCGCCGATCTGGTCGACGACGTCCATCGGCACCACCGGGTCTTCCGCCCCGAAATGAAAGCTGACCCGGCAATCCGCCGGCGGCATCGGGCTCAGTTCCCGGTCGATCAGTGTGCCGTGAAAGGCTCCCGCTGCATCCGCGCCAAGGAGGGCGGCGGCATATTGCGCATAGCGGCCGCCGAAGCAAAAACCGAGCACGCCGATCCTACCGTTACAGCGGGGATGGGCGCGTAGATCGCCCATCAGATCTTCTACATCCTTGTAGCCCTGTTCCGCATCGAACGCTTCGTAGCGGGCGAAGGCCTTGTCCATGTCAGCCGTCGGACCTGGCATGACACGCCAGAAGATATCCGGCACCGAAACGATGAACCCGTCCTCCGCCCAGGCGTCAGTCAGTTCCTTCATCTCGTCATCGATCCCAAAGATCGCGGTAATTAGAACGATGCCGGGCACTTTGCCGCCGCCTTCCGGTTCGGCCATATAGCCTGTGAAGTTTTCGCCATCGCGCGTAGTGTAGGTGATATCCCGTCCTGGCATCGAATTCTCCCTGTGCCGCCTATATGCTGGGGGTGCCTAAGATTCTTTGATAGTGGGTTGTCGTTCTTTCTGCGGTTTCCTGCATTCTTTTCTTCAGCGTCTTTAAGTCAACCTCGCCGCAGGCGCGCGCGATCACGGTCTGTAGCCCACTGGCAGCGGTTTTTTCGGAAAAAGTGCCATCAACCGTCAACCTCAAGATACCCTGAACCGCCCGCCAGAGATTAACGGCATCCTTAAGTTCTGCTGCGAGATCCGGTTCGATCAGGTTCTGTTCACCGATCGCGCACAGCACGTTGGCGGTATCGCGTTGCAATATATTTGGATGATCGCAGGCGTGAAGAAGCTGCAGGTACTGGGCCAAGAATTCCACATCGACCAACCCGCCCCGCATATGCTTCACCGACCACGGGTCGTCGGTGCCGTGCTCGACGCGCATGCGCTCGCGCATGACGGAAACATCAGACCGAAGCGTTTCCCGATCGCGACCCGCCCTCAGGATACGGGCGATGACGGCATCCACCCTGTTGCCCAGATCGCCGTCGCAACAAACAACCCGCGCCCGGGTCAGCGCCTGATGTTCCCAGGTCCAGGCGTCGGTTTGCTGATACTTTTCGAACGCTTGGAGCGATGAGGCGATAGGCCCGGAATTTCCGGCCGGGCGCAAACGCATATCGACCTCATAAAGTTTTCCTTCACCGGTGAGCGCGGTGATTGCCCCAATAAAACGCTGACACAAACGGCCGTAATACTGGCCGGGCGCCAGAGGTTTCGGACCATCGGAGCCTTCCGCATCAGGTCGGCAGTCATATACAAACAGTAGATCCAGATCAGAGTCGATCGTCATCTCTTCACTGCCGAGTTTACCAAAAGCCACAACAGCCATCTCGCCGCCAGGAATTTTCCCATGCTGCTCGGCAAAATCTTTCTCGATCTCGGGCAAAAGGCCTGCGAGACAGATATCGGCGATGGCGGATAGCGGTGCGGAGGCCTCGACGGGCGTCATGCGCCCCCGCAGCATGTGGGCGCCAATCTGAAACACCTTGTCGTTGGCCCACCGACGCTCAATGTCTAGGAACTCCTGAAAATCACGTGCTTCTGCGGCAATTTCCGATAGTTCTCCCCGCATTTCGTCACGCCCGGGAATGAAATCGAAGAAATCCCGGTTGAGAACCCCATCCAGTAAGACTGGATAACGGCTGAGCCATCCCGCTAGTCTTGGCGCCGCGCCCATGATTTCCGCTACCAGGTCAAACAGATGGGGATGGGCCGTAAACAGAGAGAAAAGTTGCACGCCGGCCGGCAGTCCCGCGAGAAATTCGTTGAATCGGCGTAGCGCGAGATCGGGATTCGGCGATGCCGCGAAGGCTTCGAGAATGGCAGGCACCAGTTCGGTCAACAGTTCCCGCGCTCTGGCGCTGCGCACGGCGCGGTAGCGGCCGGCATGCCAGGTTCGCACCGTTGCAGACACGGTTGCGGGTTCCGCGAAGCCCATTTCGGCAAGGGTTATCAATGTGTCAGGATCGTTATCTGCGCCGGTAAAGACCAGATTGCCGGGCCCGGACAGGTCGCTCTCGTCCTCAAAGAGGGCGGCGTAATGAGTTTCGACTGCCCGTAGATGCATCAGAAGTTCATCGGAAAAAGCTCTGACGCCCTTAAATCCCAGGAACCCGGCTATCCGCCTAAGTCCTTCGTCATTGTCGGGTAGTTCGTGGGTTTGACGGTCATCGACCATCTGCAGTCGGTGCTCCACCCGGCGAAGGAATTCGTATGCCGACCGCAGATCCGCCGCCGCATTGGCGGTGACGTGCCCCGCCGAGACCAGATTGTCGATTGCTTGCAATGTTCCGGGCAACCGCAAATCGGGATCCCGACCACCCCAGATCAATTGCTGGGTCTGGGCGTAAAATTCGATTTCCCTGATCCCCCCGCGGCCAAGCTTTATATTGTGGCCCGCAACGGCGATCGCGGCGGCGCCGCGATGGGCATTGATCTGGCGCTTGATGGACTGGATATCCTGAATGGCCGCAAAATCAAGGGACCGCCGCCACATAAACGGCCTGAGCAAATCGAGAAAGGCCATTCCGGCCTGATCGTCGCCCGCAACTGGGCGCGCCTTGACCATGGCAGCACGTTCCCAGTTCTGGCCGGAGCTTTCATAATAATTTTCAGCTGCCATGACGGAAATCGCCGGAGGTGTTGCCCCCGGATCGGGCCGAAGACGCAGATCGGTCCGGAATACGTATCCATCCCGGGTTCGTTCATCCATGATCGAAACCAGAGTGCGGGCTAGCCTAGTAAACACGTGCTGTAACCCGTCATTGCCCGTGTAGGGAACGGTTTCCTGATCGAACAGGATGATTAGATCGATATCGGAAGAATAATTCAGCTCCCTCGCGCCGAGCTTACCCATCCCGAGAACAATCAACCCGCTATCAGCTTCAGGATTATCGGGATCGGGGAGCGCCAGATCGCCTTTATCGTGCAATTGCCGCAGCAGATGACGGGACGTGGCGCAGAGGCACTCTGTTGCAAAGTCGGATAACGCGCCAGTCACCTGTTCCAGCGACCAGGCATTGGCGATATCCGCACTCCCGATAGTCAGGGCGGCGCGGCGTTTGGCAATACGTAGCCGGGCCTTTAACTGATCAGTCGTCTCCGACGCCAGGTCGGCACGGTTTATCACCTCACCCAATGCCGCTCGATAACCTGCGTCCGGCCCTTCTACAAACAGCAGCTGGGCGAATTCAGGGTCGGAAATTATGCATTGGCTCAAAAACGGGCTATTTCCGAAAATGGTCGCCAAAAGCAGGGTGTCGTCGCGATTGTCATAATGGCTCTGTACAAAGGCGAGCGTTGCCTCATCTTCTAGGCGCTCGATAGACTCCCTGAATCGCTGCCAGTGCACGTCAGCCATTTCGGTGTCGGTGACAAAGGGCAGGCGATCAGAATCAATCGCCCAGATATCTGCGAAATTCATCAATTGAGTCGTTCCAAATTGGCCGGGTTTCCAGCACACTGCGGACAGCTATTCAACAGGTCAAGATGACATCCGGGAGCCCGCCGACACGCATGGTCAGAAGAACCACCATCGTATGTCTAGAAGTGCTGTGCGGTATCGTCATTCTGGCGGGTATTCTGGGGGCGGTCACCGCCTGGCGGCTCTCCCAGGGACCGCTGTCCGTCGGATTTCTGCTGCCTTATGCAAAAAGCATCGCCGAACGCACGGACTACCCGTTTCAGGCGGAAATGGAAGACCTAATTCTTACCTGGCCGGGTTGGGGACGGGCGCTGGATATGCGCGCCACCGGGGTAACCCTGACCGACAGAAACACCCAACGCGCGATTATCCGAAGCGGCGAAGTATCTCTATCTTTGAGTTTTCGCGCCCTCCTTACAGGGGAGGTCGCGTTGACGAGCATCGAACTTATACGTCCATTGATCAGCATGTCGCGGACCGAAACCGGAGTGTTCCAGCTTGGCTTCGGAGAAGCAGACAGAGAAGCGGACGAAAAGAGCGAGAATGCCGTCGGAATGATGCTGGACGAATTATCCTCCCCATCCGACGGCTCGGGAAGTTTCAGCTACCTCACCCGAGCAAGCGTCATTGGTGCCACTCTTCGCGTCGAAGACCGGATGTTGGGTGTTTCGTGGGGTGCCCGTCACGCCGATATCACGGTGGAACGCGCGCCGATTGGGTTACGGGCGACATTCGATCTTGATCTGGGTTTTAAGGGCACCCGCCCGCAGATTGAAGGCGAAGCCTATTTCGATAAGAAGAATAAAAGCGTTGATGTTGCTTTCTCTTTTCACTCGGTTGAGCCCGCGAAACTTGCAAAGGAGATGGATGGTCTTTCGCCGTTAAACATGCTGAGCACAAAACTGTCCGGTGAAGGCCATCTCCGCTTCGGTCCGGATGGCCGGGTCGCGCCCTCGGAAATTAAGGTTTCGGGAACCGGCGGCAAGTTGACACTGCCAGGACCCAATGCGTCGTCGATTAATTTCCGTAAGTTCACGATGGAAGCATCGATCCGTCGAAATCCGGACCAGATAACAATCGGTAACTTTGAAATTGCGCTTCCCAACGGAACCGCGACCGCCAAGGGTATCATGACACGGGTGGGGGACATCGGGGCAATAAGTGCTACGTTGGATGTTCCGACATTGCCGGTAAACGATCTGAAAAAATACTGGCCGCTCGGTCAGGGCGGAGGCGCCCGCGCTTGGGTAACGACCAACCTACGCGAGGGCACGATCTCGTCTGCAACCGCTGATTTGACAGCGCGCCTTCAGATTTTCGGGCCTAAAGCGGGCGATTTCGAACTTGATTCGGTGAATGGCCGTTTTTCGGTCGAAGGGTTCGAAGTGGATTACTTGGCCCCGCTGCCTCCGATCACCGATGCCGCGGCGACCGCCACATTCAGCGAAACGCGGTTTGATTTCGCCGTGCAAAAAGGAAGTGTCGGCGCGCTTTCGGTAGCAGACGGCACAGTAAACATCCTCAATATCGGTACCCCGCAGGTAGACCTGTCTGTCAGCACGCTGGTGACCGGACCGGTTAAAGACGCGCTGGCCATTCTTAACCACCCCCGATTGGACCTGCTAACCCGGGTTGGTCTTCAGACCGGCAAAGCGCAGGGAAGTCATGCCACCCGTCTGCAGATTTCTTTTCCACTTCTGGACGATTTGAGAACCAAGGATGTGCAGATCAGTGCCACGTCGAATGTCGAAGGATTAGCGTTAAATGACTTCATCCAGGGACAAGGCATCAAAGAAACAGACATGTCACTGGAACTATCGAATGACTGGTTACACGCTTCCGGCTCCACCCTGTTCGCAGATGCCCGAACGCGATTCTCATGGTCGGAAGATTTCAGCGGAAAAGCCGAGACCATCCGACGCGTGGAGGTAAATCTAGCTGCCGATAAGAAAATCCGGGAAATATTCGACACCGATTATCCCGATATTCTCGAAGGTCCTGTCTCGCTGAATGCCGTCTACAAGGAAGACAGGACCAACGGCAAGTCGGTTAAAGCCGACCTTAACCTGAAAGATACCAAAATTTCGGTTCCCGGTTTCAACTGGACGAAACCTGCTGGTCAGGAAGGCAAAGCCAGCGTTACCGTTTTATTGAACGAAGGCAAACCGGTCGTGATTCCCAATTTCGACATCGATGCCGGTATATTTTCGACCGTTGGCGATCTCACCTTTCATTACCCGCCGGACGACCCGGGTCCCTCAGTAAAAACGCTTAACCTGAAACATTTCAAGCTCGGCGCAACGGATTTCACTGCACGCGCAGAATTGAATGCAGAAGGCGCCTATTTGGTCAATATCACGGGGCAGGGGTTCGATGCCGCGCCGTTTGTCGGGAAGAATTTGGGTGGGGCGGAAACGCTGTACCTTCCGGCATTCTCCCTGAAAGGAAATTTCCAAAAATTCTGGATCGGCCCAGGCACGCCCGCCAACAAGGCAAAAATCAATCTACGGCACGATGGCAAAAGATGGAAGCGCATCGAAGCGGATGCTGAACTGCCAGATGGTGGCAAGGCGATTGGGATAAAAATGAGGCCCACGGATACCGGGCACAAGCTGTCGATTTATGCTGCGGACGCCGGTGTGTTGTTAAAAGCGCTCGACGTTACCGAAACCATCCGGGGAGGATCGATTGAAATATCCGGCACGCGTGTCGGAGGACGGGAAGCGCAATGGAACGGCTTGGCGGAAATGAAGCGGTTTCGGGTAGCGGATGCGCCGGGCCTTGCTCGCCTGCTTGCGCTTGCATCTCTGACTGGTATCACCGACGCCATCAGCGGCAAGGGTATCTTTTTCGACCGGCTCAAATTTCCCTATGTGTTCGACAACGAGACAGTAAAAATCTCGGAGGCTCGCGCCGTCGGTTCGGAGCTCGGCATAACTGCATCTGGGTCGATTGATTTGGGCAAAGACGCCGTCGATCTCAACGGTACAATCGTGCCTGCCTATACCATCAATAGCCTAATCGGAAAGGTGCCGGTTCTCGGCCCTTTGCTAACAGGCGAGAAGGGCAGTGGGATTTTCGCGGCGTCATACAAAGTCAAAGGGCCGATCGACAAACCGGAGATGACCGCGAACCCCCTTTCCGCCCTCGCCCCCGGTTTTCTGAGAAAGCTATTGGGCGCCGGGGGAACCGGCGTGAACGAAGGGAAAACCCCGGACGAAGAAGAAAGATAGCGAGACCAAAAATAGAAAGCACCACCCAGAAAACCATGATCACTCTCGCCATTGATTGCTACGACAGACATCTACCGTTTTTCGACGGCACCCTGGACATGACGGGCGATCCGGAAATACGTGTTCTTCAAGTCGGACAAACAGGTCATCTGAGAGACGGCACCGCCCGTCATGAACGAATGCTTCAGAACGGCGAGTTCGATGCTGCCGAGACCTCGCTGGCGTCGTATTTCGCCGCGAAGTCGCGTGGGCTGCCGTATACCGCCATTCCGGTTTTTCCGCGACGCTTGTTCAGCCAAGGACAGATATTTGTAAACGCTAGTGCGGGAATTGAATCGCCGAAGGACCTGGAGGGTAAAACGGTTGGCCTGCAATCTTTTCAGACAACTTTGGCCGTCCTTGCCAAGGGCGATCTCTCTTCGCTTTACGGCGTCTCATTGGAGAAAATTCACTGGGTCGTTATCCATGACGACGCCATACAAATTGACTACCCTAGCGATATTGATATCCGTAAGGCTCCGGCAGGATCGAACCTGTCGGAGATGCTGTCACGGGGTGATATCGACGGGCTCTTCTTTTCCCGAACCCCTGACCCGCAAGGCGGAAAGAAAGGGGTCATACGTCGCCTTTTTTCATCGCCGGAGACCGAGGAATTGCGTTTCATACAGGAACACGGCTACTGGCCGATCATGCATGTGCTGGCGTTGAAAACGGAAACTGCCGACAAACACCTGGACCTGCCCGTTCGTCTGATGGCGTTGTTTGAAGCCGCGTACCGGCAGTCATCCGAATATTATGCCGACCCGAACTGGTCGCGGATAGTATGGGCAAAATATGCATATGACGCGGAGTGTGCGGCCTTCGCCGACGATCTTTGGACCACCGGTATACGCGCTAACGCTCCTAACCTTGAACGATTTGCAGATTACGCGTTACAGCAGGGTCTCATCGATCACCCGATGACCCCGGCCGAATTATTTCATCCAAGCACTCTCGAAAGCTGAGATAGCCGACCCCGGTTGCTTCAGGACGCCGGCTCCAGGACCTTAACGGTCCCTTTCTCCGGATCGTAGCGATAGCGCAGAGTCCGATCCAGATCGCACCCTGTTACCCTGACCAACCTTGTTTCAAGAGGTCGGTTCAGCGAATGAATCACACCCTCGTTGTATACGTGCGCCTCGCCTTCCCGAAGAGTGTACTTTTTTGTTGGAACCAGAGCGGCCGCCCCTTCGACATTGCCGTCGTCATGTCGTTCCCATTCCGTCATTTCAACGAAGTTAATCGCCATGCCGTACACGACCCAAGACGGTCCATGGCAATGCGGAGAGTTCTTTGACGCGCCACGATTGGTATGCGCCATCACCCGGAAATCGAACTCGGGATCGATGTAAATCGTCTCCGCACCGGACCGTTTGTCAGGTCCCAGATATTCCGCAACGAAATCGGCATCTACTATCAGTTTTTCCAGATACCGTGCCAGGGATTCCAGTCCCGCGGGCCCTGTTTCCTTGCGGAGCGAAGCACGGGCATCTTCGCAAAATTGCTCGAGTGAATAGGGCATTACATCAGCATCCTATCAATCCCACTGAGTTGCAAAAAGGCAGCCAAATCGAAACGAAAATCCTATCCGCCACCCATGCCGACCCCATGCGAACCGATTCAGACGGAAGCGAATTTTCCGCACCGGCCCAACCGGCTTTTCGGAGATTCTATGATTGTATCAGATCCCCACCCGGCTTAGCCGGCGCCGTTCACTGTCTTGGTAACACCAAAGACTTCCGAATATTTTTGCTCTACCCCGACATCGCTTTAACGCGGCGGCATTCGATTTGCCGGCAAGCTGGTCAATTCGATAGGGAATGGCAATAATTTTACTGGTATTCCTTACTTATTTTTGTTTCGAACGATCCCTAGATAATAAGGTTCCTATATTTGCCGGGGTGACTCTGCATCTGCAAAAGCCTGCTGAACACTAGGCCGGGAACGGATTCGATCGAACCAGGTTACCAGCTGAACGCAGCTGTCGCGCCAATGAAATTCCGGAACTCGCCGTTCCAGGTCCAGGGCGCAGAAAAGCAGTAACTGCGGCATGTTCAGTGGTTGGTCGGGCCCTGGTTCTGTCAGCGGTGGGTCAACCACAGAAGATTCGAAAAACGCGGCCAACCGCTCCGCCCGACGTTTCTCATGATCGATGATCATGGGCGACTGCTCGATTTCAGGCCGGATGATCTCCCGCCCCCAAACCGAGCCACCATCGATAAAGCTCCGCGCCATCGCCAGGATCCTCCGAAACGGCCAGTATTCCGCCCCGGTAGGAACAGCAAACTGCCTGGGTGGCGACAATGCGTCGAAATAATCGACCAGCACCTCGGTATCCTCAAAACCGCTGCCGTCCGGCAAAAGTAAAAACGGAATGCGGCCGGACGGGTTGACGGCTAACAACGGGTCATCGGGATTCCGGGTGCGTGTATGAACGACCTCCACACGGTCTTCCAAACCCTTTTCCCGGCGCACAATCAGCATCAAGCGTGCATAAGGAGAAGTAGGGGTGACATAGAGTTTCATCGCTCGGGTTTCAAACCATTACCCAAGTCTGACAATAACGTGCCGCTTTTTCCCGGCCGACAGTTTGATCACACCATCGAAATCGGCATCGGCCGTGCTGACGGCCTCGTTTTCATCGCCGATTTTCCTATCGTTCAATCGTGCGCCGCCGCCCCTGATCAAACGCCGTGCTTCGCCATTGGAGCCGGCAAGCCCCGCGCGGGCAAAAAGCACGAAGGCGGCAATGCCTTCCTCTAGCTCGGTTGCTGAAATTTCGACCGTCGGCAGACCCGTCGAACTTTGTCCCTGTTCGAAGGTTTCCGCCGCCGTACGTTCCGCTTCTGCCGCCGCATCTGCGCCGTGGCACAACGACGTTGCGGCATTGGCTAGCTCTTTCTTGGCTTCGTTGATTTCCGCCCCCTCGAGAGATTCTATTTGCGCGATCTGATCCAGAGGTAGTTCGGTAAACAGGCGAAAGAATCGCCCGACATCCGCATCCGCGGTGTTTCGCCAAAACTGCCAGTAATCGTAGGGACTGACCCGGTCAGCATTCAGCCAGACAGCGCCATCGGCGGTCTTGCCCATCTTTGCGCCCGACGCCGTGGTGATCAGGGGGGATGTAAGCCCAAACAACTGGGCACCATCCACGCGGCGACCCAACTCAACGCCGTTGACAATATTTCCCCACTGGTCCGAGCCGCCCATCTGAAGGACGCATCGGTGGCGGCGGTACAGCTCCAAGAAATCGTATGCCTGAAGGATCATGTAATTGAATTCGAGAAACGAAAGCGGCTGTTCCCTGCCCAGCCGCAGCTTGACCGATTCAAAACTCAACATCCGGTTGACGGAGAAATGGCGTCCGTAATCCCGCAGAAATGGTATGTAAGACAGGTCGTCCAGCCAGTCCGCGTTATCGACCATCACCGCATCTGTGGGGCCGTCGCCAAAGGTCAGGAATTTTTCGAAAATGCCCTGAATGCCGGCCTTGTTTTCGGCAATCTGTTCGACGCTGATAAGCTGGCGGGATTCATCCTTTCCGGACGGGTCGCCCACCTTGGTGGTACCTCCGCCCATCAGGACGATCGGCTTGTGCCCGCATTTTTGGTACCAGCGAAGCAGCATAATCGGCAGTAGCGAACCCACGTGCAGAGAGTCTGCGGTACAATCGAAACCGATATAGCATGTCTGTGGCGCACCTTCGTTCAAAAGCGCGTCCAGTTCATCAGTGTCGGTGCACTGATGAATGAAGCCACGGTCGGTAACGGTTTGCAGGAAGGCCGATTTGGGCTCAGACATTTTGCTGGTTCCAGGATCGTTCGATGGCGCGGGTGGTATCACAGCTATCGCCGGAAATCCATTGACGAACGCCCCGCCGCCGCCAGACACTGTAACGGCAAAGACAGGGAGAAAAGAAATGGAATCACGCCGATACGGACCCTTTGCCTATACCCCGATCAACCGCCGCCCGAAGATTACCTGGCCGGATGGCAATCATCTTGCCTTGTGGGTCATACCGAATATCGAAACCTTTCCCCTGAACGAACCGGTGCCCGGCGGTACGGGCGTTGTCCCCGATGTTATCAACTGGGCGCCCCGCGATTACGGCGCCCGGATCGGCGTATTTCGCATCATGGATGTGCTGGAAAAACACGGCGTTCGGGGCACCGTCGCCCTAAACAGCGAGGTCTGTGACGATCACCCCGAAATCATTGAAGACGCGATAGGCCTGAACTGGGAGTTCATGGGCCACAACCAGTCGAACAGCCGCTATCTGCACACGATGGAAGACGGTCCCGGAAGAGAATTGGTTGCGGCGACCCTCGACCGTATCGAAGCCGCGGTAAGCATCCGTCCTAAGGGCTGGCTCTCCAGCGGACTACAACAGAACTGGACGACGCTGGAGGCACTTATCGATGGCGGGGTGAAATATGTGGCCGATTTCATCAACGACGATCAGCCATACATCATGGACGTCGACGGGCGCCAAATATGTTCAATTCCCTATTCCGGTGAAATCAACGACCTGCCCCAAATGCGTCTGGGCAGGACGGCGGAGGAATTCGCCGAAATGATCCGGCGTCAGTTCGATACGCTGTATCGCGAAAGCGTCGAAACCGGATCGGGGCGGGTGATGGCAATCTGCCTGCATCCCTTCATTATCGGTGTTCCTCACAGAATCGGTGCGCTGGACGACGCACTTTCATACATCAGCAGCCATGACGGCGTGTGGAAAGCTACCGGGTGCGAAATCATCAATCACTATCTGACCGGAGAGACCTTCTGATAATGTCGGAATATTCCCCAGTCTGGGCACTAGGACTGATGAGCGGAACGTCGATGGATGGCATCGACGCAGCAATTATTGAGACAGATGGGGAAAAAGTCCTCAGTTTCGGGCCTTCGGCGACCACGCCCTATCCGCAGGAAATGCGTGACAATATTGCCGCCGCTTTGGGTATATCGGAGCCGTCAGCGGAATTGATTGAACGTCTGACCGACGCGCATGCGGAAGCCGTGATGGCCCTGATGTCAGCGCATCAAGACTACAAAGAGCGAATCTCGATCATCGGGCTTCATGGTCATACGGTCCTGCATACGCCGGAAAACCGGAAAACGCTACAGATCGGCGACGGTGACCGGCTGGCGCGAAAGACCGGGTGCGACGTGGTTTACGATTTTCGGACTGCCGATGTTGCGGCGGGTGGACAGGGCGCACCATTCGCCCCACTTTATCATCGGGCCCTTGCCGGCGACCTGAAGGGACCGCTCGCCGTTGTGAATATCGGTGGTATTTCAAACATCACCTGGATCGGAGACACGCCCGAAGACGATCCGATAGCTTTCGACACCGGCCCGGGAAATGCTCTACTGGACGACTGGGTTTACAGCCACTGCGATCTTACCTACGACCAGGATGGTGCCATCAGTAGTGCCGGGGGTGTGGATGCCGAAGTGCTGGACACCCTGTTGGAGAACGCCTTCTTCCGCCAAAAGCCGCCGAAATCTCTTGACCGTCTAGATTTCGACCTGGCGCCATTGCAGGGACTCGCGTGCGAAGACGGGGCGGCAACGCTGGTGGCATTTACCTGTCGGGCAATTGCCTCACAAATGGAGCTACTGCCGTCTGTACCTGCCCGATTACTGATTACTGGCGGGGGCCGTAAAAACCCTTCTATTATGGCGGCATTGGAAAAAATTGTCGGCGTGCCGGTAGATCCAGTTGAAGCCGTGGGTTGGGATGGCGATGCGATGGAAGCTCAGGCCTTCGCATTTTTGGCCGTACGGTCGCTTCGGGGACTGCCCCTCAGTGTGCCGTCGACAACGGGCGTACCCAAACCCACGACAGGCGGGCGATTAAGCAAAGCAGCCTAATTTTCAGTGTGAATTTTTGCCGCTGGGGCAGACCTAGAAATGCGTACCCGTCGCCGCTAGTGGCGCGGATCGTCAACACATCGTCATTACGGAGAACGGTGTAGCGGATTTCGATGTTAGCTTCGCCAGTGCCCCAAAGGGTTCGTTACATTTTCGCCAGGGATTTCCGCGGCTTGGCGTCAAGCGACAAAACGATGCCGCCAGGTTCGAACCGGGCTCGACGGCCAGACGCGTCATTGGTGACGCCGGTAACGTAGAGCCAACCTTCAGCTTCTGTAACCTGGATGCCGATCCAGGGGCGGGGCGTTCTAGACCCACGGCCGGTGCTAACCAGTTCATCAAAAATGGGGGGAAGCTCGTCAACCGGTACAAACATATTGCCGGCCGCAACCCAGCCCTAGGGACAAGTCTTTACGGTCGGGTCTCGGCACCGTCGTCAGTGCCGGATGAAGAAGTTGCAGCAATCCCGTCGGGCGATGCCCACTGGCCATCGGAACGCCGGTCATTGCGTTTTCTTCTCGCCGGCGGAAACGGAAACGCGCTGGGCCAGCGCGGCGGCCATGAAATCGTCCAGCTCTCCATCAAGAACGCCCTGGGTGTTGGATGTTTCAACCTCTGTCCGCAGATCCTTGACCATCTGATAGGGATGCAGAACGTAGGACCGTATCTGGTGCCCCCAGCCGATCTCGGTCTTGGCCTCCTGCTCCGCCTGGGCGGCTTCTTCGCGGCGCTGTAGCTCAGCTTCAAACAGACGGGCGCGAAGCATTCGCATGGCTTCGGCCCGGTTGCGGTGCTGGGACCGGTCGTTCTGGCAGGCGACGACGATGCCTGAAGGAATGTGGGTGATGCGAATGGCGCTATCGGTGGTGTTCACATGCTGGCCGCCGGCGCCCTGGGACCGGTAAGTGTCGATCCGTAAATCCTTTTCCTCGATTTCGATATCGATATCGTCATCAATTTCGGGAAAGACCCAGACGGACGCAAAGCTGGTGTGCCGTCTGGCACTTGAATCATAAGGTGAAATTCTGACCAGCCGATGCACGCCGCTTTCGGTTTTCAGCCAGCCGTATGCATTATGGCCCTGGACGCGAACAGTTGCCGATTTCAGCCCCGCTTCTTCCCCAGCGCTTTCGTCTAGCAATTCCACTTTGTATCCATGCGCTTCGGCCCAGCGGCTGTACATCCGCATCAGCATCTGCGCCCAGTCCTGACTCTCCGTGCCGCCGGCCCCGGCGTGGACCTCGACGAAGCAATCGTTCTCATCCGCTTCGCCGGACAGCAACGTCAGCAGTTCCTGCCTAGCCGCCGTGTTCTGGAGCCGCGCCAACGTCGCCTCGCCCTCGTCGACAATTTCGGTATCGCCTTCGGCCTCGCCCAGTTCGATCAGGTCGACGGTGTCGCGAAGCTCGTTTTCGAGATCCTGAAAATCGTTTAGCGATTTTTCGATCTGGTTACGTTCGCGCATTACCCGTTGGGCGCGTTCCTGGTTGGTCCAGAGTTCCGGGTCTTCGGCTTGAGCGTTCAGCTCGTCCAGGCGTTTCGAAGCTTGACCGGGGTCAAAGATGCCTCCTCAGCAGTTCCAATGACTGCTCAATCTGATCGGCAAGGGCCTGACTTTCGGCACGCATTTGTAAACCTTCTCCCTAGAACTTCCGCCAACCAGCGATTAAAGCGGCACGACATTATGTTATCTATCTACTGTATTTTTAACGTAGCAAACGATTCAATACAGGCCACGCAGCTTTCGCCCCGCCCCTTTGCGGGTGCTGGGGCCAGATGCCATATTTTCACTGCCATCGAGTACAACACCCCGAGCGCTGGGGACCGTTCCGGGCAGGAACGCTTCAAGTATGACCGACCGAGACCCGGAACGAGCTGGCCGCCCGGTCTGGGGGTTGACGCGGACAAGCTGCAACCCGGCGGGTACGCGGAACGGCACCGCGGGGCGGCCCTTCAACGCCTCTTCCATGAAACGCTTGAACACAGGCGCGGCAACAGACGATCCGGTTTCCCGGCGTCCCATCGGCCGCGGCCTGTCGTATCCGATATAAACGCCGACCGCCAGATCAGGAGAAAAACCGACGAACCAGGTATCACGGCTTTCATTGGTGGTACCTGTTTTGCCGGCCAGCGGCTTCCCGATGGTGGAAATGCGGCGTCCAGTCCCTCTTTTGACCACTCCCTCCAGCATCGACACTAGCTGATAGGCGGTTTTGGGATCGGCGATCTGGTCGCGCGTATCGGGAAGCTGGGGTATTTGCTCCGCATCCCATTCCGCTTCCTTGCAAGATTCGCAGGCGCGACCGTCATGCCGGAAAATGGTGGCGCCGGTCCGGTCCTGGATTTTATCGATCAGGGTCGGCCGGATACGTTTACCCCCATTCACAAGCATGGCATAGGCCGTCGTCAACCGCAGCAATGTCGTCTCACCAGACCCCAGTGACATCGACAGCAGAGGTTGCAGATTATCCACCACGTCGAACCGTTGGGCGTATTCCACGACGGTTTTCATGCCTATATTCTGGGCGAGCCGTACGGTCATCAGGTTCCGGGATTTCTCGATTCCCATACGCAGGGGGCTCGGACCATAGAATTTCTTCGTGTAGTTCGCGGGCCGCCAGCGTCCCAGCCCCGGTCCCTGGTCGATCACGAAGGGTGCATCTAGCACCTGGCTGGACGGGGTAAAACCCTTGTCCAGCGCCGCCAGATAGACGAAAGGTTTAAACGCCGATCCGGGCTGGCGCCGCGCCTGGGTCGCACGGTTGAATTCGCTTATGGATGCCGAGAACCCGCCGGACATGGCCAGAACCCGTCCGGTATGCGGATCAAGCGCCACCAGACCACCGCTGATAGCCGGTATCTGGCGCAAGGCGTAGGTGCCGGGCGGCCATTCTTCATCCTTGTTTTTCCGGGTGACCGCCTCGACGGCGATGACGTCGCCGGGCGCAAGAACATCGGCGGGCGATTTAACCCGCGGTCCGCGTTTTCCCTCCTCGTTCACAAGGCGCGCCCAGCTCAATTCGGCAAGGGGAAGGTTGCCGATCGATCCGTCTTCCAACCCGATTTGGATATCCTGATCTCCAACGGAAAGCGCAACCGCGGTCCGCCACTCCATCACATCGGCAGGAAGCGCATGGGCTTTAATCGCTTTTTGCCAGTTCTTCAATATTTCTACCTGGCCCAGCGGTCCACGCCAACCATGCCGACGGTCATAGGCGGACAACCCGTACCGCAGCGCGGAGTCCGCTATGCGTTGCAGCCGGGAATCCAGTGTCGTCCGCACCGACAGTCCACCACCATAAAGTCCCCTGTCACCATAGGATCGCTTTAGTTCCCGTCGCACCTCTTCCACGAAATAATCGGCCTGAGCCGTTTCAATTGCCGACGGCGGGCGAATCACCAACGGTTTGGCCATCTCCGCCGCAGCCTCCGTCAACGCGACAAAGCCGTCTTCAGCCATACGGTTCAGCACGTAGTCGCGCCGCGATCGCGCGGCTTCCGGTTTTCTGATTGGGTGATAGTTGTTGGGCGCTTTTGGAAGACCGGCCAGAAAGGCCGCTTCGGCAAGGGAGAGATCGTCGAGGGATTTGTCGAAATAGTTCAGCGCCGCCGCCGCCACCCCGTAGGATCCGAAGCCGAGATAAATTTCGTTAAGATACAGTTCGAGAATTTTGTCCTTCGAGAACGCGCGTTCAATACGAAGGGCGAGAATGACTTCCTTGGCCTTTCGCGTGATCGACACTTCGTTCGTGAGCAGAAAATTCTTAGCGACCTGCTGGGTTATTGTCGATGCCCCGATTGGGCGCCGGTCGCTGTTTATCCGTTTCAGGTTGGTGACAGCGGCCCGTAGAATACCTGGGATGTCAATCCCGTGATGGGTGTAGAAAGTTTTGTCTTCCGCCGACAGAAACGCCTTGATGATTTTCTTGGGCATGGCTTCGATCGGGATGAAAACCCGCTTTTCCCGTGCGAACTCGGACATCAGGCGGCCATCGCCGGCATGTATCCGGGTTACCACCGGCGGATTGTAATCCCCTAGCTGGGTGTATTCGGGAAGCCCTTTCCCGAAATGATAAAAGCCGTATAAAACGCCGCCGGCTCCGGCAACCGCCAGCACGACCAATGTCAGAAAAATTGCAAACAGAATTCTCATACGTACTCTCCGGGCCATGCGCCAACCCAGCCCGCATGCGCCATCTAGCCCGATCGTACGAAACTATAGCAATGTGGCAATTTTATGGCCCGTTTAAAGCCTGTTGTCGCTGAAAATAGCTATCTACCGCCCGCGTCATGGAGCCTGCAAGGCGTCTTCGCTGTTTCGGGTTGGAAAGCATCTTTTCGTCCGCCCGATTCGACAAATACCCCAATTCGACGAGCACTGAAGGGATATCCGGCGCCTTCAGCACTGCAAATCCGGCAAAACGATGGGTATTTCGCAGCAATTTGCGGGTTTTTCGCAGTTCATCGACCAATTTTCGCGCAAATACGGCAGAATCGTTCATGGTTTCGCGCTGAGCGAGGTCGATAAGGATGTTCGCAACCTCGTCAGATTGATCTTGCAGATCTACACCGGCAATCAAATCCGATTTGTTTTCGTTCTGGGCGAGCGACTCGGCTTCTTTATCTGATGCCCTTTCCGACAACGTATAAACGGATGTGCCACGAACACGGCGATTGCGGATAGAATCCGCGTGAACCGAGATAAATAAATCTGCGCCTTCGCGGCGGGCAATTGCGATGCGGTGTCGCAGGCGGATAAAGACATCCCGATTTCGGGTTAGTTGAGCACGATATTTTCCGGAAGCCCTTAGTTGGCGCTGAAGTTCCTTGGCAAACCGCAGCACGATGTGTTTTTCCCACAAACCTGACCGGCTAATAGCACCCGGATCTACGCCACCATGCCCTGGATCAATCATAATCAGAGGCTTCTGTCGAGATTTGGGTTTTCGCTTCGGCGGAACCACCAACCTGGGGGCGGGTACCGCTGCTTTGGCAACCGCTCGCTCTTTGCCGCGATAGGCCGCCATGAACGAAGCCTGGTTCGTTTTCTCCAGATCGAGGACCAACCGATACCCGGCCTTGCCCGCGAACGGAGATATAAGAAACCATTTGGCGACGCGAACCGGTCCCTTTGTATCCAAAACCACCCTGGACGTTCCCGGTTTGAAAAGACCGAACCGCATGCCGGTGATTAACCCGCCTTTGGGTGCATTGCGCATCCGGGGCGACCAGGTCACTTCGGACATATCGACCACGACCCGGAACGGGCTGGGTAACGCAAAAGCATTGAATTTCACCGCCCCAGTAATATCGAGAACCACCCTGGTTTTCGCGGGATAGATGCCGAGACGCACACCTGTTACCTGAGGCGCAGCAGTAACGGACAGCGAGACTCCCGAAACGGCCAAGCCGATCACAATCAGGCCCAGGAATTTGGGTATTTTACACATATAGCGTTTCGCAGTAATCGACCCCCCAGATATATCCCAGTTCCGGTGGTCAATACAATGGAGAACGGATTGAAGTTGTTGAAGTTTAGGTGAATATCGGTTGTCGCGGCGCAGCAGGAAGTCTATCCTGCGCATGCGAACGTCCGCGACTGTAAAGGAGATGTACTCCGATATCCGCGCGGTGTTCCTGACTTCAGCGCAACGGCGTCAATTTTTTGCCGCTGCGACGTCAAACGGGAACATTGCGCTGTGCAGCTGCGGTAAATGAACCTTAGGCCGGACCCGCGAAAGCGGGCGCTCGTGCCGCAAAAACGTCCCAGTCCTGACGGCAGGCGCGCAGATAGCGCCAGCCTCATTCGACAGGTTGACGGCGGCGCGGATGGTCTTTTTAGGCGGGACACACATCCGATCGGTCGTTCGCACGACGGATGCGGCGCCCTGCCGGAGAAAAAATCATGTCGAAGCGCATGCTTATCGACGGCGCGCACCCTGAAGAAATACGGGTCGTCGTCACATCGGGGAATCGCCTCGATGAATATGATATCGAAACCACTTTCAAGAAGCAGGTTAAGGGCAACATCTACCTCGCTAAAGTCACGCGGGTGGAACCTTCCCTGCAAGCCGCCTTCGTCGATTTCGGCGGCAACCGGCACGGGTTTCTGGCCTTCAGTGAAATCCATCCGGACTACTACCAGATCCCGACGGAGGACCGACAGGCCCTCCTCGACGAACAGGAGGA
>CAJWUK010000003.1 GCA_913047365.1 uncultured Alphaproteobacteria bacterium | reverse complement strand
TAGACGGCGAAAAGATGTCGCCGGCGACCCTGCTGACCAAGCTGAACGAGCTCGGCGGCGCCAACGGAATTGGGCGTATCGATATCGTAGAAAACCGTTATGTCGGGATGAAATCCCGGGGCGTCTATGAAACCCCCGGCGGAACGATCCTGATTGCCGCCCATCGCGGGATCGAATCCCTCACGCTCGACCGTGGTGCAGCGCATCTGAAAGACGAGTTGATGCCGCGCTATGCGGAGCTGGTCTATAATGGGTTCTGGTTCGCGCCCGAGCGGGAGATGATCCAGGTGGCGGTGGATGAAAGCCAGAAACATGTTTCCGGCACCGTTCGACTGAAGCTGTTCAAAGGGTCGGTAACCGTTGTCGGGCGGAAATCGCCGGTCAGCCTGTATTCGGAACAGCATGTCACGTTCGAGGCCGATACGGTCTACGACCAGCGAGACGCCGAAGGCTTTATCAAGCTGAACGCGCTGCGCCTGAGGCTTCTGAACGCCCGAAAGGGATGAGCGACACGGCCCATGCCGGGCGACATCGTTTCGTAGTAAGTGCCTTTTGGGCCGTTCTGGCGGCGGTCAGTTTCGCGGTCATGATGACCAGCGTCCGACATATGGACGGCAAGTTCGATGCCTTCGAGATCGTCTTTTTCCGGGCGCTCATCGGAGTATTCATCGTTATTCCGCTGGTGACTAAATCCGGGCTGAAAGCGCTACGGACGGAACGGATGCCGATGCATATCGTGAGAACCCTGTTTGCGCTGTTTGCGATGGCGACGCTGTATTATTCGCTTGCTGAACTCGCGGTTGCGCAGGCGATCGCGCTGACCTTTCTGATACCCCTGTTCACCACGATTGCCGCCGGCACGGCGCTGGGCGAACGGGTAGGTATTCACCGCTGGTCCGCGACCCTGGTCGGGTTTGCCGGTGCCATGGTGATAATCCGACCCGGCTTTGTAGAGGTCAGCGGACCCGTGCTGCTGGTGGTTTTGTCATCAGCGCTCTACGCCGGAGCTTGGTCGAGCGTGAAAATTCTCACGCGGACGGATCCCGCCGCGGTCACCGTCTTCTGGATGAATGTGCTGATGGTGCCGCTTACCGCCATACCGCTGTTCTGGGTATGGGTGACACCGTCAGTGGAAGATATTCTGCCGTTGTTGATCATGGCGCTTTCGGGCTGGTCCGCCCATTTCTGCCAGGCGCGCGCGTTCGAATCCTCGGATGCCAGTGCCGTGATGCCGTTTGATTTCTTGCGTCTGCCTCTGGGCGCTTTGTTCGGCTATCTTCTGTTCGCAGAATTCATCGATGCTTGGACGTGGACCGGCGCTGTGATCATCTTCCTTGCGGGGTATTACATCACGCGGCGGGAAGCACTGCGAAACGCAGCCGAATAGCGGGTTTTTTTCCAAACCGGCAACAGGTTCATCGTGAAAACGGTTTCGTGCAGGTAAAAGAACACGACATGCAGGATCGTCCCCAGACCCACGCGCCACCAGGAAATTCCCGCCTACAAAGGCAAGCGTTGCAAAGGCAAGGGAGATAAGGTCGGCGTCCATCTGGTTCGGCCCAGGTGCTGATCCGGACCAGTTATATCGGATGATCAGATATCCGGCACGTCAATATTGTTCTGCCGGCACGCCGCCACCAGCGTGTTGCGCAGCAGGCAGGCGATAGTCATCGGGCCCACACCGCCGGGCACGGGCGTAATGGCGCCTGCGTGTTCCACTGCTTCATCGAAGGCGACATCGCCGACAAGGCGCGTTTTGCCTTCTTCTTCCGCCGGTACCCGGTTGATGCCGACGTCGATGACAGTCGCTCCCGGCTTGATCCAGTCGCCCTTGATCATCTGCGCGCGGCCCACGGCGGCGATCAGGATATCGGCTTCCCGGCAGACCGCCGGCAGGTCGGCGGTACGGGAATGAGCGATTGTCACCGTGCAATTTGCACCCAGCAACAATTGCGCCATCGGTTTGCCGACAATATTGGACCGGCCGACCACGACGGCATTCAGGCCGGTCAGATCTCCCAACCGTTCTTTTAGCAGCATCTCGCAGCCGAGCGGCGTGCACGGCACCATGCCGCCTCGGCCGGTGGCCAAAAGCCCGACATTGCGCAGATGAAAACCGTCCACGTCTTTTGCGGGTTCGATGGCATCTATAACCGCGTTGGGATTGATCTGATCGGGCAAAGGAAGCTGGACTAGAATGCCGTGAACGGCGGGATCGGCGTTCAGTTTTTCGACGGTCGCCAGAAGGTCGGCTTCCGACGTATCAACTGCCAGAGTCTCTCCCAGCGAATTCATACCGGCTTCGATGGTTTGTTTATTCTTGTTGCGAACGTATACTTGGCTGGCCGGATCCTCGCCGACTAGGACCGCTGCTAGACCAGGCGTGAGCCCGTGTTCCGCCTTTATTCGGGCAGTTTCTTCGGTGACGCGAGCGCGCAGGTTTTCAGCAAAGGCCCTTCCGTCAATTCGGCGGTCAGCGTTCATTCGGCGAAAACTCCTTCTACAATCCAAACCGATTGATTAGCGCATTCGTCGCCTTCGATACAGAGACTGATCGACGCATTTTACCGGCAATTGGAAAGCGGAAGGTTAGGTGACGATCCAGATGTGAAGTTGCCGCAGAATGCCGTCTTTGAAAAAGATCAGCAGCAGAATCGCGACCAGCGGCGAAAAATCAATGTTGCCAAAATTGGGCAGCAGATTTCGGATTGGCCGCAGGGCCGGTTCGGTGATCCGATAGAGAAAATCACCGACCGTATAGATCAACCGGTTGGTGGTGTTGATCACGTTGAATGCGATCAGCCAGCTCAAAATCGCCGAGATGATGAAACACCACATATAGAGGTGCACCACGATGTCGAGGAGATTGAACAGCGTATGGATAATCTGCATGAAATCGCCCCTGTGAAATTGACAGTGTAGATTGGTGGAGCCGAGGAGGATCGAACTCCCGACCTCTGCATTGCGAACGCAGCGCTCTCCCAGCTGAGCTACGGCCCCACCGAGCCGATCCCGGGGGATCGAGCGGGCGGATAATGTGTAGGAAGGCCTGTCCTGTCAAGCGATGTTGATGCTTCCGAAACATCCTTGAAATTGTCGATTGCGGCGGTGATAAAAACGGTTTTTATCTCAAGCCGGCCCGCTACCTATCGGTCAGGCAGAAAGATGAGAGCTCTCCGCTACCCGATCGGTTCCAGCCGCTCCGACAACGCGTTCTTCAGCACCTTACCGACACCGCTTTTGGGCAGGTCGTCGATTGGGAGAATTTCCCGCGGTACCTTGTAGCGGGCAAGGTTCTGGCGGCACCAGCCGTTGATATTGTCCAGATCAGCAGCGGCATCGCGCAAGACAACGAAGGCCGCGATTTCCTCGCCGAATTCGCGCGATGGCCAGGCGACGACGGCGGCATCGCGTACCGCTTTGTGCTGGCACAGCACGTGTTCGATCTCCGCTGGATAAATATTCACGCCGCCCCGGATGATGATGTCCTTGGCCCGGCCCGCTAGGTAAAGGTAACCGGCCTCATCCCGCCAGCCGAGATCGCCTGGGTAATACCAGCCGTCGCGAAAGGCCTCACGGCTGGCGTCCCGATCGTTGTGATATCCCGTCGCCGTCCCAGGATGTTTGTAACGGATACGGCCGATCTTTCCGAACGGCTCTGACGTATCGTCCTCACCCGCTATGTCGATTTCCGCCCCGAATACCGGCCGTCCCACGGAACCCGCGACCTCCGGCGGGTCGTCCCAGAATAGCGCGGTGGCCCCACCGCCATCGGTGGAACCGTAAAAATTCAGGTACCAGGGCGATACGTTCTTCATCAGGGCATCACGTTCTTCTGGGTGCAGGATCGATCCGGTTGAAAACAGCAGGTCGAGCCCCGGCATCAGCAATTGCCCGTCGTCCCGCGCCGGCATGTCCATCAGGCGACGCAGCAGCGTCGGCACCAGAAACATCTTGGTCGCGCCGTGTTCTGTGCCGAACGAAACCAATTCCGGCATCTCGTAGGGCGGCGGATAGAGGAGGGCCGTGCCCCCGGCATAGACCGAACACATAGAATAGCCGCGGCTTCCGCCGAAATAGAGCGGCGTGGCGCACAGATACCGGGTGCGTTCGTTGAATCCCAGAGTTGCGAAATAGATCATGAAACGAGCGAAGAACTGATCGTGGGTGATCAGCGGCCCTTTGGGGATTCCCGTCGTTCCCGACGATAGCGCCAGCAACAAGGGCGGATCGCCATCGGCCAGTTCTGTGGCATCAGGATTGCATTTTCGGACCGCATCGAGCCAGGCCCTATCCGTTTTCACCGACTGCCAGTCGCCCCCGATACGGGCGAACGGGTCGTCTGGTTCAGAGAGTACAATTTTGGGGGAAAAGAACTCTGCGAGGCGTGATTTTTCCTCCACCGTCCAGCGCCAGTCCATGGGCAGGGACGCCGCGCCGAGCCGCGCAAGGGCGAACAGGGCAGCCAGATGTTCCGAGTTATCCTTCAAATTCACGCCGACGATATCGCCCCGTTCCACACCCAATTCTGCCAGTCGCGCTGCGCGGCGGCAGGCCATATTGCGAAAATCGGCATGGTTGATGGTGTCGGTTGCGGTGATAACGGCGGGGGCGTGCGGACGACGCTGGGCATTGCCGTCCAAGGCTTCGGCAAGGTTCATGACGGTATCATAGTGGTATTCGTGCTGTCGGCTAGACTTCGTCTTGCCTCCCGCGCGCCAACGCGGCAAAACTCGGTATCTCAATTTTTGAAATATCCGGCGACATGGTGGATCTGATACAAAAATACGATGTACTCGTCATCGGCGGGGGCAATGCAGCACTATGTGCGGCGATCAGCGCGCGTCTTGAAGGCGCGTCCGTACTGGTGCTCGAACGGGCGACTAAATTTTTCCGCGGTGGCAATACTCGCCATACCCGCAACATGCGCTGCGCCCATGATGCGGCGACTGATACCCTGACCGGGCCTTATCCGGAAGAGGAACTGTTCGAGGACTTGCTGCGGGTCACCGAAGGCGAAACCGACGAGGAACTCGCCCGCCACATGATCCATCATTCAAAGGATATGCTGAACTGGATCGTGGAGCAGGGGGTACGGTTCCAGCCCCCGCTGGGCGGCACGCTGGGACTGGGGCGGACGAATTCATTCTTCCTAGGAGGTGGGCGTGCGATGCTGAACGCGCTTTACAACACGGCGGCACGGATCGGCGTTGACGTGCTGTACGAAGCCGAAGTGACGTCCATGGAAATCGACAACGGCATGTTCGTATCTGCCACCGCGCGGATAGGTGGCACGGATGAAACGGTGCGTGCCGGCGCGCTGGTTGCCGCCGCCGGCGGGTTTGAATCGAATATTGAGTGGTTGAAGGAATACTGGGGCGAGGCAGCGGAAAACTTTCTGATCCGCGGCACTGCCAACAACCAGGGTTCTATCCTCAGAATGCTGCTGGATGCCGGCGTCCAGGAAATCGGCGATCCGACCCAGTGCCATGCTGTCGCCATCGATGCCCGCGCACCCAAATACGATGGCGGGATCATCACCCGGCTGGATTGCGTGGTGTTCGGCATCGTGGTCAACAAACACGCTGAACGCTTTTACGACGAGGGTGAGGATATCTGGCCGAAGCGCTATGCCATCTGGGGGCGGCTGGTGGCGCAGCAGCCGGACCAGATCGCCTATATCGTGTTCGACCATTCGGTGCTGACGAAATTCATGCCGTCGCTGTTTCCCCCGATCAGGGCGGACACCGTGGGCGAGCTGGCGCAAAAGCTGCAGATTCCGGCGGAGACCCTGGAAAAAACCGTTTCCGATTTCAATGGCGCGGTAGTCGACGGCACGTTCGATCACACCATTCTAGACGATTGCCATACCGAAGGGCTGGAACCGCCGAAAACCCACTGGGCGCAACGGTTGGAAACGCCGCCCTATTATGCCTATCCGGTACGGCCGGGGATCACCTTCACGTATCTGGGCACCCGTGTCGACAAGCAGGCCAAGATCATTATGAAGGACGGCAAACCATCGGCGAACATGTTTGCCGCCGGGGAGATCATGTCCGGCAATGTGCTGGGTAAGGGATATGCCGCCGGGATCGGCATGACCATCGGAAGCGTTTTTGGCCGTATCGCGGGCAGGGAGGCCGCACACAATGCCCGCAACTGACCAGGCAAAAGACTTCGATCCGCTGGCCAAGCCCGAAAAGGCGGGACTTAGCGCCGTGCCGGGCGGAACGGAAACGCTGACCGAACTGGGCCGGCTGATGACGGTGTGCAATTCCTGCCGGTACTGCGAAGGATTGTGCGCCGTGTTCCCGGCGATGATCGCGCGGCGGGATTTCCCCGATGGCGACCTGAACTATCTGGCCAATCTGTGCCATGGCTGTGGCGCGTGCTTTTACGATTGCCAGTTCTCTCCGCCCCACGAATTCGACGTCAACGTGCCGAAGGTGATGGCGCGGGTGCGCGCGGAATCCTATCAGGCCTATGCCTGGCCGCGGATGTTCTCCGGCCTGTTTGCACGCAATGGGCTGGTGGTCAGCATCATTTCCGCGTTTAGCGTTGCGCTGTTCATCGGCGGGTTCGCAGCCTGGAACGATCCGGCCATTCTATATGGCACCCATACCGGGCCGGGCGCGTTCTATAAGCTGATGCCCCACAACGCGATGGTCGTTCTGTTCGGCGCGGTTTTCCTGTATGCGATCCTTGCGACATTCATGGGCGCGCGGGCATTCTGGAAAGAAGCTGACCCCTCGCCCGGCACGCTGAGCGACGGCAAATCCTTCTGGCAGGCGATGAAAGATGCCAGCAAGCTGCGGTATCTGGATGGCGGCGGCGGGGATTGCCTGGCGGATGAAGACGACGTGCCCGATCACCGGCGACTTTACCACCATTTCACCTTTTACGGCTTCCTGCTGTGCTTTGCCTCGACATCGGTAGCCACGCTGTACCACTATTTTTGGGGCCGCGAAGCGCCTTATCCGTGGTGGGACCTGCCCGTCGTGCTGGGTACGTTGGGCGGGATTGGATTGCTGATCGGGCCGGTGGGTCTTTTGCGGGCCAAGTGGATTCGTGATCCCGATATGCAGGACAAAGACCGTTTCGGTATGGACGTAGCATTCCTGCTGATGCTTTTCCTGACCAGCCTGACCGGACTTCTGCTTCTGTTCTTGCGTGATACGCCCGCAATGGGGGCGCTGCTGGCGATCCATTTGGGCGTGGTGTTTAGCCTGTTTTTTACCATGCCCTATGGCAAGTTTGTCCACGGGATCTATCGCTTCATGGCACTGGTGCGCTACGCGAGGGAAAGCGGCGGTTCAGCCTGAGCTAAAATCGGTCTAGTCTTTAGGCCCAGAAACGGAGATCGTTGGCTTGCAGACATCCATTCCGGCCATATTCATGCGCGGCGGCACTTCGCGGGGGCTGTATTTCAACATAGCCGATCTGCCCGAAGACCGGGAATTGTGGGACGACATCTTCCTAAAGGCGTTCGGTTCTCCGGACCCGCGCCAAGTCGATGGCGTCGGGGGTACGACCTCCGTCACCAGCAAGGCCTGTATCCTGTCCTCATCCGACCGGGAAGATGCCGATGTTGATTACTTTTTTGCCCAGCTCTCGGTGGAGGAAGCCAAGGTGGATTACGCGCCGACCTGCGGCAACATGCTGGCGGGCGTCGGGCCATATGCGATCGAGACCGGCATGGTGAAAGCCGAAGACGGGGAAACCCGGGTCCGTATCTATCAGGTCAATACAAACGGTCTGGTCGAAGCCGTGATTCCGACGCCCGGCGGACAAGTGGAATACGAGGGTGACGCGGCCATCGATGGCGTACCCGGCACCGCGGCACCCATCCTGTTGAATTTCATGAATGTGGTGGGCGCGCGCACCGGCAAGCTGTTTCCCACCGGCGAGAAGATGGAAACCATCGACGGCGTCGATGTCACGATCGTCGATGCGGCAATGCCGTGTATGATCATGCGGGCTACCGATGTCGGAAAAACGGGATACGAATCCGCCGGCGAACTGGACGAGGACACCACGTTTTTTGAACGCGTCGAGACCATGCGGCGCGAAGCTGGCCAGCGCATGGGTCTTGGCGATGTGACAGGCCAGGTTCAGCCGAAAATCGTCATCCTCGCCCCGCCACGAGATGGTGGCGCCATCACGTCGCGGTATTTCGTACCCGACAAGACACACCAGACCCACGCGATCACCGGCGGCATCGCCGTTGCCTACGCCTCAATCACGCCGGGAACGGTGGCCGAACCGCTTGTGGATTTGTTTGCGCGCGATAATAGCCCGCGCTTTTCCATCGAACACCCTGCGGGGAAACTTCACCTTGCCCTGACCCTAACTGATGGGGCGAATGGTCATGAAATTCAGGCCGCTGGTATAGTTCGTACGGCGAGGATGATCATGCGGGGGGCTGTGCTGGTGCCTGAAAGGTTAGTGAAGGCATAGAACCGTATAATCCAGGTCTCCGGCTGAACCGCTCAAACAAACGGGGTTATTCCCACGCTGATTTTTCACCGGGTGAGATGACGGTGTTTCAGCAGCTTGTCTCGATCATGCGGTTTGCGTCTTCATTGTGCCGCACATCCGGCGGATCTGGGTCTTCTTCCATATTTTTCAGCTCATCACGAAATATGTGGCTATAGGCGGCGATGTATCAGTTCATTCGACGCGAATTGGGGCGGCTAAGTAAAATCGGGTCAGCTGAACCCCTTTGCCGCGCCGCCGTCCACGCGGATGTTGGTGCCGGTTGTGTAACCGGCCAGGTCGCTGCAGATGAAGGCAACCGTTGCGCCGTATTCCTCTGGCATGCCGAACCGGCCGGCGGGCAGGGCGCTTTCGCGGGCGGCGAGTTCTTCTTCGGCGGATACGCCACGTAAGGCGCCCCGCTGTTCGGCAGTGGACTGTGTGCGTTCGGTCAGGACGGCGGACGGCGAGACGATGTTCACTGTTACTCCTTTGCCGATAACCTCCGCCGCCAGCGTTTTGCAGTAATTGGCCATGCCGCCGCGATAGAGGTTCGACAGCACATTATGCGGAATCGGCTCTCCCACAGACGGCGCCCCGACCAGAACCACCCGGCCCCATTCCCGGTCGCCCATGCCGGGCACGACAAGCTGCGCAGCGCGGATCATGCTTTTCATCATGATGGAAGAGAGGGCAACTAATTCGTCCTGGGTAACCTCCAGCGCAGAGCGAAGTTGAGGACCGCCATGGTTCAACAGCAGTATGTCTATACCGCCACCCAAGCCTTCCGCCGCGTCTGCTACCAGAGTTTCCATGTTTGCAGGTTTTGATAGATCGCCGGGCAGACCCATCGCGGCCCCGCCGGATTCTTTACGGATTTTTGCCGCCGCTTCTTCCGCGCGTTCACCGTTCGAGCCGCTGACGCAAACGAACACCCCTTCACGGGCCAATGCCAGCGCGGAGGCGAAACCCAGCCCCCGGGTGGACGCCAGAAGCAGGGCACGACGGCCCTTGATTCCCAGATCCATAAGGGTACCTCTCAGAACGCAAACGGGCGGGCGCCAAGACGCGCCCGCCCGTTGCAGAGTGTCAGATCGATCTTACTTGATCGGCGAAAACGGTGCTGCCAGAACGATTTTATTCGCTTGGGTCTGCAAGGTTTCCTTGCGGCCATGGGGCGGCCAAATGCCTTTTGCCATGGCTTCTGCGCGGACTTCGGCACGGTGTTCCAGGCTTTCATAGGCCCATATATGGACGAACTTGTTCAGGTCGCCCGCATCGGTGTGCATTGCCATGACCAATTCGGACAATTCGGTCCGTTTGCCGATGGCTTTTTCCCAGCTCTTGTAGAGTTCTGGAATCATGCCGGGAATGATCTGGTATTCGCGCCATTCAAAGATCGGTCCCTTATTTCCCTTTGCAAAGGTGGGTGTGAAGGGGGAGGGTACGAAAAGCTCCGACTGCATATGTTCCTGCAGATGGGCAACCTTGGGCGGCCAGTTGTACTTCTTGTCCTTGACCGACCGCGCGCGCTTTTTGTCGCGTTCGTCGGCATCTTTGTAAGGCCAGATATGGATAACCTCGTTCAGGGGGCCGATCTCGGTATAGAAAAAGGCCGAAATCTTAGAGAGGCTTTTGCGCTTCTCATAGGCTTTACCGAACGTCTTCATGAATTCTGGCACGCCGCGCGGTTTCAGGCGATAGGTTCTTGCTTCGTAGATCATGACAGCTCCCTTTTGATCGATTTGCGTTTGAGGCGTTTTATTCTGCGTCTTTCGTAGAGGATTTTGGCCCTTCGGGCCAGTGCTGCTATGGTTGCGTCATCATTCAGGGAGAAGCGAGATGCCCGATTCAGGTACAGCCCCGGAACAATCCGGGGCCACGTCCACGCCGCCGCCCACGCGTGGCGTCCATCATCTGGCGCTGACCACCGAAGACATGCAGATGACGACCGACTTTTACGTGAATGTTGTGGGCATGCCGCTGGTACATGCGATGAAGGTCCCTCCGGGTGTCGGTACCGGACCCGGCAACCGCGGCAACCCGCCATACGAGGAAATCCGCCACTATTTCTTCGACATGGGCAATGACAGTCTATTGGCGTTTTTCGAAATCCCGAAGGGCGAAAAGAAGCAGTCCGACCGCGACGATATCGGCGGCATGCAGCACTGCGCCTTTACGATAACACCGACCAAGATGGAAGAAATGCGCGCTCGGTTTGATGCCGCCGGCGTGGAATATGACGGGCCGGTCGATATCCTGCCAGGCCTCGTGTCTATGTATTTCAAGGATCCCAATGGCATCCGCCTGGAAGCCTGCTGCCAACCGGCGGAAGAAGACAACCCCAAAGTGATTGGCTCGGTCCTGCAGACCAAGGCACAGGCGGCGTCGGAACTGAAATCGACCGGCGCGTCAGACGAATGGGTTCAGCAGATGACGGCGAATTTGCCGGATTAGGTTTTCCGTCTGACTGTCATCCCGGCCTTGCACCGGGATCCCGAGGGGCCAGTCCGAGCGAAAACTGGACCCCGGAATAAAACTGGGATGACAAACGGGGGGGCTACGCCTCCAAAGTTTCCTTCTTGAACCGGTAATATTCCGTCTGTGGTGCCGGGCGGGTGTCAGTCCACGCTTTGAGCGCCGCATGGGCATCATCGCGGTGGGTCTGACGCTCGGGTTCTCCGATTACCTCGCATGTGATCTCAAGGCGAATGCCGTTCGGATCAAAGAAATAGATCGATTTGACGAATTCGTGGTCGGTCACGCCGACAACCTCGATACCAGCGTCTTCCAACCGGCGTTTCCATTCCCCTACTTCTGCCACGGTTTCCACATGCATTGCGAAGTGGTTCACCCAGGAGGGGGTCTCCGGGTCGGGCACGCAGGCGGTTTCATCACCTAGATCGAAGAAGGCGATATAGCTGCCGTCATTGAATTCGAAAAACAGGTGCACATAAGGGTTGGAGGCGCCCGTACTGGGCACTTCGTCGGCCTGGATCACATGTGCCAGCGGCAAGCCAAGCAGGTCTTCGTAATAGCTGCGGGTTTCTTCCGCGTTTCGGCAGCGATAGGCGTAATGATGCAAGCCGCCGATACGTTTCAGGTTGGTCATTGCTCAGTCTCCTCGTTCAGGCCGCGTCAAGTTCGCCGGCTTCGACCCGGCGGCGGATTTCGGCGAGCGTCGATCCGACGCCCTGGAAATAACTTTTCGACATGCGGTCGGCAAATTCGACTTCTTCCGGACTGCCGTCTTCGAGGCCGTCGATGTCGAATGTGAAGGTAAAGCGCAATCCGATCTCGCCGTCGTCCAATTCGACGATCTCGTTCATGATCGTGCCCATGGCGCTGCTTCTGGTGCGGACGAAGGTGACACGTTCCTGCGGCTCGAACGTCACCCGTTCCTGCATGTCTTCGCCACGCAGCGTGAAATCGCGCAGGAGCCAGTCGTCGCCGCGCTCGATCACGTCGCAGGCGCTCATGGCTTCCAGGAATGGCACTGGGTTTTCCGCTTTCAGCACCAGGCCTTCCCATATATGCGTTCGGTTCAGACGGGGCTGGGTATCGTTGACGGGTATGGTTTGGCTAAGCGTGAACATGGGGCTCATCCTCTAATCCCTATGATGCTATTCCTCCTGACAGACAGCGGCAACCATTCGGAAAATCAGGAGCGATTTACACGATTCCCCGCATCCTCTATGGCTTTGCCCGAACGGAGATTTATGGCTTCCGATACAGAAAATACCCCGCCTTCGCGCATCGCCTATGACCAGTGGATTGCCAAGGCCTTCGTGCGCTTGATCAGGCGGTTGCCGGTCTCGCCCAATGTGCTGACCGCCTGCGGTATGGCGGTCGGCATTGCGTCCGGTCTTCTTTATGCTGAAGGTACCCGCGCCGGTATCATCGCCGGCTCGCTTTTGTTCATGGTTGCGGTCTGGATGGATCATGTCGACGGTGAATTCGCCCGGGCAACCGACAAAACCAGCAAGTTCGGACACTATTTCGACCATGTTGCGGCGATGACCAGTTATTGCGCCATGTTCGTGGGCGCCGGGTTCGGGTTCCGCGATACCTGGCTGGGGTACTGGTCGGTTCCCTGTGGCATCGCGGCTGGCGTGTCGGTCGCGCTGATCTTTTCGATCCGGCTCTGGCAGGAAACCGTCTTCGGCAAGGAAACCACCATTCAGACCGTGCGCGGCGGGTTTGAGATAGAGGACACGCTGTACGCCGTCGGGCCCGTCACCTGGCTGGGGCTGATGCCGCCATTCGTTGCCGCTGCTGGGGTCGGAACGCCGCTTTACCTGCTTTACGCCATCTGGGAGGCCGCCGGCCACGCGCGGCGCAATCGGGCATGAGCGCCGAAGACGCCGACCGGCTCAGCGCCCCCCGACAAGCCTTCGCGAACGTAGTTGACGCTATCGTCGCCTATGCGCAGGCGGCGCCGAAGCTCGTTCTTGCCGGGGCTTTGGCGCTGACCGTTTTGGCCTCGGGATATGCGGCGGAAAATCTCGACATCGATACCGACACCACCGGTATGATTTCCGAGGAACTACCGTTCCGGAAACGGTTCAAGGCATTTCGCGATGCTTTTCCCGCCCTGTCGGATAACGTGGTGATCGTGATCGACGCCGCGATCCCGGATCGCGCCGACGAGGCGATGGAAACTCTGGTCCGAAGGCTGGTCGCGGACAGGGAGAGCTTCCCGCTGGTGTTCGCGCCGGAGGCTGACCGGTTTTTCGTCCGCAACGGTCTTCTGTATCTCGATATCGACGATCTCGAAGCCCTGTCGGATGACCTGGCCGAATCACAAGCTTTCCTGGCGACCTTGTCACGCGATCCTACCTTGCGCGGTCTGGAAACCGTGCTACGCGATGCGATGGCGGGGATCGAAGAACCCGCGCAGGCACGCCGGCTTGCAAGTGTTTTGCAACGGATTACCGTCGCGGCCGAAGGCGTGGCCGGCGGTAATCCCGCGCCCATGTCCTGGCGCAACATGATCAACCATCTGCAGGATGAAGGCACCGTCCGGCGGATCATCCTGACCAAACCGCGGGTCGATTTTTCCTCCCTGTCACCCGCCGCCGATGCGATGGAGAAAATTCGCAGACTCGCGGCGGATGCGGGGCTGACGGTAGAGAACGGTATTTCCGTCCGGCTGACCGGCGGCGTGGTGATATCCACGGAGGAGCTGGAAAGTGTGACCACCGGCGCCCGCAATGCCGGGCTGGCAAGCCTTTTTCTAGTGACGATGCTGCTGGCGTGGGGAATCCGGTCGCTCCGGCTGGTTGTGGCTATTCTGATTGCTCTATTGGCGGGGCTTGTGTGGACGGCCGGATTTACGGCGCTTTCCATCGGGCATCTGAACTTGGTTTCGGTAGCCTTCGCGGTGCTGTTTATCGGCCTCGGCGTCGATTTTGGAATTCACTTCACCTTGCGCTTTCGCGAAGAACGCCTGGGGCCCGGCGATCAGCGGGAAGTCATGAGCCGAACCGGGCACGCGCTTGCCTCTCCGCTGGGTCTCAGCGCGCTGGCCGCCGCGTCGTCGTTCTTTTCCTTTATGCCGACGGATTATCGTGGTCTGTCGGAGCTCGGCCTTATTGCCGGCGTGGGGATGTTCATTGCCTTCGCCGCGACCTTTACCGGGGTTCCGGCTTTTCTCAGCCTCTTCCCCCCGCCGGCGCCGTGGGAAGCGCCGAAGCGTTGGATACCGCCCTTACCCGACCGGCGGATCGCCATCGGCGCGCTGATCCTTGGCGTGGGGGCAGCCGTAGCAGTGCCCTTCGCCCAGTTCGATCTTGACCCCATCAAGCTGCGCGATCCATCCACTGAATCGGTCCGGACCTTCCGCGACCTGGCGGCTACGCCGGGTGCGTCTCTTTACACTATAGAGCTGCTGGCGCCGTCGCTTTCGGAAGCCTATTCGCTGGCCAACCGCCTGAGAGTATTACCCGAGGTCGAAAAGGCTATGACCGCGGCCAACCTGGTCCCCAACCAGCAGGACGACAAACTCGCGATCATCGAGGACATGAACGTTTTTCTGGCGCCGTTGCGCCTGCCGAATATCGCGGTGGAGAGTGGGAACAAGGAGGAAACCTTCAAGACCCTGAGGCAAACCCTGATGCTGAAGCCGAAACAGAACCTGCCGGAACTGGTCACGGCCGCGCAGACTCTCAACCTCGCCATGGCAAAACTGAAGACGGCTAAGCAGATAGAGGCGTTCGAGGCCGACGTGTTCCGGTATTTCCGCCAGCAGATGAACCGGCTGACAACCGCGCTGGATGCGGGGCCAGTCGCCCTTCGCGATCTGCCGGCGAGCATTCGCGAACGATACCTGGCGGCCAATGGCCGGGCGCGGGTTCAGGTGTACCCGCGTGATGATCTGGAAGATCCCGCCGCTCTGAGAAAGTTTGTCGATGCCGTCCGCGAAATCGCGCCGGAGGCGACGGGCAGTCCGGTCGAAATTCTGGAAGCCGGCCGCGCGGTGGTGAATTCCGTTGTGACGGCGGCGGCCATTTCGCTGATCGTGGTATCGGGGATGGTGTTTTTGATTCTAAGCTCCACGCGCGATACCGCGATGGTGCTGATCCCACTTGTTCTTGCCGCGCTTTATACAGTGGCAGCAACGGTAATTCTATCCATGCCGTTCAACTTTGCCAACGTAATCGTCCTGCCGTTGTTGATAGGTCTCGGCGTCGCCAGTGGTATCCATCTGGTCTCCCGTGCCAGGGCGGAAAATTCCGCTGCCGCCGCATTCGCTTCCACCACCCCAAGGGCGGTGATGTTCAGCGCGCTGACCACGATCGCGTCTTTCGGCAGTCTGGCGATCTCCGGTCATCGCGGCACGGCCAGCATGGGCGAGCTGTTGACGCTTTCCATCGGGATTACCCTGGTCTGCACGCTGATGGTGCTGCCGGCATTGATGCGGCTGTGGCCGGTCCGTCCGCAGGATGCCTCATGACGACTGAGCAATCCCCCCCCTGGGATCAGCAGATCGCCGCTATTCTCGTGCGACCGCTGGTCAACACAATAGTAACGCCCAACCAAATAACGACCGTCAGCCTGGTTCTCGGGCTGGCGGCGGCGGCACTGTTCGCATGGGGCGAGGGAACGGCGACCTATTGGGCGGCGGGACTGGTTATTGCCGCCCGCTTTATCGATCACATGGATGGCGAACTGGCGCGCCAGGCGGGCAAGGGATCCAAGTTCGGCGCGCTGTTCGATTCGGCTACCGGGACCGCTAGTTACGGCACGCTTTTCCTCGGCATGGGGGTCGGCGAATGGCGCGGCGACGCGGCGGACTGGGTGTTGTGGCTGGCGGCGGCGGTGGCCCTGTTAATTCTGATAAACATGCTGTTGCAGTTTAAAGTAGAAATTCGAAGTGGCGTCGCCCCCGATCCGTATCCCCGGATCGGGCCGTTCGAGGTGGAAGACGGAATCTATCTGATCGGCCCAATCGTGTGGTTGACCGGTACCTGGTGGTTTTTTCTGATGGGAACGATCGGCACGCTGATTTTCGTGACCTTCAATATATATGCACTGTCGCGCGAACTGCAGGAAGGCGAATAGACATATGCGTGCATTGGTGACGGGCACATCGGGGTTTGTCGGCGCGGCTGTGGCGCGCCGCCTGGTTGCGGGCGGGCACGATATCCGGGTGCTGATGCGGCCGACTAGCGACCGGCGCAATATCGACGGCCTGAAAGCAGAGGTAGTCGAGGGCGATCTGTCGCAGTTAGAGACCCTTAAGCCGGCCGTGGCCGGTTGCGATGCCGTCTTTCATGTAGCCGCGGATTATCGCCTATGGGTTCCCGACGGGGGTGCATCGATGTACCGGGCCAATGTAGACGGCACTCGGGATCTGATCCGCGCCGCGATGGATTCCGGTGTCGGGCGGTTTGTCTATACCAGCTCGGTCGCCGTTCTGGGTGCCGGACACAAGGGCGATGTTCGAGATGAGGCATCGCGGCCCGATGAATCCGACATGGTCAGCCACTACAAGCGGTCCAAGTTTCTGGCCGAGAAAGAGGTGGACCGCCTGGTAGCGGAGGAGGGCGCGCCGGTGGTTATCGTCAACCCGTCCGCTCCGTTCGGGCCGCGCGATATCAAGCCGACACCCACCGGGCGTATCGTGATAGATGCCGCAAAGGGCCGGATGCCGGCCTATCTGGATACCGGGTTGAACGCCGTGCATGTTGACGATGTGGCGGACGGTCACATGCTGGCCTTCGAAAAAGGCGATATCGGCGAGCGTTATATCTTGGGCGGGGAGAATCTCCCGCTGCGCGATCTGATAAAAATCGTCACCGATCATGCGGGGCGCCCGGGACCCTGGCTGCGGCTACCGCGGGCGCCCTTGTATCCGGTTGCCTGGGTCGCGGAAGGGATCGGCCGGGTAACGCGGCGCGATCCGGTCGTCACCGTGGATGCACTTAAAATGGCGGCGCATCACATGTTTTATTCTTCGGACAAGGCGAAGCAGCGACTGGGCTATGCTCCCCGGACCGCGCGCGAGGCCCTGACCGATGCTGTCGACTGGTACCAGGAAAACGGTTATCTGAAGTGAAGGTGGGCAGGCGCCGCCGAACAGTACCTTATTCGATCGTTTCTTCCTTGCGCACGCTGTCCAGCAGGGATGACCGCATCAGCCAGGTTTTGGCTTTGGCCGGGTCTTCGGCATTTTCGCGAAGCTGCTGCTGGTTCTGCTTGATCACCTCCGGATCCTTTTCCTCGATCCGCTTCTTGTTTTCGATGGTCACGCTTTGCAGGAATTCGGTTGCAAGTTGATGTCGTTGGCGGTGATAGCGTTCAAACACGTCTTCTTCTGCGCGCCCGAACCAGACATCTCCAATCTTTTTGGTGATGTTCATGCAGTCATGGATGCCGGTATTCAGCCCTAGCCCGCCCAGCGGGTTGTTCAGATGCGCGGCATCGCCCGCCAGGAAGATGCGTTCCACACGGAAACGGTCAGCTACACGCTGATTCACGGTGTAGAGGTTGCGGTGAAGCACATCGTTGTGATCCATATCGGACCGCGCCCCGCGTATCCGCTGGGTAACGCCTTCGTCTGACAGAAGGTCTTCGTCCTTTTCGTGGCCCTCTGTAGGGAACAGCGTGCGCCAGATGCCCTGATCGTCGTCTCCCGGCACTTTGAACACCGCCATCCATTCGGTGGGGTCCATCACATAATTGCGGTTCAGATATCCGTCGCTGGCCGCAAAATCGTGTTTGGAGGTCAGGACCAGGAACCGTTCCTCCCAGGTAAAGCCCGACATGAACACGCCGAGCCCAATACGAATTGTCGACCGCCCGCCGTCACAGGCCAGCAGATAGCGGCCTTCGACCTTGTGCATCTCGCCGGCAGGGTCTTCGTAGACCACGGTGACGCCGTCATAATCCTGGGAAAAGGCGGTGACGGCCGATCCAAGGCGGATATCGGCGATATCGTATTCTTTGACCGCCACGATGGCATCGCGTGTCAGTTTCCACTGTTCGTATTGCACGGCGAACGGAAAATCCGTTTCGTCCGCGATATGCTTCATATCGAAGACGGCGATGATTTCCTGCGTTGTGCGATCGCGAAACTGGAAGGCTGGCGCCTTGAGCCCGCGTTTGATAATGCCCTCGGCCAGTTTCAGCTTGTGCAGCATTTCCAGGGTCGACGGATGAATGGTTGCCGCGCGCGGGTCCTGTGGCGGGGTTTCAAAAGATTCGAGCACCGTGACCGGAATTCCCTGCTGCACCAGTGACAGCGCAGCCACCATGCCGACGGGTCCGCCGCCGCAAATAATCATGCGGTCATTATGACTCATACCTTTTCCTGCACTGATTGCGCTGTATATAGCAGGATAGCTTTATTTATGCGTGTCGCGCTGCGCTATTTTGTCCCGTACAGCCGGTCGCCCGCATCCCCCAGTCCGGGGCGGATATATGAATGATCGTCGAGGCCCCGGTCGACGGCCGCAGTGATGATCGGCACGTCAGGGTGGGCGCTTGCGAATACTTCGATGCCTTCCGGCGCAGCGACTACGCAGACGAACTTGATGCGCTTGGCGCCAGACTGCTTGATGCGGTGGACCGCGGCCGCAGCGGAACCGCCCGTGGCCAGCATTGGATCGACCACGATGCACAGCCGTTGGTCCATGTTTTCCGGCAGCTTGATGTAATATTCCACCGGCACCTTGGTTTCGGGATCGCGGTACAGGCCGACATGTCCCACCTTGGCCGTCGGCATCAGCTCCAGCATCCCGTCCAGTAGGCCGTTGCCGGCCCGGAGGATCGACACAAGACAGGTTTTCTTGCCGGCCAGCACGGGCGCGGTCATGTCTTCCAGCGGTGTGTTGATGGCTACCTGCTCGATCGGCAGATCCCGGCAGACCTCATAGGCCAGCAACAGGCTGAGTTCTTTTACCATCTGACGAAACTGGGATGAGCCCGTGTTTTTGTCGCGCAAAAAGGTCAGTTTGTGCTGGACCAGGGGGTGGTCGACGATCTCGACCTGTGCATTTGCTGTCATGACTGTTTTATCCGTTACTAAAAAACCGTGCCGTCGCTGTCGATCCTAAGGGGCGGGCCGCCGTCCGCGCGTTTTTCGGCCGCCGCCCGCCGCCCCGCAGTCCATGTTCCGCCCTGCAGTACGCTGGCAAGCGGCAACTTATCAACCGTCAGTCCCAGTTTTGTGCGTACCGCTTCTGCCATCCGGTCCAGCAACGCCACGGTCAAGGCCCGCCATTCGACGATGATTTCATCTCCCGGCTTGTGCACTGTTTCGAATATCTCGGCATCCTTTGGGGACAACACCCCGGTATCGATGAACAGACCACCATTCCGGTATTCGGCGAGGCCGGTCAGTCCGTCTAGGTCGGTTACCGGCGTCCCATCGCGTTGTAGCGGCTCGATCAGGGAATAGGACAGCCATTGCGACAACTTGTGAAACGGCACTAACCCGTCGGTGTTGTCGTCGCGGTGCAAACAGGAATGCCGCCAGACATCGCCCAGCGGGACACCGTCCAATTTCAGCCGCGACGGCCAGATCCGGTTAAAACCGTCCAGCACTGCGGCCAGGATGCCTGGAGCCGTGATGCCTCCTTGTTTTGCGAGGGAATTAAGCAGGTTACCGGGCCGGTATATGCCATCTCTGCGGAACAGGTCGGGCCGGGCCTCTGTGATTTCTCCGAGCCTCCTCAGCAGCGCCGTCCGCTGGTCCAGCCCTACAAGGGGGTTGTCAGGGCCAACCTGCATGGCGGATCCCAGATCTTCTGCGGACAGGAGTTGCAGAGATGTGGAATCGGCTCTTAGCGGATCGCTGGGATCGGCGCTCAAAAGGCCGGTAGAAAACAAGCGCAGGCTTGCCAAAGCGAGGCCTTCGGATCGCCCTAGGCGCAGGCCGGTTGCTTCGTCGGTATAGGCCCAGTCCGGTCCGGCTCCGGCATCGAGAAGAACCGAAACGATGGCGAGATCGCCTTCCGCGACCAGTCGGGGGTTGCCCCCCAGCCCCGCAGTATCCGCCAACTCCGCCCATAGATCGACCCCGTCGAATTCGAAATGCCGCCAACGGCTGTGAAATGGCACGTTCAAATCCGGGTAGGCGGATTGTATTTCCGAGAAAACGGAGTGGGCGGCGAATTCAAAGCGGCCCATGTCGATGACGAACCAGGGGAGGGTGCCGGTCAGTCCGTTTTCGAAAAGATCAGAGCAGCGTTCGCGCACCGCCGATGCGGTCATAAGGCTGTCCACGAGTCCCGTGTGCGAAACCGAAGCGGTCAAAACAGAGCGCGTCCCTTTACGTCCTTCAATTCGTCCGCGTCCTTGATATCGGTGCTGGTGAAATATCCGGCGGCCTTTTTTGCCTCCATCTCCACCTTCGCGTCTTCGGGGATCAGTTCTTCCGGTAGATCGACGCGTTCACCGATATCGATACCCTGACGTGCCAGTGCATCGTGCTTCATGTCGCTCATCGATGCAAAACGGTCCAGCCGGCTCACGCCCAGCCAGTGGAAGATATCAGGCATCAATTCTTGGAACCGCGCGTCCTGAACGCCTGCTACGCATTCGGTACGTTCAAAATACCGCGCGGCGTTGTCGCCTTCTTCCTGGCGCTTGCGGGCGTTGTAAACAAGAAACTTGGTAACTTCGCCCAGCGCGCGACCCTCTTTTCGATTGTATACGACCAGCCCGTTGCCGCCTGCTTGCGCCATTTCAACGCACATCTCGATCCCGTGGGTAAGGTATGGCCGGCAGGTGCAGATGTCGGATCCGAACACGTCGGATCCATTGCATTCGTCATGCACGCGGCAGGCTAGAGGAACTTTCTGGTCGGCAAGCATTTTCGGATCGCCGAACACATAGGCCGACAGACCGCCGATGGGCGGCAGAAAGATTTCCAGATCGCTGCGCGTCACCAGCTCTGGATACATGCCACCGGTATAGGTAAACAGGGCCCGGCGTAATGTGCCGGTGTCGCAGCTCAACCGCTCCGCCATACCCGGCAGATGCCAGACCGGATCGACGGCAACCTTGGTGACGTAGACATCGCCGTTGTCCGACAGGATTTTGCCATCCGCCTTCAAACGGCCCAAGGAAACCGCTTCCCGGATTTCCAGCATCGATAGTCGCGCCTGCGTAATGGCGATGGTTGGGCGGATATCGACGCCCGCAGCCAGGTCGTCGGCGAAAATTTCTGTCACCATGTGGCCGAACGGATCCAGCGAAACGATTTTTCTCGGCTCCGACCATTGCGGATAGGGGCCGATTTCGGCTACGGGGGCGGTGTTGTGCAGGTCGGGCTTGAAGTTCGGGTCCAGCCTGCCGGCGGCCACGGATGCGGCTAGATAAACCGAATAGCTGCCTGAATGGGTGCCCACGGTATTGCGCGCAGCCGGATCGGTAACGGTGCCGATGACCGGGCCACGTTCTATCGGATTAGACACACCCCAATTGATAGGGCGCAGCGCTTCAGCGCCGACTGGCGTGTGCGAAGTAAGGACAATGTGTTCATGTGCACTCATCGCGGTAACTCTTATGTCGCAACAAGCGCCGTAACATAGTTCAAATAAGTATCAGGTCTATTAATTTTTTTTTCCATAATCGGCCGGCTCTGCATTCCGCTGTTCTTTCAAATCCCCGGAAGATGCGGGTTTTCACTTTGTATTTGCATGGGGTCCTTCAGGAATGGGCGAATTTTAAGTTGTTTCTGGGTGGTTTCGTTATGTACCGTTGCCGCTATAATCGTTAGAAACCTTACAGATATTGGGGATGTGCCCGATGCAGTGTTTCCTGTTTCATTTAATGCCGTATGCCGAGCTCGATCTCGACTATGATAAGGATTACAAGGCATCTTGGGTGGTCTATCCCAATTCTAATTTTGATCCCAAGGTAGGGAAATATCTCTACAACACCTATCTGGACGAGCTCGAAATGGGCGAAGAGCTCGGTTTCGACGGGCTCTGCGTCAACGAACATCACCAGAACGCCTATGGGTTGATGCCGTCGCCCATCGTGCCCGCCGCCGCGCTGGCGCGCCGTACTTCTAAGGCAAAGATCGCGGTGCTTGGCAATGCGTTCGGTATTCGCGAACATCCGCTGACGTTGGCTGAAGAACACGCCATGATCGACTGCATCACCGGCGGGCGACTGATCAGCGGCATGGTTCGGGGCATCGGCGCCGAATACTATTCAATGGGCGCAAACCCGGCGTTCAGCCATGAACGGTTCCACGAAGCACATGATCTGGTGATCCGCGCATGGACCGACGAAGGCCCCTTCGCGTTCGAGGGCAAGCATTATCACTTCGAATACGTGAACGTATGGCCGCGCCCGTACCAAAAACCGCATCCGCCGATCTGGTGCCCGTCGCAGGGCTCGCTCGAAACCATCGAATGGGCGTCTCACGCGGACCGCAAATACACCTATCTTCAAACCTATAGTCCGTTCGAGGCAGTGAAAAAGTTCCTGCACATGTACCGCGATATCGCGCGCGACATGCACGGCTACGAGGCAACGGACGATCAGGTCGGCTGGGCGGCACCCATCTATGTTGGCGAAACCGATGAAAAGGCGATGGAGGAAGCGCGCCCGCATATGGAAGCGTTCTTCAACAAGTTTCTCCGCATGACGCCCGAAATGCTGCTGCCGCCGGGATACCTCAGCCTTCGATCATATAAGAATGTCATGAAGCACAAGGGCGGCCTGTCCAAGGTGCGGTCGATGGAAGAGCTTCTGGAAACCGGCATAATCATCTGCGGCAGCCCCGATACAGTGCGGAAGCGGCTGGAATATTGCCAGCGTGAAGCCGGTGTCGGCACGTTCCTGGGTATGTTCCAGGTGGCGTCCATGCCCCATGAAATGACGGTCGCCAGCATGAAACGATTTGCCGAAGAGGTCATGCCCGCGGCGAAGCAGTTCGGCGTGCAGGAACAAGTCGCTGCCGAATAGGCGGGGCCAGAAAAAAAGATAATGAGGTCGCGATGAAGGTCTTTCTGTTCCATTTGATGCCCTATGCCTATGTCGATCCCGATTATGACAAGGAATACGACACCTGTTGGGTGACTTATCCCAACACTAAGTTCGATCCCGAAAAGGGGCACGAACTATACAACCGGTATCTGGACGAACTGGAATATGCTGAGGAGTTGGGCTTCGACGGCGTCTGTGTTAATGAACATCACCAGAATGCGTACGGGCTGATGCCGTCGCCGGTCGTCATGGCTTCCGCGCTAGCGACCAAGACCGAGCGGGTAAAGATCGCCATTCTCGGCAACGCCTTCGGCATCCGAGACCATCCTCAGACCCTGGCGGAAGAGCACGCCATGCTCGATTGCATCACGGGCGGGCGGCTGATCAGCGGCATGGTGCGCGGGCTTGGCGCAGAATATTACTCTTTGGGGTCCAACCCAGCGTTTAGCCATGAACGGTTCCACGAAGCGCATGATCTGGTGATCCGCGCATGGACCGAGGAAGGCCCGTTCCCGTTCGAAGGCAAGCATTACCACTTCGATTATGTGAACACCTGGCCGCGTCCCTATCAGGATCCACACCCACCGATCTGGGTACCAAGCCAGGGGTCGACCGAAACTATCGAATGGGCGGCCCACCCGGACCGCAAATACACATATCTGCAGACTTATTCTCCGTTCCAGAACGTGGTCCGGTTCCATAACGCCTATCGCAACGTGGCACACCGGCACGGCTATACCGCGACATCCGAACAGCTCGGCTGGGCGGCACCCATATATGTGGGAGAGACCGACCAGCAGGCCATCGACGAAGTGCGCCCGCATGTCGAACTGTTCTTCAACAAGTTGCTGCGGTATTCGATCTCGATGCTTCTACCGCCCGGATATATGTCGATCGATTCCTACAAGCGGGTACTGAAAACCAAATCCAGCCTGGTGTCGACGCACACGGTGGAATCGCTGATGGAACGCGATGTGATTATCGTCGGCAGCCCCGATACCGTCCGCGAAAAACTCGCCGCCTGTCATGAACAGGTCGGGCTCGGCTATTTCCTCGGCATGTTCCAGATCGGCAGTATGTCGCACGAACTAGCGATGGCCTCGATGGAACGGTTCTCCAATCACGTGATGCGGGATGTCATGGCGCTGGAAGGTGCCGGCCAATGGGAACCGGATGCTGCCGAGGTGCCGAGCCAGGCAGCGGAATAAAAAAACCCGGCCTCAAGCCGGGTTTTTTCTTTAAAGGTTATGAACTACTACCGTGTCGGCACCGGCTGGTCGCCGGAATAATCGTAGAAACCCTTGCCGGATTTACGGCCGTACCAGCCGGCTTCCACATATTTTACTAGCAGCGGACAGGGACGGTACTTGGTGTCGGCGAGGCCGTCATAGAGTACCTGCATAACCGCAAGGCAGGTATCTAGTCCGATGAAATCTGCCAGTTCCAGCGGGCCCATGGGGTGATTGGCACCGAGCTTCATGGCGGTGTCGATATCTTTCACCGACCCGATTCCTTCGTGAAGAGTGTAGACCGCCTCATTAATCATCGGCAGTAGGATGCGGTTGACGATAAAGGCTGGAAAATCTTCCGAAATCACAGGCGTCTTGCCCATGCGATAGGTCAGGCCTTCGACGACCTTGTGAGTGGCATCGTCGGTGGCGATACCGGGGATCAGTTCCACTAGTTGCATGATCGGCACGGGATTCATGAAATGCATGCCCATGAACCGTTCCGGGCGATCGGTGGTGGCTCCTAGTCGCGTGATCGAAATCGACGACGTGTTCGACGCGATAATGGCATCATCCCGAAGTGACGGGATCATAGCCTTGTATATTTCACGCTTGATGTTTTCGTCTTCGGTCGCGGCTTCGATCACGATGTCGCAATCGGTCAGGGACGCGTAATCGGTCGATGTGGTCAGCCGGTCCAGCGCGTCCTGCTTGTCGGCGGCCGTGATCTTTTCGCGGCCGACCTGGCGTTCCAGATTCTTGTCGATGGTTGCGATCGCCCGGTCGATCTGTTCCTGTCCGATATCGACCATCGCGACATGGATGCCGGTGGTTGCCGCCACATGGGCTATCCCTGATCCCATCTGCCCGGCGCCGATCACACCGATCTGTTTGATGCTCAATGCTTCGGGCGTTGCGCCCGGATCCTGAATGTCAGCCATTGCAAGTGCTCCTCTGATGACTTCCCGTCACAGATGTTCTTATCACCCGTTTTATCGACGGCCCGTTGACGAATCAGCGGGCGGAAATGCCCTGTTTTTCGAGTTCTTCTTCCAATTCGGGGACAACCTTGAACAGATCGCCGACGATTCCGTAATCCGCCACCGAGAAAATCGGCGCTTCCTCGTCCTTATTGATGGCGACGATAATCTTGGAATCTTTCATACCCGCCAGATGCTGGATCGCGCCGGAAATACCGACGGCAATGTACAATTCCGGCGCGACCACCTTGCCGGTCTGGCCGACCTGGTAATCGTTGGGCTTGTAGCCCGCATCCACCGCCGCGCGCGATGCGCCGACAGCAGCCCCCAGTTTGTCGGCGATCCTTTCAATGATCTCGAAATTCTCGCCCGACTGCATACCGCGCCCGCCGGAGATGATCACCCGGGCGGCGGTTAGTTCCGGCCGTTCGGATTTGGTCAGTTCCTGGCCGAGGAAGCTGGACAGGCCGGGGTCTTCCGCCCCGTCTGTACCCTGAACCGCCGCAGAACCGCCGTCTTCGGCCGCCGCCGCAAACGCCGTTCCTCGCACGGTGATGATCTTCACGGGATCCGTCGATTGCACTGTTGCCATGGCATTGCCGGCATAGATCGGTCGTACGAAGGTATCTTCGGAGATGACTTCGACGATGTCCGAAATCTGGGCGACGTCCAGCAGGGCGGCGACGCGCGGAGCGACGTTTTTGCCTGTAGTGTTCGATGGGAAAAGGACATGGCTGTAACTGCCTGCTAGACCCACGATCAGTGGCGCCAGAGCCTCGGCAAGCTGATGGCCGTAGGCCGGGCTGTCCGCATGAAGGACCGCCGATACCCCGGCTACCCTGGCCGCGGCTTCAGCTGCTGTGCCGGCATTTTCGCCGGCAACCAGCAAATGCACGTCGTCGTTAATCGCGGCAGCCGCGGTAACCGTGTTCAGTATAATGGGAACAAGCGCCGTATTGTCATGATCGGCAACGACCAGAACAGCCATCAGATAACCCCCGCTTCGTTTTTCAGCTTGTCGATCAGATCGCTTACGGTTTCCACCTTTATGCCGCCTTCGCGTTTCGGCGGCTCGGTCACTTTCAGCGTCGTAAGCCGCGGCGCGACATCAACGCCCAGCTCATCCGGCGTTATTTCCGTGATTTCCTTTTTCTTGGCCTTCATGATGTTGGGCAGCGAGGCGTAGCGTGGCTCGTTCAGGCGCAGGTCGGTGGTCACGATCGCGGGCAAATTGATAGCCAGCGTTTCGAGCCCGCCGTCGACTTCGCGGGTGACGTTTGCCTTGCCGTCTGCCAGGTAGACCTTGGACGCAAACGTGCCCTGCGACCAGCCGAGTAGGCCCGCAAGCATCTGACCGGTCTGGTTGGAATCGTCGTCGATAGCCTGTTTGCCCAGGATCACTATATCGGGCGTTTCCTTTTCCACGATCTTGGCTAGCAGCTTGGCGACAGCCAGCGGCTGCAATTCTTCGTCGGTCTTGACGTGAATGCCGCGATCCGCGCCCATCGCCAGCGCTGTACGGATGGTTTCCTGGCACTGTTGGACGCCGAGCGACACGGCGACAACCTCGGTTGCGGTGCCGTCTTCCAGAAGCCGTACGGCCTCTTCGACGGCGATTTCGTCGAACGGGTTCATGGACATTTTGACGTTGGCGGTCTCAACGCCGGTTTCGTCCGCCTTTACGCGGACTTTGACGTTGTAATCGATTACACGCTTCACAGCGACGAGCAGTTTCATCGGCCGGAATCTCTCAAACTTTGGGGCAGCTACCTTGTTTTCAGGCCTGAACCGGCGCGTCCGCTGCCGACGGAAGACGCCTCCGGAAGGCATTTATTTCGCAGGTGCGAAAACTACCCGAGTCGCCTCACATGTCAAGTTTCGGTCACAATTGCTGCAATTGCGAAGGTCCGTCGAGACGCCGCCGGCGGCATCTCCTCAGGATGTGGAGACCGGATACAATCTCGTCATCCTGACAAGGGCGCTTGTGCCCGTCCCTAGGGATTATTTCGACGAAAACAGGAACAGCAGCCCCAATAATGCCACTGCGGAAAACTGCAGGATCACCCGCAGCCGCATGAACTTGTTTGAATGCTTGGCGTTGAATTCCCCGCCCCTGACCATAGCGAACAGCCCCAGACCGAGGGCCGCCAGCGTGGCGACCATCGCGATGATAATTAGAACGGGCAGGGCGGAAGACATAGGGCGAATATGGTCAGACTGGTGCCGAAAAGCAATCAATACGGCCGGTCACAGGGGTCAGGCACAGCCTTTCTCTTGCAGGATCTGTGCGGCTATCCTGACGGGGATGAGTTTCCTCGACCATATTGCCCGCTGCAATGCCCACGATCTGAAGAAATTTGTGCTGTTGATCGTGGACGGAGAGGCCGCCGGCCATATTCGCAAGGAACACCTAATCCATCTGGAGCGCTTTCCCGATGTTTTCAACCTGTCCGGCGACGCCGTGCGGCTGGCGGACGGCCTCGACGCGTATGAGGACCGTACAGCCTCGGTCGATATGGTGGTGCGCGCTTTGTTCGAAGACGGCGTGCTGGCCGGCTGGCGCGGGGAGCCTTATCCGGTTGGCGGCAACTGGGGCGGGCCGCATGCGTTTGAAATCGAACGGGCGGCTGCACCGTTCTTTGGAGTCCGCGCCTATGGCGTCCATGTGAACGGGTTCGTCCGCGATGGCGACGATCTGAAAATGTGGATCGCGGTTCGTGCTGACGATCGGCCAGTCTGCCCCGGTAAGCTGGACAACATGATTGCGGGCGGCCAGCCGGTAAAGCTCGGGCTGAAAGAAAACGTGATCAAAGAAGCAGCGGAAGAAGCGGGCGTTCCGCGCCATTTTGCGGAGAAGGCTATGCCCGTCGGCGCGATCACCTACACCATGGAAAACGAGACCGGCCTGAAGCCCGATATGATGTTCTGCTGGGATCTGGCACTACCGGCCGGTTTCCAGCCTTCATGCGAAGATGGTGAAGTCGCCGAATTCCGGCTGCTGCCCGTAGAGGAGGTGATGGAGATTGTTGAGACGACCGACGATTTCAAATTTAACTGTAATCTGGTTATCATCGATTTTTGCATCCGACACGGCGTCTTGCCGCCGGAGCATTCTGATTACGAGACGATTCTGAAGGGATTGCGTTGCTAAACTGCCCGAAATTTGACTCCTGAAACATCGAATTCGGAAAAATACCGATATTTTATTGACTTAGCGGCCATAGAGGCGCATACGTCCGTCGTTAGTTGTCTCGCGATAGCGCGAATTGCTGCCTGTGTGCAGCATTATTTCCCGGGAACAAATAAATAAAAATGCCTCGTGCCGGCCGCGCCCGGTACCCGGAAAACGCCCGTGCCCAGAGCGCAGACGCGCCACAAACGAAATCCGCACGCGGCAGAAAGAAGTACTTTTCCATTGACCAATATTAAGTTTTCGGACCTCGGCCTTGCCGAACCGGTCCTCCGTGCCTTGGCCGCACGCAATCACGTAACACCCACTCCCATCCAGGCGCAGGCTATTCCCGGCCTGATGGACTGCCGCGACATGCTAGGCATCGCCCAGACCGGCACCGGCAAGACCGCAGCCTTTGCGCTGCCAGTTCTCCACCGGTTCCGCGATCCACGCCCGAAGAAAAACATCCGCCGTCCCCGCGCCCTGGTGCTTGCACCGACGCGGGAGCTTGCCATCCAGATCGGCGAGGAATTCGGTGCCTATTCCGCGCACATGAAACTGCGTCACACCGTTATCTTCGGCGGTGTTAATGAAAAGCGCCAGATCAGCGCCCTAAAACGCGGACTGGACTTGGTTATCGCCACGCCCGGTCGTCTGCTGGATCTGTTCGCCCGGGATTTCGTAGATTTGTCCGGCATCGAATATTTCGTCCTGGACGAAGCCGACCGCATGCTCGACATGGGCTTCGTCCGCGACGTCAGAAAAATCGTGGCAGCCTTGCCTGATGAGCGGCAATCTCTGCTGTTTTCTGCGACTATGCCGAAGGAAATCGCGCGGCTGTCGACGGAAATTCTGCATGACCCGCTGCGCATCGAAATCGCGCCGCAGGCCACGCCGGTGGAACTGATCGAACAATCTGTTCGTCACGTCGCCGCTGGCGGCGGCAAGACAGAGGCGCTGCGCAATATCTTTTCCGACCCCGGTCTCGAACGGGTCATCGTCTTTACCCGCACCAAACACCGGGCCAACCGGGTGGCCGAGCAGCTCGAAAGAATGGGCGTGTCGGCGGCGGCTATCCACGGGAACAAATCACAGGCGGCGCGACAGAAAGCGTTGAACCGCTTTCGCGAAGGTAAATGCCGCGTAATGGTGGCAACCGATATCGCTGCCCGCGGTATCGATATCGACGGAGTGACCCACGTCGTTAATTACGAACTACCAAACGAACCGGAAAGTTATGTCCATCGCATCGGACGCACTGCTCGGGCGGGAGCCAGCGGCGTTGCCATCGCATTCTGCGATCCGTCCGAACGTAAATACCTGCGCGATATCGAACGGCTCTTGAAAAAGTCGCTGAGGGTTGTAGGCGACGGGCCGGAAGGCGAAGAAACGGCGCCGCCGCAACGGCGCGGCCGCGGCCATCAGGGTCATGGCCAGCGCCCGGCCAATTCGAACGGCAAGCCCCGCCGCCGGCGCGGAAAACCGCGTCGCCGCAATCGGCAGAAAGCGGCCTAGGTTTTCTCCTCAGCGACCAGGCGGCAGCGGGTAGAACGATGAGGCACCGACCCGCTGAGCGGGTCGATATCCTTGTCCGCGATTAACAGATTCTGGTTGGCGCTGCTTTCTTGAAGCGGCGGCTGGCCGGGAAGGTCCAGTGCGGTGCACGCCTGCCACCATCCATAGGGTGCACAGACGACCTTCGGATGCAGGGACGGGTTTAACCGGGCCATAAGACGAATCCGACCGTGGTTGTTTTCCAGAAACGCCCAGTCACCCCCCTTTACCCCTGCTGCCTCTGCCGTGTCTGGATGGATTTTCATGAAGGGATGGGGCTGGCTCAGCCCGGTGCGGACAGGTTTGGCCGGTCAGCCTGAGAAACCGGACATATTGATGACTTCTTCGGGCGTATAGCCGCTTTTGCGCAGCGCACGGATGGTCATGTCCTGGTCGCGCTTGGCTAGCCTTCGGCCTGTCGCATCCTTGATCAGCCGGTGATGGTCGTAGGTAGGTGAGGTATATCCTAACAGTCCCTGCAGCAGCCGGTGTACATCGGTCGACGGCACCAGATCGGAGCCACGGTTCACCTTGGTGATGCCTTGCAGGTGATCGTCCACCGTGACCGCCAGATGATAGCTGGTCGGCACGTCCTTGCGCGCCAGTACGACGTCGCCGAACCGGTCGGGCTTCGCCTTGACCATCCCCTGACCCGCATCGCGCCAGGCCAGTGGTCCGGCGATAGCGGCGGCAACCTGCATGTCGAGGCGTTTGACGTGCGCTTCGCCGCCGTCGATGCGGTCTTCGCGTTTTTCGTCCGACAGTTTCTTGCAGATGCCAGGATAGACCGGTCCGTCCGGGCCGTGCGGCGCGTGAACGGAATTTTCGATCTCGGCCTTGATTTCCGAGCGCGTACAAAAGCACGGGTAGATCAGGCCCTTCAGGTTCAGTTTCTTCAGGGCATCTTCGTAGTCTTTAAAGTGTTTGGATTGCTTGCGAACCGGGGTTTCCCAGTCGAGCCCCAGCCAGGCCAGGTCTTCTAGAATGGCGTCTGTAAACTCGTCCTTGCAACGGCCGGGGTCTATATCCTCGATGCGCAGATGAAACGTGCCGCCCTTGCCCCGGGCATGAAACGCGGTGAGGGCGGAAAACGCGTGTCCTATATGCAAATAGCCGGTTGGGCTCGGTGCGAACCGCGTGACCTCTCCACCTTCACTGCGACGTTTTGCCATGCTGCTGCTTCTGTGAGATAGAACAACCTGTCCCGGGATCGTGTCCGGGCGCGCTGCCAGCGGGACAGTTTCTGATGACAACCCGACTTAGCAATCAGACCTTTAGCAAAGCGTTGACCATACTCGCAAGGCGCGATCCTGATCTGCGTCAAATCGTCAAACGGCACGGAAACCCGCCAACCTGGCAACGCCCGACGGGTTTTAAAACGCTGACGCTGCTGATTCTTGAACAGCAGGTGTCGCTGGCGTCTGCCCGGGCGGCGTATGATCGCCTGTCGGCGGCGATGAAGGATCTCACGCCTGACAATGCGCTGGGACTCACCGATGCGAAATTTCGCAAGGCAGGCGTAAGCCGCCAGAAGACCCGCTATATCCGCCATCTTTCCCAATGCATCCAGGACGGCACCGTAAATTTTCGCAGGCTTTCCCGTATGGACGACGACGCGGTGCGCGACCACCTGATGCAGGTAAAAGGCGTCGGGGCGTGGACGGCGGATGTGTATCTGCTGATGTGCCTGATGCGGCCGGATGTGTGGCCGGTCGGCGATATCGCGCTGCAGGCGGCAGCACATGAAATCAAAGGCCTAGACGCGCGGCCGGGCCCGGACTTGCTGTCGGATATCGGCGAACAGTGGCGGCCTTGGCGCAGTGTTGCCGCCCGCCTTCTCTGGCATCACTATCTGAACACGTCGCGTAAAAGATGATATCGATGCGATCTGAAACCTCGAAACGGAAATTTTTATGACCGACCTTCCCGATCTCATCGGCCCCGAGGCCGAACCCGCCTCCGGCGGGCCTGCGAAGCAGCTCATTCTGTTCGTCCACGGCTACGGCGCGGACGGCAACGATCTGATCTCGCTGGCCCAGTATTTTGCCCATGTCGCCCCCGATGCGGCGTTCTTTTCTCCTAATGCGCCCTATCGCTGTGACGGCTCGCCCTATGGCTATCAATGGTACGACGTCTGGATGCAGGACCGCGATGAACGCCTGGGCGCGATCAGGTCAACCGCCGCCATCTTCGACAACTTCATCGACCAGCAGCTCGACCGCCGTGGCCTGACGGAGGAAAGCCTGGTTCTGATCGGGTTTTCGCAGGGCACGATGATGTCGCTTTTCACCGCGCCCCGGCGCGAAAAAGCGGTCGCCGGCATCGTGGGATATTCCGGCCGGATGGAAGCGCCCGATCTGCTCAAGGACGAGATAAAATCGAAACCGCCAGTAGTAATGATTCATGGGGACTCCGACGAATTGCTGGCCGTTTCTGAAATGGAAACCGCCGCCGCCGCCCTGAGGGAATGCGGTGTGGAGATCGATACCCACGTCCGCCCCGGCCTCGGCCACGGCATCGACGAACAGTGCATCCGCATCGGCTTGGAATTCGTGAAGAACGCCCTGGGGAGTTGAAACCACCACATCTGGTGCACCGCCGGCCTGAATTCACAAAATCTTCACGCCGTACGGTTGCCCTTGTCCGATGCCCCCGTTAGTCTTTCGGGCATGAGTGCACCAGCAGCAGCCGTTCGTGCGGGAAGACCGGGCCGGTGAGGGGGGATTCCTCCGCGCTGGTTCTCAACGCCGATTTTCGGCCGCTTAGCTACTTTCCGCTTTCTCTCTGGCCATGGCAGGACGCCGTAAAAGCAGTGTTCCTGGATCGCGTAAACATCGTGTCCGAATACGATGAAGAAGTACGGTCGCCCACTTTCGCGATGAAGCTGCCCAGCGTGATCGCGCTGAAGCAGTATGTACCCTTGTCGCGGCGCCCCGCGTTCACCCGGTTCAACGTCTTCCTGCGGGACCGCTTCGCCTGCCAGTACTGCGGCGACTCGCCCGGCACCGCCGAGTTGACCTTCGATCACGTCATTCCCCGGTCACGGGGTGGGCTGACAAGCTGGGACAACGTCGTCGCTGCGTGTTCGTCCTGCAATCTGGTGAAAGGCAACCGCCTGCCACTGGATTGCGGCATGGTACCTGCGACCAGCCCGGTGGAGCCTTCCAACCACCAGCTTCAGAACAACGGGCGCGCCTTTCCGCCCAACTACCTGCACGAAAGCTGGCGCGATTTCCTGTATTGGGACAGCGAGCTGGAACAGGGCTGAATACCGGCCGAATTCCGACGTTTTTTCAACATTACAAATCTTTAATTTTGCGGACAGGCGGTCGTAAGCCGCAATCCGCCATATTCCATATCGGACGCATTCCCACGTACAGAAGGAGTTGAACGATGTTGAATACTTCAAAGAAAACCGCTCTTGCCGCTGTCGCCGCACTTGGGGCCGTCGCCCTTTTCGGCGCCGCGGGCGGGGTGCTGTCTAGCAAGAAACTGTCCGCATCGACGGCGCTGACGCCCCCGCGCGCCGCTCTGGAAACCAAATCCCTGCCGGGAAGTTTCTCCGAGATCATCGATCAGGTATCGCCCGCGGTTGTGTCTCTCCGCGTCACCGGCAAAGCGACGCAGAGCGGTGTCCGCATGCAGGAAATCCCCGAACCGTTCAAACGCTTTTTCGGAGAGAATTTCCGGTTCCCGTTCGGTGACAACAACGGTTCCAACCGGCCGCGCCAGGCGCCTCGCGTCCAGGGAATGGGGTCAGGGTTTTTCATCGACGCCGACGGCCATGTTGTGACCAACAACCACGTCATCGGCAACGCCGACAGGATCGAAATCGTCCTGAAGGGCGGCGAAACCTACGATGCCACGCTGGTGGGCCGGGATCCGAAGACCGATCTGGCCCTTCTGAAAGTGACATCCGACCAGAAGTTCCCCTTCGTCGCGTTCGGCGATTCGACGGCCGCCAGGGTCGGAGACTGGGTCATCGCCGTCGGCAGCCCGTTCGGGCTGGGGCACACCGCCACAACCGGTATCGTTTCCGCCCGCGGCCGCGATATCGGGGCCGGGCCCTACGACGATTTTCTGCAGATCGATGCGCCCATCAACAAGGGCAATTCCGGCGGCCCGACTTTCAACATTCGCGGCGAGGTCATCGGTGTGAACACCGCCATCATCTCTCCCAGCGGCGCCAGTGCGGGGATTGGCTTCGCTGTACCCGCCAACATGGTGAAATCTGTCATCGCCCAGCTGAAGGAAAACGGATCGGTTTCCCGCGGATGGCTAGGCGTCAACATCCAGAACGTGACGCCTGATCTGGCGGCGGGGCTGGGCCTGAAAAAACCCGAAGGCGCGCTGGTCGCGTCTGTCACCGGCGACAGCCCGGCCGCGACAGCGGGTCTCAAAGCGGGCGACGTGATCGTTGCGGTGGATGGAGAACGGATCGAGAAAATGCGTGAACTGCCGCGCCGGGTCGCGATCATCGCGCCTGGTCAGTCCGCGAAGATGACGGTTTACCGGGAAGGCGGCGAGCACACGCTGACCGTCACCATCGGCACAATGCCGTCGGCCGAAAAGGTCGCTGACGTCAAAACCGAAACCGGCAAGGTCAAATTTGGCATGACCCTGGCGGCGGTCGACGACAACCAGCGTGTCCGGTTCGGTCTGGGGCGGCGTGTCAAAGGCGTCGTCGTCATGTCCGTAACACCTGACGGCGTTGCCGCCAGAAAGGGGATACGCCCCGGCGATGTCATTCGCCGCGTCTCCGGCCAGGAAATCCGGACACCTGATCAGGTCTCGAAGCTGCTTTCCGCCGCCTCAAAACTGAAAAGCGACCGCAAGGCCGTCCTGATGCTGGTCAACAGAAAAGGCAACGACCGCTATATTGCCCTGCCGCTGCGTGACGCCTGACCGGCGCCCCACTTCTGCAGTACGGAAAGTCGGCGCCTTGTGCCCCCTGGCGCCGGCTTTTCTATGTTTGTTTCACGCTGGCCCCACGGTTAATTTGGCTAAAAGCTCAACACCGGAGACCGACATGACACTTAAAACCGTTGCAATTCTCAGCCCCGGCGACATGGGTGAAGGCGTGGGCGCATCGATCAAGGGACAGGAGATCGATGTCATCACTGTTCTTGCCGGACGCAGCGCCGAGACCCGTATGCGCGCCGATCGGGCCGGGTTCCGAGATGTCGCGGATATAGATGCACTGGTCACCGAAGCAGATCTGGTCATGTCGATCATGCCGCCCGAACTGGCGGAAGGGCTGGCAGCGGATGTCGCCGCCGCCATGACCCGGATCGGCCAGTCACCGACCTTCGTGGACATGAACGCTATTGCGCCCACGACGGCACGGCGCATTGCCAAAACGGTCGGCGCGGCAGGGGCGGATTATATCGATGGCGGGATAATCGGCTGGGCGCCCGGTAAATCCGACTCCGATACCCGCCTCTATGTATCCGGACCAAATGCGTCGATGCTGGATCAGTTGGACGGCAACGGAAAGCGGATCATCCAGCTCGGCGATGAAATCGGCCGGGCTTCCGCGGTAAAGATGGTCTACGCGTCGGTGACCAAAGGCACGGACTCTCTGCTAACCGCCGCCTATACCGCGTCCGAGGCGCTCGGGATCCGAGATATCATGGAGGCCGAGTGGGGCGCCAGCCAGGCGGCCGCACTAGCCCGTATGGGCCATAGGGTGCCAGCGCTGCCGGCCGATGCCGGCCGTTGGATCGGAGAAATGGAACAGATTGCCGAGACTTATGCGTCGGTCGGATTAACGCCAAACTATCACAAGGGCGCAGCGGATCTTTACCGTCTGTTGGACCGCACGCCGTTTTCCGCCGAAACGCGCGAGACTATTGATCGATCCCGCACCATGCAGGACACTGTCAAAGTCTATGTCCAGCATCTGGAGAAGCCTGAATAGGAGGGCGCCGCGATGCCAAGCCAGCAACTAAAATCCCTGGTCGACTCCGTCGCACCGCTGTTCGCGGGCGAGGCGGAGGTGTTCCGCACCTATTGGACGTGGTCAGGCCGCACAAATGAAACCGACCGACTTTGGTTGCTGCGCCAGGCACGGAAAGAGGTTTGGGATACGCCGCTGGGCGACCAGCGCGGGCTGTATCTCGGTCCGGCGGAAGATCTGATCGCCGATTTTCCGAAGATCGACATCGAGATTCCCCGAGAGGAAATCTTGGAACGTATGGAAGGCCTGTACGAGGAGTTTTCCCATTACTGCGCCTATGCCGATGCCTACGACGTCGTCCGCGGAGAGGGGGAGCCGCGTCTTAGCCCGACCCGGCTGAAAGAAGTGCCGGACTGGGCTGAAAATCTCGCTATCCGCGACCGCCGGGCGGAAATCAAGAAACAATACGGCACGGCTGGAGAGCGGGCCTGTTACTTCACTGAAGGCGGTTATTGCACCCTGTTTTCCGAAGGCATGAAACTCGCCGGCAACGGTGGGGTGGACGATCTGATTGCTAAGGCGGCGGCGCTGGTCTACGAAGACGAGTTCGGTCACATGTGCAAGGGTATTATCGGGCTTGACGCCGAAGACATGTCCGGCGCCGACTGGGATCTGATGACCGAACTATCGGTCGAACTGGCGGGTATGCGGATCGATATGCGCAACGTCCAATTCAGCTTTCCGCTGTCAGCCGAACGCGTTGCCGCGATTAAGGCCGGCGATATAGAGCCCGTCGTCTTCGACTTCGAAAAGGTGGAAGCGGCCTGACCGGCCCCCGCGTTAAAACCGGCCTCTGGGTAAAGGCGCAGATACGCATCTGCGATCTCGCCTTCACGCCTGCTTTGGTGATCCGCCGGGGCGATGCGGATGCGGGGCAGGTGATGATTGTCCGCAATCTGTTGGACGGTACGTTCGAGGTATTCGCCCGCACCTTCACTCTCGACGGCGATCCCGCCTGGCGGGCGGCCAGCGGAGAAGATCCAGTCGATGGAGAAGCCGTGCGAAGTTTGATCGATCGAGAGGCAGGGTTCGACCCCGATCTCTGGGTGATCGAGATCGAGGACCGGGACAGGAAGTACGAACTCGATGGGCCTTTGGTTTAGGGCCGGAGCCGCTGAAAACGAGCGTTAGATTGCTTCCTCGATTTCGCCGAGGCGCTTGGTCAATTTCTGGTTCTTCGAATAATCCATCGGCGCGCCATCCATAGTCGCATCCGTCACACCCACTACCAGGTTGGTTGTCCCCGGTCCCAGCGTGGCCAGGCAGACACCCGCCTTGCCCGTCAGCCCACCGTGCGCATCGGCCGTGAAGGCGGCGGCCTGCTCGTGGCGGCAAAGGGTGAATTCGATTCGACTATCTTCCTAAGTCAGTATCAAGTCGGCATTTTCCTTTCTCGGGACGCCGAAAATGCGCTAGACACCCTCGGCTTCGAGACGGTGGACAGAGAGGTCGGAGGCTTTTCTGGCAGAGATCTCGAATAAATTCGATTGGGTCAAGTTGGTCCGGCGTCCGGCGGAGCGACCAGTGAATCGGTACGCAGCACGATCATCTTGTCGACAGTCATGTCGTCATAAGTGTAGGGCACACCCCCGGTTCCCAGCCCGGATTTGCGCAGGCCCGCGAAGGGCATCCAGTCGGTGCGGAAAGCCGTGTGGTCGTTGACCATTACGGCGGATGCATCTAGCCGGCCGCTGACTTCCATCGCGAGCTCTATATCCCGGGTAAAGACAGCGGCCTGGAATGCGGTGGGCAGGCTGTTGGCGCGGGCCAGCGCGTCATCCAGTTCGAACCAGGGGTCGACACAGACTACCGGGCCGAACACTTCTTCGGTCATCAAACGGCAGTCCGGGGGTGGATTAAAAACGACGGTCGGGGCGTACACGGTGTCGGACAGTTTTTCACCGCCGGTCAGTAACTGGCCGCCACCTTTCACGGCTTCGGTCACCCATTCGTGAACTCGGTCGGTTTCGCCTGGCCGGATCAATGGGCCGACTTCGGTGTTCTTGTCCATGGGATCACCAAGCTGCATGCCCGAGGCCTTCATCGCCAACTGGGTGGCGAAGCGGGTGGCAATCTTGGTATGGGCGAAGATGCGTTGAACAGATACGCACACCTGGCCCGCGTGATAGAAACAACCCTTCAGTAACGCTTCGCGCACTTCGTACACATCGCAGTCGCCGGTAACAATCACCGGCGCCGCGCCGCCGTGTTCCAGAGCACAGCGCGTGCCGGGCGCTAGTTTCGACCTCAGCGACCAGCCGACGTCCGCGCTGCCGATGAAGGTGAAGAATCCGACCCGGGTATCTGTCACCAGTTTTTCCGCTAGATCGTTATCCGAAGTGACAATAGCCTGCACCCATTCCTTCGGCAGCCCGGCTTCATGCAGGGTGTCGATGAAGGCGAGGCAGGACAGCGGTGTGTCGGGGGCCGGTTTGACGATAACGGGGCATCCCGCTGCGATGGCGGGTGCTACCTGGTGGACGATCAAATTCAGCGGGTGATTGAAGGCACTGACGGCGACCACTACGCCGATGGGTGCTTTGCGGGTAAAGGCAACGCGATGGTTTGCCGGGGGTGTAAGCCCCATGGGCACCGTCTCGCCATCCCGGGTGCGCAAGACTGCTGCGGTGGCTTTCACTGTGTCGATGGCCCGGGTTACCTCGATACGGCTATCGGCCAAAGGCTTTCCCCCTTCGCGCACAGCGGTTTCCGCAAGTGCGTCGTATCTCTGCTCCATCAGCGCGGCGGTCTTTTCCAGAACCGCCAGCCGCGCGTGGGCAGGGAGCCATAAATCTTGATCACGAAACAGCCTGTAGGCGGTTGTCAACGCCTCTTCGATGTCGGTCTCGTCGTTCTCCGCCAGCGTATCCACAGGCGACAGGTCGAATGGGTTTAGGACGCTGAGGATTTTATTCGTCGTTTTCATTTCTGCAGGTTTCATCTCTTACCAGATCTTGGGGACGCGCCGTGTCCCATACAGCCTTAAATGCTCACGTCGGGTTCACGCTTTCGACAGGACGGTAGCTTTATCCGCTTTATGGTTAACGAATTCTTGCCGATTTCGCGAGTGTCCTGAAAATGTTAACGTTTTGGCGGAACGGGGAGTCCTGATATGGCCGGTTTCGATTACGGCACCTATTTCGGCCGGATTCTGCCCTTGGCAGATGCAATCCGGAACGATGACGACAGGTGCTGGGGTTCCGGGACCGAAAAAGACAAGTCCAACCACGACTATGTGCTCTATCTCGGCTGCAACGTCCTGCGGACGGTCGCCCTAGCCGAAACGATCACCGAAATTTTGACCCGCATGGGCGTCGACTACGTGCCGCTGGGCGGACCGTCCACTTGTTGCGGCATCATTCATCATGCGAACGGCGATGTAGAGGTGTCGGAGGGATTGACGAGCCAGTCGCTGGCCAAGTTTAAAGGCTATTCGCCGAAGGCTGTGCTGACCTATTGCCCGTCCTGCCATGCCCATATGGATTACGCGTTGGCGGAAACCGGACTCGAATTCGATATTCCCTATCTGCATGTCACCGAGTACATCGTCGACAATCTCGACCGCCTTGAATTTCCCAACCGGGTCGACCGCCGTATTATGTTTCACGGCCACGGAGACAACGATCAGGCCCAGCGGGATTCCCGTTTTGCCCGCGCGATCCTGGAGGCAATACCAGGCCTTGAGGTGATCGATGCCACCGGAACTCCGGACTGGGGACACGATTGCGGCAATCTGCAGATCAGCATCGTCGGGCCCGACAAACACGCTGGTCTAGTGCGGGACCTGTTTCAAGATGCCAAGAACCAGGGTGTGGACGCCGTCACCGCGCTGTATCATTCCTGCTATCGTAATTTGTGTCCGCAGGAAGAAGTCCATGGCGTGGAGGTCGTCCATTACACGTCGCTTGTTGCTGAAGCCATGGGCCTACCGCCCCGGGACGAAGCCTATAAGCGGCTGCAGCGCGCGAAAGACCCGAAGGCCGCGTTCGATGAACTCGCGCCGAAAGCCCATAAACGGGGCGTGGGCGAGGCGCGGCTCAGAAAGACGCTTTCAACACATTTCGGCGGTTAGGCCGGCAAACTTCTATCCGAGATTGTCTTTCATAAACACGCCAATTTTAGTCCATGCATCCTTCGCCTGTTCCTCGCGGTAGCTTTCCGGTCTAACAAGATCCTGGAACCGATGGCCCGCCCCGTAATAGAGGTGAAATTCGTGTGCCACGTCCGTGCCCGTCAAGGCGGCATCCAGGTCGGCCACGTCTTCCGGCGAAGGGTTCTGGTCCTCATCTCTGAAAATACCCATGATAGGGCAGGGGATATTGCCGGCCACCTGGGTCGGCGGGGTGGCACCATCCCCCAAGCCGAGCTTGATGCGCTGGCGGACGGGGGCTAGGCCTCTTCGGCGCCTGGTTCTCTATCGGGAATGGCGCGCTCTATGACTATTCTGAAACCGATGGCATCTTTCGTCCGGTCTAAAGCTAGTCCGTCTCTGAATTCCGGTGGCTGGACGGCGCCGCCGCTTTTTTAAGTTCCAGGTCTTCCGCCCGGTCCCGCTGGGCCATCCGGAATGCCTGGTCCTTCGCCGGGTCGTAGGACAGGGGCCAGCGCTGGTGCGTCTGCCCATACCAGGCGGACGCCTCCAGGGTGAAGTGGGGGTTGGTCAGATGCGGCCGGGCGAGCGCTACCAGATCCGCGCGCCCGGCGGCCAGGATGGTGTTCACCTGATCCGAGGTGGTGATGTTGCCGACCGCTATGGTGGGGATGGGGGCTTCGTTGCGGACCTGTTCCGAAAACGGCGTTTGGAACATGCGGCCATAGATCGGTTTCGCGTCCGGGGTGGTCTGACCAGCTGAAACATCGACGATGTCGCAGCCGCGATCTTTCAGCATGCGCGCGATTTCGACCGCTTCTTCACCGGTGACGCCAGTGGCGCCCACCCAGTCGGTTGCCGAAATCCTTGCCGATATCGGCTTTTCATCCGGCCAGACGGCGCGTACCGCGTCGAACACTTCCAGTGGAAAGCGTATCCGGTTTTCTAGACTGCCGCCGTATTCGTCCGTCCGTCGGTTGGCGACGGGGGTGATGAAGCTTGACAGCAGATAGCCGTGCGCCATGTGAAGTTCGATCATGTCCGCGCCCGCGGTTTCCGACCGCCTTGCGGCCGCGACGAAATTGTCGCGAACCCGGTCCATGTCGTCGCGGGTCATTTCCCGGGGCGTGTGCATGTCCGGCGCGTGGGGCAGGGGTGACGGGGCGATGATCTCCCAGTTGTCCCGTTCCAGCGGCATGTCCATGCCTTCCCAGCCGACCCGGGTCGACCCCTTGCGGCCGGCATGGCCGATCTGCAGGCAAAATTTCGCATCCGATTGCGCGTGGACGAAATCGATGACACGTTTCCAGGCGGCTGTCTGGTCGTCGGTGTAGAGGCCGGCGCAGCCCGGCGTGATGCGGCCATCCGCCGACACGCAGGTCATTTCCGAAAAGATCAGTCCAGCGCCGCCCAGCGCCATCGATCCCAGATGCACGAAATGAAAATCCCCGGGCACGCCGTCGACGGACGAATACATATCCATCGGCGATACCACGACCCGGTTGGCGAGGGTCATGTTCCGTAGCCGGAACGGGGTGAACATCGGGGGCGCGTTCTCCGCGACGTCCAATCCCGATTTCCGCACGTCGTTGGCGAACCAGGTATCGACCCGGTCGATCAGGGCGGGGTCGCGGAGGCGCAGATTTTCGTATGTCACCTGCTTTGACCGCGACATCATGGAAAACGCGGCCTGAAGCGGCGTCATGTCCCAGTACCGATGGGGTTCTTCGGTCCAGATAACCGATACTTCCGCGGCGTGTTGTGTCTTCTCCACTTCTTCGCGCCGTAATTCTTCGAACTTTCGCTGGGCGTCGGGGATCGAGTCCGTCTCGGCTAGCGCATCGACAAGGGCGATGGCATCTTCCATTGCCAGCTTGGTGCCCGAACCGATCGAATAATGCGCGGTATGCAGCGCATCGCCGATCAGCATGTACCGGTCGTGGGACCAGTTAGCGCAGCGGATCATCGGGAACTGGCGCCAGACGGTTTTGTTGGGGATCAGGTCGTGTTTCCCATTTTCCAGCCGATGGGCCCAAAGCTGTGTCATATACGACACCAGCGTTTCATCGCTTAGCCCGCCAACGGCTTCTTCGGCGTTCGCCCAGGTCCTCTCCGGTGCTTCCACGATCCAGGTGCTCATTCCCTCCTTGTATTGATAGGCGCCGAGTACCCATATGCCGTGATCGTCTTCCGTGAAATCGAAGGTGAAGGCATCGTAGGGCTTCGTAGTGCCCAGCCAGGCGAAGCGGTTCTTGCGCCACTTGAAACTCGGCTGGAAGTAATCGGCGAAGGCATCGCGGACGACGCTGTTGATGCCGTCTGCCCCGACCACCAGATCCGCATCGATATCTGCGGGATTATTTATTTCGGTCGAATAATCTATGACTACGCCGACCTCGGCGCAGCGCCTTTGAAGAATTTGAAGCAGTTCCACCCGGCCGCAACCGCAGAAGCCGTGGCCGGTCGACCGGACTGTTTCGCCGTGCAGGTTGAAATCGATTTCATCCCAATAGGCGAACTGGTCCGTGATCGCGTCGTAGCTTTCCGGATCGCGGGCGAGGAACGCATCCAGTGTTTCATCGGAAAACACGACGCCGAAGCCGAACGTATCTTCCGCCCGGTTTCGTTCGTAAACGTGTATGTCATGCGACGGCCAGGTCTTCTTGGCCAACAGGGCAAAGTACAACCCGCCGGGGCCGCCCCCGCTGATGGCTATTTTCATCCGGTTCCGGTTTGCGCTCTCTAACAGGAAACGCGATCATGCGATGAAAGGGAGACCCAGTCCAATGCTGTTGCCGCTGCCGAAATCACGTGATGAAATCGGGAATATCCAGTCGGAGCGGAAACGTGTCGCCTTCGAGCGCGCAAAGCAGGCGAAATGGTACCAGGGCAAGCTTGATCATATCGATGCCGATCGGCTGGACGACCCGGAGGTATGGCAGCAGATCCCGATCATCAACAAGGATATCCTGCGCCGGATGGACCATGCGGAATTCATGGACCAGTTCTGCATCGCGCCCAAAAGCGACATCGCTGAATACTGGCGGTCCGGTGGAACGACGGGAACGCCGGTTTTCTATCCGCGCACCTTTAAGGACGTGGATTACGGTCTGATCACCTGGGGCCGGTCTTTTCCGGCGATGGGCATCGGGGCGGGCGATCTGTGTCACATCTCGTTCCCCATAGGCGTTCACCCTGCAGGGCAAATCTGGGCGCGGTCGGCGCATCTGTTCGGCGTCGGTATGGCCTGGGTCGGTGCCGGAAATTCGGTGCCGTCGGCGGTGCAGCTTGGCCTGATCCAGACGCTGGAGCCCACGGTGCTGATCTCGATGCCGAGCTTCGCGCTGCACCTGGCCAACCTAGCGGCCGAACAAGATATAGACCTAACGCAATCGAGCGTGAATAAAATCATCTGTTCCGCCGAACCGCTTTCGGATGCCAAGCGGGAAAAGCTGGCCCGCACCTGGGGAGCGGAGGTGTTCAACGTCTTCGGAATGAGTGAGGCCGGCCTGATGGGAGGCGAGGGCACCGCCCATGACGGCATGCATATTTGGTCGGATATGTTTTTCATCGAAGTCGTCGATCCGGAGACCGGCAATATGTTGCCGCCCGGTGAAGAGGGCCATTTATGCCAGACGCCACTTTGGACCGGGCACGCCACGCCGTTCCTGCGCTGGAACGCGGGCGACATAGTCCGTTATTTAGAGCACGGCGAGAGCGATGGGCAGTTCGCCGATCTGTTTCCCATGATCCGGCACGCCAACCGCACCACGGGGTTTTTCAAAATCCGCGGCGTGAACGTCAACCATGCGGAATTCGAAGATTTTGTCTTCGGGATTGAACCCGTAAACGATTTCCAGGCCGTGCTGGTTACCGACGATGATGACCTTGAAACCCTGACCGTGAAGATAGAGGTCCGCAGGGGGGAGAACAACGACAGGATCGCCGATGACCTTTCCGCCAGCATCAAGACGACCTTTGAAATTTCTTCCCGCGTGGAAGTCTTGGAGATAGGTACCCTGGCCCGCCGATTCGAATCATCGATCAAGGCGCCGCGTTTCGTGGACGAACGTTCCTGATCGAAACTCGTGTCTCAGTTTGGCCTGGCGGATTTCCCCACCGGCCGGAAATCCTCTAAGGTTATTGCCGAATTCAGGAGTATGTATCTGTCATGACCGGCGTCGAACGCGCGAACGGCCACAAACCGGCTGGTATCTCACCACTTTTCCACCCGGCGCTGGCGGATGCCCCGCGGCCCGAGCCGGAAAAACTGGATTACGATCTCGACAAGGCGCTTTCCGCGATCGTACCGTTGCAGGCGCGGGCGCCGGAAGACGCGTTTTCCGCGTCCTATCTTGGTACCGAACGGGAAGGGAACGCCGTTCTGATCTCAGAAGATGGCCTTCTGTTGACCATCGGCTACCTAATTAATGAATGCGACCTTATCACGGTCGGCACCAAAATCGGTGGCGTCGCCGAGGCGCACACCATCGCCTACGATTACGAAACCGGCTTTGGTCTTATCCGCACGATGTCCGATCTCGGGGTCAAACCTATCGAACTGGGTCATTCCTCGACGGTCCGCGAAGGCGACACGCTGACGGTCGGCGCCCACGGGGGGCGCGCGCAGGCATTGGCAGCCCATGTTTCTTCGGTTCGAGAATTCGCCGGGTATTGGGAATACCTGATTGCCGGGGCGATCTTCACCGAACCTCCCCATCCAATCTGGTCGGGGGCCGGTCTGATAGGTCATGACGGCAAACTGGTTGGGATCGGATCGCTTTTCGTGCAGGACGCGGAGGAGGAAAATTCGGACAAGCAGCCCGGTAACATGTTCGTGCCGGTCGATCTTCTGAAACCCATATTTGAAACGCTTCTCGAAAACGGCCAGACGAAACATGCGCCGCGGCCCTGGCTCGGTATCTATACCGTCGAAACCATGGGTCACCTACTGATCACTTCGGTATCCGACCGGGGACCCGCGGCAAAGGCTGGGGTGGAACCCGGTGATGTCGTTGCTGCGGTTAACGGTGAAGAGGTGAATGACCTTCCGGCGCTGTATCGCGAAATCTGGGGATCGGGCGAGGCCGGGGTCCCCATCGATCTGACTTTGCTTCGGGATCAGAAGATGATCGAAGTGTCAGTGGTCACGGTCGACCGCGCCTTAATAATACAGAGGCGGGGGACGCATTAGAATTTGATCCGCCGAAGCGGATTCGTTCTTAAACCTTTTGCGTCCCGTGATCCGGCGACAGTAATGTGCCGCTGCTATTAAGCTGACACCCGGTAACCAGGCAAGAGACGCACCCGGCTCTCGGGTTTCCTGATAACGCCACCCACAGCATTACACCATCTTTACCGGTGCCGGCATTCAGTGTAGAGCGCACCTATGCCTGAAACACCTGACACTGCGCCAGTTCCCTATTTCGAGGGGTTCGCGGCCGTAGCTGACCGATATGACGCCTTCATTCTGGATGTCTGGGGGGTGCTTCATGACGGGGTGACCCTGTATCCCGGTGTTGTGGATACGCTGGAGCATCTGACCGCGGCGGAAAAGCCCTTTGTCCTACTGACCAATGCGCCGAGACGCAGCGCCGCAGTCGCTGAGGCAATGATTGAAATGGGAATGCCGGCGGGCTTTTGCCGCCGGATTCTGTCCTCAGGCGAGGCGACCTATCTGAGCCTGAAAGAACGGTCGGATCCTTTCTATGCCCGTATCGGCAACCGGTTCCTCCACACGGGACCGGATCGGGATCGCGGGTTGTTCGAGGGTCTGGAGTGGGAAGAGACATCCAGAATCGAGGATTGCGATCTGATCGTGAACACCGGTCCCTGGGAAGACAGTGAAACCGTTCCCGATTATGAGGAGCTGCTGCAAAAGGGGGCGGAGCTGGGGCTGCCTATGATTTGTGCCAACCCCGATCTCGAGGTGGTGCGGGGCGGGCGAAAAATAATCTGTGCGGGGGCGCTGGCGCTCCGATACGAAGAACTGGGAGGCGGCGTCCGCTGGTTCGGTAAACCCAAGGCAGAAATTTACGCCTATTGTTTTCGTGTGCTGTCGGGGATCGATAAAACCCGGATCGCCGCCGTCGGCGATTCCTTCAGAACCGACCTTGCGGGCGCGAAAAATGCTGGTGTTGATCCCGTGCTGGTTGTCGCCGGTGTTCACACCGGCGAGCTTGGCGGACTGCCCCCCGATCCCGCGTCCCTGAATCGCCTGGCATTGGAGTGGAATGTCCGTCCGGTGGCCTCGGTACCCGCCTTCGTCTGGTAGAATCGGCCCGTGCCCGCGATATAAAAGAAGCCACTCGCCGACAGATGCGCTGCTTGCACAGGCTGTGGGGTGGCTGAAGCAACCCCTAAATCCATGCCGTGTCTGCTGGACACGGCGTGCATATCGTGGCAAAGGCGGGCGCGTGTACGCCCTGATCCTTACCGTATTTGTCGATACCGTCGGCTTCGGCATCGTGTTGCCGTTGCTGCCCCTTTATGCTCAGGAATTCGGCGCCTCCCCCGAACTGGTTACGCTTGTCGCAGTCAGTTTTACAATGGGACAAGCGATGTTCGGGCCGTTCTGGGGTTGGCTCAGTGACCGCATAGGGCGAAAACCGGTCCTGCTGATTACGATAAGCGGCACGTTATGTGCCTATCTGTTGCTGGCGTTTACCGCATCTCTTTGGATGCTGTTCGTGGTTCGGTTTTTGGGTGGCGCGATGGCCGCTAATATGGGCGTGGCCCATGCGCTGGTGGCTGATGTAACTAGCGCCGCCGACCGCACCAAACAGATCGCCCGGCTAAGCGGCGCAGGAGGTCTTGGCTTTGTCGTCGGGCCCGCGGTCGGAGGTCTGTTGGCGGGGGTAAATTTCGGCACCACGCCGTTCATGCTTCCCTATCTGGCAGCCGCGCTTTTTTCGGCGGTTGCTTTCTTTCTTGCGATCGTAATGATCCGAGAATCGGTAACGACTGAACAACGGAGCCGCGCCCGGGCCGGGCGGGGTTTGAAGGTCTGGCGGGCAGCCCTGGCTCATTCCCAGACCCGGTTGCTGCTTTGCCTGATGTTTGCGCCGCCCTTCGTCTTCGCGGGGATAGAAGTGATCATCGTGCTGTGGTCCGACCGGGTATGGGGCTGGGGGCCGGCGGATAACGGATATTTTTATGCCTGGATGGGCGCCTGCCACGTCATGCTGCAGTGGTTTGCTATTGGGCCACTGGCGCGCCGGGTCGGGGAGCGAGCCCTGATCACCCTTGGCGCCCTGTCGCTGGGGGCCGGCGCGCTGTTGATGCCGCTGGCACCGGTAGAGCCCGTGCTCTATGTGGCGGCGTTTCTGATGATTCTCGGCACATCGGGTTGTGCCGCCTCGCTCAGCAGTCTGTTGTCCCAATATGCCGATCCCGGCAGCCGGGGGGGCGTTCTGGGGCTGGGGCAGGCCTTCGCCGGGTCGGGCAGAATCGCGGGACCCGCGCTTGCAGGTGTGGTGTTTGCGTCTGTCGGCATTCACTGGCCTTATTTCTTCGGCGCAATGGCGATGGTGGTGATGGCGCTGGGCAGCCGGATGATCCTGGTTAAACGGGCATCGGAGGTGCGGGAAACGGTTGAATCCGGGCCTAAGAATCCTTGACGCAGATGGGCGCTGGGACTAAAACTTCGCGCTCTTCGGGCCGCGGACGGCCCGTTTTCCATGTCGGAACCAGATTTTTGGGGTTGAGACCATGTCCAGACGATGCGAGATGACCGGCAAAGGCGTGTTGGCCGGCAATAATGTCAGCCATGCGCACAACAAGACGCGCCGCCGTTTTCTGCCGAATTTACAGGTGACGTCTATGCTGTCCGATGCGCTAGGCACCACGGTGCGTCTGCGCCTGTCGGCCCGGGCGATCCGCACAATAGAGCACAAGGGCGGCCTGGATGCCTATCTGCTGGGCACTGTCGATTCTAAGCTGCCCGATGAAGCACGGGCGCTGAAGCGCAAGGTTAAGAAGGCGCTCGCCGCGGCAAACTGACCGCAGGTACCGAGACAATATTCAAATGGCCCGCGTCGCGGGCCATTTTGTTTGGTTGATCGCTCGTACGGTTTTCCTAAATGATCTGGCAGACTTCCTCGAAGTCGTAGCGGTAAAGGCGCGAACCCTTGATGCCCTCCAGGTCGCCGTAGCCGATATTACACAGAAAATTTGATTTCCAGTTCTTGCCCTGCAGGAAGACTTCATCCGCCATGACGGTATTGAAACCGCCCATGGCGCCTGCATCCAGACCGACCGCCCGGATTGCCATGATCAAATAGGCACCCTGCAGGGTGCCCTGCTGGAAGGCGAATTTTTCGGCGACGGCTGCATCGTTGCGGAACCGTTCCGCCATTTCCGGGCGGACCGGATAGTTCTGGGCGAAGTCCTCGTGAAATTCGAGATCGTAGGCGAGCAGGGCGGTCACGGGCGCCAGCATGGTCTTTTCAACGTTCGGCGGCGCCAGGCAGGGTTTTAGCTTTTCCTTGGCTTCCTGCGAGCGGATGAAGATTAGCCGTGCTGGCTGGGTGTTGGAGCTAGTCGAGCCGTATTTCAGCAGATCGTATATTTCGCGCAGCTGATCGTCGGTGACATCCTTTTCCTGCCACCAGTTGTGGTTGCGCGCCTCCCTGAACAACAGGTCGGCGTGATTTGCATCGATATGCTGGATGCGGTCGCGATATTCGGTAATCCGTGCCCGGGCGTCGGCGAGGGCCTGTTCTTCTGACATGTAAGGAATTCTCCATGTTAACCATGGGGGCGTTGCCCCGCGTGGCGCACACAATAGTTCGGCGGTTTGTGATTTGCACGCCTTACGAAGTCATGGCAAAACAGGGATGGCAAGAAACTAAATTCTTAATAGGGAGATACTGAGAAATGCATAAATATACGAAGACGTTGGTGGCGGGTCTCGTCGCTGGCGCAGTTGCCGCGGGCGCCGCGACAAGCGCATCTGCAGCTATGGACTATGCCGGCAAGACGATCAAGATAGTCATCCCGTACGGACCGGGTGGCACCTACGATAAATACGGTGTGTCTTTCTCCAACCACCTCGGAAAGCACATTCCGGGCAACCCGAATATCATCCTGCAGCACATGCCGGGTGCGGGCGGCGCAAAGGCCATGAACTGGTTCTATAATGTTGCGCCGAAGGACGGTTCCACCCTGATCGTTCCGTTGGATAATGGCGTCACTAACCAGCTCATGCGCCCCAAAAAAATGCGATACGACGCACGTAATTTCACATGGCTCGGTTCCAGTAACCAGACCAATGTCGTGATGGTCGTTCGCACCGACACAGGTGTCACCAAGCTCGACGATCTCAAATCCAAGCAGATCATCGGCAGCACAAGTGGCAAGAATTCGTCCGGTTATCTGAACCCCATGCTGCTCCGCGGCCTATTCGGATACAAGATCAAGATGGTCACCGGCTACAAGGGTTCCTCCAAGTCGATCTTTGCCATAGAGCAGGGTGAATCCCAAATGGCGGCCTTTAACTGGCTGGCTTGGGCCTCCAAAGTTCCGCACTGGTTCACCGGCGACAAGCCGTTTGCTCGTGCAATTGCCCAGATCGGCATCTTCCGCGATCCCGACCTGCCGAAATCCGTACCCATGGTCAACGAGCTGGTGAGTGATCCCCTCGACAAGAAAGCCGTCGGCTTCCTGAGCGTCGCCGGACTTCTGGGCCGTGGTCTGGCTCTCCCCCCGGGTGTGGATAAGGGTACAATCAAGGTTCTGCGCGCTGCTTATGACAAGATGAATGCCGATCCGGCATTCGCGGCCGAACTGAAAAAGCGCAAGCTAAGGTTGATCCCGTCCACGGGTGCGGCGATCCAGAAAGTCGTGAACGACTCGGTGACCAATGCCTCGCCGGAAGTCGTGAAGCATGCACGCAAGCTGATCTTCGGCGGCTAAAGCTAAACCGAAATTCATCTGAAACGAGAAACGGGCTGGAATTTTCCGGCCCGTTTTTTATTTATATCTGAACACGTCGGGCCTCGTAACGTATCCTCCAAAGACTGGAGCCGGGGGCCTATGCCAAA
>CAJWUK010000002.1 GCA_913047365.1 uncultured Alphaproteobacteria bacterium | reverse complement strand
TGGCATGGTTCTGCTTCAGGGTTTTCCCGGTCACAGTCATGCAGTCGCCGTGCAGCAGACCGTTATCCAGCAGTTCCTTGATGACCACCGGTACGCCGCCCGCGCGGTACATATCGGTCGCGGTGTATTTTCCGCCCGGCATCAGATCGGCCAGATACGGCGTTTTCTTGAAGATCCGCGCTACGTCATCCAGTGTAAACTTGATCCCCGCTTCATGGGCAATTGCCGGAAGATGCAGACCGGCATTGGTCGACCCGCCGGTCGCGGCCACAACAACCGCCGCATTTTCCAGCGACTCCCGTGTCACGATATCGCGCGGGCGGATGTTCTTTGCCAGGCAATCCATGACCGCGATGCCGGAAGCCCGCACCATTTCGTCACGGGATTTATATGCTGCGGGCGCACCGGAAGATGTCGGCAGCGCGAGGCCGATGGCTTCCGCCACGCAGGCCATTGTGTTCGCCGTGTACTGTCCACCGCAAGACCCTTCGCACGGGCACGCCACGCTTTCCAGTTCCTGCAGTTCGGCGGCGCTCATGTTGCCGGCCGCGTACTGGCCGACGCCTTCGAACACGTCGACGACGGTGACGTCCCTGCCCTGAAACTTGCCCGGGAGGATCGTGCCACCATAGAGGAAAACCGACGGTACGTTCAGGCGCACCATCGACATCATCATTCCTGGAAGGGATTTGTCGCACCCTGCGAGGCCGACCAGCGCATCGTAGCAATGACCGCGCATTGTCAGTTCAACCGAGTCCGCGATGATTTCCCGCGACACCAGCGATGATTTCATTCCTTCATGACCCATGGCGATGCCATCGGTCACGGTGATGGTCGTAAATTCGCGCGGCGTCCCACCCGCAGCCTTCACGCCTTTCTTGGCGGCCTGCGCCTGTCGTGACAGCGAAATATTGCACGGTGCCGCTTCGTTCCAGCAGGTTGCAATTCCCACCAGCGGCTGATTGATCTCTTTTTCGGTCAGCCCCATGGCGTAGAGATAGCTACGATGCGGCGCCCGTTCGGGGCCCACTGTCGTATGCCGGCTGGGCAGCTTATTCTTGTTAAAACGGCGCTTCTTCAGCGAAGCGGCTTTCTTTGCGACGTCCTTTGCGACGCCCGACCCGTCGGGCATTGATAGCTCCTGTCTGGAAAGTCAAAAGTCGGGGGACAATAGTCCCGCTGGACGGTCCTGCCTAGTTTGTATTCGACCAGCGACACCAACAATCAGGACAGGTATCCTGCATCCCTGTACGCTTGGATAGCGCCGGGATGAAGCGCCGTTCCCCCAAATTCTAGAGAGGATGCGCCAACGCTCTTCAAGCGGTCAAAGACATCTCCCAATCCGATGAATAGCGGATTGATTTCCGCCAGCTCGTCCAAGCTATTCAACATAGTAGTCACAAAGGCATGAACGGTCTCTGCATCCGATCGGGCGTGTGCAGCGATAATGTTCACTACCGCAGCCTGCTCGGTATCGGCATTCACGCCTTTGAAAAACCCTTTCGGCATGACGGCCGGTCGGTAGAAATCAACGCTCCTCAAGAGATCGGCAAGATCATCGGGGTTGTACTCCAGCACTCGGACATCGGTCCGTTCGCTGATATCCCGCATCACTACGTTTGGATACGGGCATTGCCACTGGGCATCCACATCTCCCGCTTCCAATGCTTTTCCGCCGTCTTCGAACGATAAATAGACAGGCGTGAAATCGTCGAAGGAAATACCTAGCACACCGAATATCGTATGGATGTGTTGCACCATCCCGCTGCCTTTTGGCCCAATGGAAACGCGTTTGCCCACCATGTCACGCACGTTCAGCAATTCGTTGTCCGCGCGGGTAATAAAAAACATCGCGCCCGCGTTTGCCGGCGCAACCACGCGAATATCGATTTCATGCTCGAAAGGAATTTCACCTTTCGACGCCCGCCCAATCCAGTTGGATGCCATGAAGGCAAGATCTATGAGGCCTTCATCCAGCCGTCTTGCGTTCTCGATACTGGCCTGACCAGCCTCCAGGATTTGGGACTCGATGCCAGTTTCCCGCTGAACCAAGGAAGCAATGGCCTCGCCCTCGGTCCAGAAGGTCCCGCCCCGCTCCGATGTGCCGATCCTGATAATGCTCATACCGCTTTGTCCTCCTTTATCGCCTAGCCTACTTATCCCGGCAGAGTAAAAAGCAAAATGGTAAAGGACAAAGACTTCATAAGCCGAAAATAGGCGAAGTCTTCCGCAGCCGCGAGGCTGTCATCTTTGATAAACCTACCGATCTGATTTCGAGAACGTCCAAATGTCCTAGGATCCGCTGATGAGTCCCGACGTCATTCCTGACGCCCCGTCAAAGACTGGAAAGACGTTCCAACGCTTCGGAAAATTTGGTGCGCGACTGCTCGTAATCAGCGGCACGCTCACGCTGTTCCTCAACAACTTCCGGCGGGGCTTTCGCCAAGAAATTATCGTTCCCAAGCTTTTTCTTAATCTTGCCGATTTCGGAATCAATCTTCTGTATCTCCTTGTTCAGCCGCGCGACTTCCTGTTCAACATTGACGAAATCGCCAATCGGTAGTGCCGCCGTCGCTTCATCAACAACAATCTGTAGCGCACCCGGCGGGACCTCGTTCGTCAGCGCAATATCCGACAGACGCGCGAGGCGCATTACCAGCGATTCGTGGATATTTACACGGTTTGCCGTTTCCGCCGACGCACCGATGATGGAAACAGGCAGTTCAGCGGACGGCGGAACGCTCATCTCGGATCGGACGGTTCGGATCTCCCCAATAATCCGCGTTACCCAGTTCATTTCCTCTTCGGCATCGGGAGCGCGGAGCGTATCCGGAAGATCAGGCCACGCGGCATCGATTAACATCCCGGCCCGGCCGCCTTTCGGCGCAAGCTGGAGCCAGAGTTCTTCGGTCACGAAAGGCATGATCGGATGCAGGAACTTTAATAACTGATCCAGCACCCACGATGTCGTCGCGCGGACTTCAGCCTGGGCCGCCGCATCGCCGTTCTGCAGGATAGGCTTTGTGAATTCCAGATACCAGTCGCAGAACTGGTTCCATGCGAAACGATAGGACGCCTGCGCCGCATCATTGAACCGGTAGCCGTTCAGGGCATCCACGATATCGGCACCAGTTTTCGCGGTTTCTCCGACGATCCACTTGTTCACCGTCAGCTGAACGGCGGATGGATTAAAATCGGCAACAGGCGCACAACCGTTCATCTGGGTAAACCGGGCCGCATTCCAGATCTTGGTGACGAAGTTTCGGTATCCTTCTATCCGCCCGGCTGACAGTTTGATGTCCCTTCCCTGCGCCGCCAATGCGGTCAGGGTAAAGCGCAGCGCATCGGCGCCGTACTGATCGATCAGTTCCAACGGGTCCAGAACATTGCCCTTGCTCTTGGACATTTTCTGACCCTTTTCATCCCTTACCAGGGCATGGATGTAGACATCGCGGAACGGCACTTCGCCATCGCGAAAATGCATACCCATCATGATCATACGGGCGACCCAGAAGAAAATGATGTCAAAACCCGTAACCAGGACGCTTGTTGGATAGTGATGCGCCAGTTCCGGCGTTTCTTCCGGCCAGCCTAGTGTCGAAAACGGCCATAGAGCGGAGGAAAACCAAGTATCGAGCACATCGGGGTCACGGATCAGATCGACTGTTTTTCCGTAATGGGCATCGGCAGCCGCGAGAGCTTCTTCCTCAGTAAGCTCCACGAAAATTTCACCATCCGGGCCATACCAGGCGGGAATCTGATGCCCCCACCATATCTGACGAGAAATACACCACGGCTGGATATTCCGCATCCATTCGAAATAGGTGTTTTCCCAATGCTTGGGGACGAACTGGATACTGCCGTCTTCAACGGCCTTAATGGCAGGCTCCGCCAGCACCGCCGCATCAACGAACCACTGATCGGTCAATCGCGGCTCGATGACAACGCCGGACCGGTCACCGTAAGGAACCGTCATTGGGTTGTCTTCCATCTTGTCCAGCAGACCCAAGCCGTCCATTTCCTCAACCACGCATTTACGCGCGTCTTCCCGGGTCAGTCCGCGAAGATGTTCCGGTGCCTCATTGTTTATATTCGCGTCAATATCGAAGATGTTAACCATGGGCAGTTCATGCCGACGCCCGACCTCGAAGTCATTGAAATCATGCGCCGGTGTGATTTTGACTGCGCCGGAGCCCTTTTCTGGGTCGGAATACTCATCCGCAACAATCGGGATCAGCCGACCGACAATCGGGAGAACCACATTTTTACCAACCAGATCGGTATATCGTTCGTCTTCTGGGTGAACGGCAACCGCCGTGTCGCCGAGCATTGTCTCGGGTCGGGTGGTGGCGACGGTAATAAATTTTCCGTCTTGGTTTTCGATCGGGTATTTGAAATACCAGAGATTCCCGTTGACTTCTCGCTGCTCGACCTCAAGATCGGAGATCGCCGTATGCAGCTTAGGATCCCAGTTCACCAGGCGCTTATCCCGATATATCAAGCCTTCCTTCCGCAGCGTGACGAAAACCTTCCTGACAGCTGCAGACAAGCCATCATCCATGGTGAAGCGTTCTCGTGACCAATCGCACGAAGCTCCCAGACGACGAAGCTGACCGGTTATCGTACCACCCGATTCCGCTTTCCATTCCCAGACGCGATCGATAAAGGCTTCGCGGCCCAGGTCGTGCCGGGTTTTGCCGTCTTCCGCCAGTTGGCGCTCGACAACCATTTGGGTCGCAATGCCCGCGTGATCCGTGCCCGGCTGCCACAGCACATCGCAACCCTGCATCCGCTGGAACCGGCTCAGGATATCCTGCAGCGTGTTGTTCAGCGCGTGCCCCATATGCAGGCTGCCGGTAACGTTCGGCGGGGGAATGACGATAGAGAAGGAATCACCGCCCGCGTCGCCGGTTCGGGTGTGGCCACAGCCAAAGACGCCTTCGTCTTCCCATTTTTCGTAAATGCGGTCTTCGACCTCGTCAGGCCGGTAGGTCTTATCCATCGTCATGATCGAACGGCGTGCCGGGCGCGCGCGGCGATCACGATGCTATCTCCGCAGCCCTGTCCTAAGTTAAATTGGAAACTGGTTTATGGCGCTTCGCTTCGGTGAGCGCAATGACGGTTTCAGCGCTGCGAGATGTCTTCCGCTTCCCGCGTCAGACGTTCTATCTCTCGGCCAACCAGGCGTTCAACTAGTGCCGGCAGGTTGTCGTCCAGCCATTCCCTGATCATTGGTCGCATCACTTCCTTAACCAGGTCTTCTATTGTCCGCGGTCCGATGCTGGGATCGGACGCGCGGCGGTGATCATCTACAGCCGCGGCCAGAGCCGACAGCGACGATACAGAATCTATCCCCGCCGTCTGTGAAACCAAACGTTCGTCGATCACAGCCGCCGACGCGGAAGTGGTGATTTCATCAACCAGTCCGGTCTCCCGGTGTGGATCGTCCTCTTCGGTCTGCTGGGTGTCCTCGTCAAGCGTCTCACCAGTCTTTAAATTCACGACGGTACCGTCGTCCTGCACCTCGTCGGTAAGTTCGAGGACCTCTTCTTCATATTCCGACTCTTCCGCAACGAGATCATCGGCGATAGTTTCGTCACCAATTTTCGGTTCCGCTTCAAAAGCCTCAACGGCTTTTTCCGCCGCCGAGCCCTCTTCATCCACGTCTTCGGATATAATTCGCCGGATAGAGGCGAGAATTTCCTCCATTGACGGTTCTTGTTGCGAATTCTGGTCGCTCATGGACCGGTGGTCCCCACTAAGGCAATTGGTTAGCGTGACTTCACGTTACTTGGTTAACGGATAGAAAACAAAAACAAACGCCGCGGGCTAGTTGCGCCTATTCCTTGTCAATTCCCAGCCCCCACCATTTGTTTCGGACACGTCGGTAGTTTGTTTCAACGTTGTAGATTACCACCGGAAGACCCAGTTTTTGGGCCGTCAGTTCACCGACCGCCTGTCGCAACCGGTAGGTCGCAACAAGTTCATCGCGCAACGCCCGGACCAGCCCGACGCGGGCATCCAGCAGTTCCTGCTCGGCGTCCAATACATCAAGAACCGTTCGTGAACCGACATTTGCCTCTTCCCGAACGCCTTCGAGCGCAATTTCGGCCGCTTTGACGGCCGCCGAAAAAGCCTGGATCTGCGCCCTCGCCGTCTCCAATGCCTGCCAGGCACTGCTTGCGGCTTCGGTCGCATCACGCACCGCCTGGCTAAACTCGTCACGCCGCTGAGAAACCACCTGCTTTGCTTCGCGAACGCGGGATGCCACGCTCCCAGAGGAATACAACGGCATCGAAACTTGCGCGGTAACCGTCACGGTCTGCGAATCGCTTTTTCGGTTCACGGCCTCTTCGGTTGTAGACAGGGATCCGTTTAACGAAAACGTTGGCAGCAATTCCCCGGCGACTTCCTGCACATTGTTTTCCGCCGCGCGCTCGATAAAACGGGTCTGACGCACGGTGAAATTGTTTTTCTTTGCTAGTTCGACGGCTTCGGCGAGCGTTTTCGGCAGATCCGACAGCGGCTTTGCTAATTTCAGAGTGCCCGGCACAACACCAACAACGTTTTCATACGATGCCCGGGATCCCGTCAAACTACCCTCTGCGGCTATCCGGTCCGCCTGGGCCCGAGATAACCGAGATTCCGCCAGAGACACATCTGTCCGCGTTACCTCTCCAACGCGAAAACGGTCCCGCGTTGCTTCCAGTTGCCTGCGCAACACGCGCTCATTGTTATTATTCAGTTCCAGAACTGCCTGATCGCGGACTACATCCGCATAAGCCGTTGTCGCGCTCAGAAGGACCAACTGTTCTACTACGGATACCCGAGAGCGAACGGCCTTAACGTTGTTTTCCGCTTCCTTCGTTGCGGCGCTGGTTCGCCCGCCGCGGTAGAGATTCTGCCTAATCGTCAGTGACCCGGAGAGCGGCTCTGTAATATCCGCCTCCTTCGCTTGCGGCCCGGTCGTCGTCGCATCATTTCGTTCCCAGCCATAACTGCCGGAAACCGATATCGTCGGACGCCAGTTGGAAAGGGCCTGAGGGACACGCTCGTCTGTCGCCCTCAACCGGGCCCTTTCAGATTTAAGTGTCGGGTTCCCTTCATAAGCTCGGACGAGTGTTTCTTCGAGGCTTTGAGTTGATACGGGTCCCGATATCCCGACTGTAGCGGCGACCACGGCTATCACGCCTATTTTCGTCATACAGCTCATTGAAAGGAGAAACTCCTCGGTCGATTGAATTCGGGCAAACGAGGCACGTTTGCATCAAAGACGACACGGCTTGAAACCACAGCATCCGTCTTGTTCCAGATTCGGGCAACACCGGGACCGTCGCCCCCGCAGTCTATCGCGCAAAGACGCCCGCGGTCGGAAAGTTGCTCCAATAGGGCGTCCGGAACTTTTTCGCACGCGCCGTTGATCAATATGACGTCAAACGGCGCCTGATCCGGCCATCCGGCCTCAATAGGCCCAGTTTCCACCACGACGTTGTCCAGACCCAGGCTGGCCAAGTTTTTTGTCGCCGCGGCAGCAAGCTCCGCATGACTGTCCAGAGCCACAACTGCAGTGGCAATCCTGCCAACAACGGCTGACGAATATCCAGTAGCGCAAGCTACATCTAGCACTACGTCATCGGATGAAATTTTCGCCATCTGAATGAGGCGGGCGATGATCATAGGCTCAGGTAAACACCGTCCTCCACTTAGTTGGATATCTTCGTCGATATAGGCTAGTGGAGCCTTTTCCTCTGGTACGAAAAGTTCCCGGGGAATTTCCAGCATTGAAGTCAGAATCCGCTCGTCCGTGATCTTGTTGGTCCGAAGCTGGGTATCGACCATGGTTCGGCGTAAAGAACTGAAATCGGTCATGTTGACGATTGTCCGATTAAAATTAATATTCCCCGTAATCCGAGGTTCGTAGCCGCGATCGGCAGGTTGATCGGGCATGGTTAACATCACGTTAACTAAATCAAAGCGCAATGTCCGACAATATCATACTCGTCATTGCGGCAAATATTGACCGACCCTGCCCCCAAGCCTATATAGCCGGCCTCGCGATAGTGTCGTTACTAGGCCCGGTGGGAGAGAGGCTATCCAGCGGATTGCAAATCCGTGTACACCAGTTCGAATCTGGTCCGGGCCTCCAATATTTCAATCAAAAACGCATTTATCCAGAAATCCCATTGACGAATTTTGAATTTGTTGGCTTGAGCCTCCGTCGCGTGGATGGCACATTTTTCGTTGAACGTAAATCTAAGGGGCCTCGGACGCCTCGATTATATCCAGAAATCCGGCAGGCCGAAAAATGAAAACAAAGTTCAAAGGCGATTTGGGACTGCAATTTACAATTCACATAGCGAACCACTATTCGGTCCCTGAACTTGTAAAACTTGCCGCACTTTCTGAAGCGAAAGGTTTTGACCAGGTCTGGGTAAATGACAACCTTACCTACCGCAATTTGTTCGTCGTTCTTGCCGCGATGGCGTCCTCTGTGCCAATCCGTCTGGGTACGGCCATTATGGTTCCCTACTTCCGAAATCCGGTGGACTTGGCGGATACAATTGCCGCGATTACCGAACTAACCGACGGTCGCGAATTCAGTGTAGGCATCGCACGCGGCGCAAGCATGATAGCCGGCAAACAGGTCGAGGCGGAAAAACCTCTGACGATAATTCGGGAAACCGTGTCCTCGGTAAATACCTTGCTTGCGGGCGACAGCACATATTTCAGGGACTACCCCCATCTAGCCAAATATTTTCATCTGAACCCGGAACGCGAATTCAAACTGAATTTTTCGCCCGGTGCGCCAGTACGATTTTATTCGGGCGGCGGCGGTCCCAAAAATCTGAAAATTGCTGGCGAAATTATGGATGGGATACTGATCGGTGGATATTACATACCCTTGGCAAAATCCGGACGCTTGGAAGGAATATTGGGGCCCTCGCGAGCCGTCGCCTCCGAGTCGCAGCCGGCCAAGTCCATGTACGACACCTGCGAACTGAATGTTTCCATCTCACATGATCGGGAACGGGCACTGGAATTTGCCAAACCCTATGTCAGCCACATTCTGCCGACGCTCCGTGATATGGGTTTCTCCGATGAAGAGCTATTTGTCGCCGGCGTCGAACCGTCGCTTGTAGACACATTGGAAGAAGCCTTCTCTAACGGCGCAACGGTGCCGGAAGCATCGAAACTGGTACCTGACGAAGCGGTCAAAAGCTGTTTCGTGGCAGGAAGCCCTGAAGAATGTCAGCACCAGATCAAACAACTGATGGATACGGCCCAAACACTGGATTTCGATCAGGTCTGCTTTGCAAAGCTTGGACCGGATTACGCGGAAGCGATTTCCCTGCTTCGTGACGAAATTCTAACGAAATGACACACAAAAAATGAACATACGATTTGCCAGGGACATTAAATGGCTCATCTCCCTGCGGGAGAAAAACCAGCTCGCCGGAACCGTCTGTTTCGTCGTGGGAGTTTTCTTGTTTGGCTTCCTTTTATACGATCTCATCTTCTAACGGATGGATTGAACAGGCACCAATTTGCAGGCGGCAGCCGGCGACAAATTCTGGATAAACGTAAAAGGTTCACGCACCAATAACTGAAGCAGGGTTGAATTATGCATGGTTGGATCCCCCAGCCTTTACTGAAGCCCTGTTGCAGTCAGTTTATTAATTCGGCCCAAGTTTAGTTCGGCAGCATCCGAAGCAGCGACATGCATCTGAACTTCTTGTTCTGCGCGCCGATCTCCGTATTCTGCGACGCTACGAAACGCAATCTGGGACGATTATCGTGGCCAATCCCTTCGAAACTAATCTGGACAAAAACCCCGCCAATTTTCAGCCGCTAACACCGCTCAGTTTTATCGAACGGTCAGCGGCAACCTACCCCAATCGAACGGCGGTCATTTACGGCGACATTCGCCGAACCTGGTCGGAAACCTATGCCCGTTGCCGACGTCTAGCTAGTGCGCTTGAAAATCATGGCCTGAAGCGGGGAGAAACCGTTGCCGCGATGCTGCCCAACGTACCCGCCATGGTGGAAGCCCATTTCGGCGTTTCGATGATGGGTGGGGTTCTGAATACGCTGAACGTCCGGCTCGATGCAGATGCCATCGCATTCATCCTTCAGCACGGTGAAGCGAAAGTAATTCTCACCGACCGGGAGTTCTCGGAAACGATAAAGGGTGCCATCGCCCAGCTTGAACACAAGCCGTTTGTCATCGACGTCGACGACGCGTTGTATGAAGAGGGCGAACTTGTAGGCGAGATTGAATACGAGGCGTTTATCCACGGCGGGGACCCGGACTACGCCTGGCAGTGGCCGGAGGACGAGTGGACTGCTTGTTCGCTGAATTACACTTCCGGGACTACCGGAAACCCGAAGGGCGTTGTTTATCATCATCGCGGCGCCTTTCTTAACGCTATCGGGAACCTGATGGTCTGGGGCATGCAGCAGCATCCGATGTATCTCTGGACCCTGCCACTGTTTCATTGCAATGGATGGTGCTTCCCATGGACCATCGCCGCCCTGGCCGGCACCAATATCTGCCTGCGACGCGTGGAGCCGGAACCTATATTCGATGCGATCGCCTCATACGGCGTAACCCATTTTTGCGGCGCACCGATCGTCTTGAACATGATTGCCAACGCGCCCGACAGTCAGCGCAAACCGTTCAGCCACACTGTAGAAGCCATGACCGCCGGGGCAGCCCCGCCGGCGGCCGTGATCGAGGCAATGGAAAGCCAAGGATTTAACGTGACCCACGTGTATGGGCTAACAGAAACCTATGGACCGTCTGTCGTCAGCGCATGGCATTCTGAGTGGGATGACAAACCCGAGGCCGACCGCGCGGCATTGAAAGCCAGACAAGGCGTTCGGTATCACGTTCTGGAGGGGTTGATGGTTGCCGATCCTGACACGTTGGAACCCGTGCCCCATGATGGTGAAACCATGGGCGAGATATTCATGCGCGGAAACGACGTCATGAAGGGCTACTTGAAAAACCCCAAGGCCACCGAGGATGCTTTTGCCGGCGGATGGTTTCATTCGGGTGATCTGGGTGTCTGGCATGAAGACGGCTACATCGAACTAAAAGACCGGTCGAAGGACATCATTATTTCAGGCGGAGAAAATATTTCGTCTATCGAGGTCGAAGGCATTCTCTACAAACACCCAAAGGTTCTTGAAGCCGCCGTAGCCGCCCGCCCCGATCGAAAATGGGGTGAAAGCCCTTGCGCATTCGTTACCCTGAAAGAAGGCGAAGAAAGTGACGACGAAGAGATTTTCGACTTTTGCCGAGAGAATATGGCGCGCTTCAAAGTACCAAAAACCGTTGTCTTCGGACCGCTACCAAAAACATCCACCGGAAAAATCCAGAAATTCATCCTTCGTGAACGGGCGAAGGAACTCGGCGAGCGGACAGAGGACTAGAGGATGTGGGACACGCCGGAGATCCCCTTTCCCGCGGCCTCACGGGACGCGATAAAAGAGGTTCGCAAAATTGGCCGTCGGCGTGCCGTCGAAAGGGCGAAACAATCGAAATTTCTTGCGAGAAAACTGGATGGGATCGACCTGGAATACATCCACGAACCCGAAGAATGGGCCAAAATTCCACTTCTCACCAAAGACGAACTGCGGAAGATCCCGGCGGATCGCTTTCAAGAAGAGTTTTGTATCCGTCCCACCACTGACATTATCGAATTCTGGCGTTCCGGCGGATCGACAGGCCAGCCATTGTTCTATCCGCGAACGATGAATGACCTGCGGCTCGCCCGGGAAGGATTTCGACGGTCCTGGGAAGCCGCCGGTATCATGGCTGGGGAAATGGCACACGTCTCCTTTCCCCTTGGCATTCACCCGGTTGGACACTTGTACTGCAGAACAGCTCAGCAAATGGGTATCGGGGTTAACTGGTGCGGTGCCGGCAACTCCACTCCTTCGGAAATGCAGATTGAGTTGATACGTACGCTTAAACCCTCTGTCTTCTGCGGTATGGCAAGTTACGGTCTTCAGCTTGCCGAAGTCGCCGAGCGTATGGGTTTTGATCTGGCGGACAGCTCGGTCAAAACCTTTCTAACAGCAGCCGAGCCCGTATCGGCTGGGAAGCGGGAACGGATTGAAGCCCTTTGGGGTGCGGAACTGTATGACCAGTTCGGCTGTACCGAAGGATCCTTCATGGCGAGCGAATCCGACTGCCACGACGGCATGCATTACTGGACCGATATGTTTGACCTTGAAGTTGTTGACGAAAACTCTGGCGAACCGGTCGAAGAGGGTGAGAACGGCATCCTTGTCATGACACCCTACTGGAATACCGAAATGACACCGTTTCTTCGGTGGGAAACCGGTGACTACGTAAGCTATGTCGACCATGGAAAAACTGAAGGACCCCTCTCCGTCTATCCTATGATCCGGCATGCGGCGCGGACATCCGGCTTCTTCAAAGTCCGAGGGATCAACATCACACATGCGGATTTCGAAAATTTCATGCACCGTCGCCTTGAAATTAGCGATTTCAAGGTTGAGGTGGAAGAAACCAAGACCCTGGACGCCATCCGTATATCAATCGAACTGCGCGGGTCGGCCGATGCGGACCAAACCGCCAAGTCTCTCGCAGCTGCGGTTAAGGAAACCTTCGAATTGTCGCCCCAAATCGACCTGCTTCGACCGGGAACGCTGGAACAGGAATTCCAGAACCAGGTTAAGCAGCAGCGTTTTATCGACAAACGCGGCTAAGCACGGTTTGGAAAATCCATGAAACAAGATACTTCCCTTCCCGGCGCAATTGCCGTCGGGGCTGTCCTCACGCTTCTGGTCGCCGCGAACCCCTTCAGCACCGACTCCGTTGCCCCCGGTGTTCCTGCGTTGAGAGATTTTTTCGGTGTCACGACCAGCGAAGCCAATCTTGTATTCAGCGTCTACGTCTTCGCATTCGGTTTCATGCAACTCGTCTACGGGCCGATTGGCGACAGGTTTGGGCGACGGCCCGTTTTGCTGGTCTCAATGGCTCTTTATGCGGTCGCCACGATTTTCTGCGCATTTGCCCCGACATTCGAAACCCTACTCCTTGGCCGCTTGCTGCAAGGTGCATCTATATCCGCCGCCCCCGCCCTGGCGCGGGCCGTGATCCGTGATCTCTATGGGGTGGAAGGCTCTCGCCGCGTGATGAGTTATGTGATGTCGGCCTTTGGCATCATGGCAATCGCCGCCCCGGCTATCGGCGGATTCCTAGTCGCCTGGTACGGCTGGGAAGCGTCATTCTATTTTTGTGGCGTCTATGCCGTTGTCACTCTTGCCGCTGTGTTTGTTATTTTAAAGGAATCCCGTCCGGAAGACGCGCCGACAACTCTCCGTCTATCTTCGACGTTCAAAACCTACCTAGAAGTTACGCCGCACCCGGTTTTCGCGCTGAACTGCGTTTCAAACCTGCTGATGTATGCGGCTATGTTCGTGTGGCTGGCCGGCAGCATGCTGGTGCTCGTGGACGGCTACGGCATCAGCCCGGATATGGGCGGTATCTATTTCGCTTTCGGATCCGGTGGCTTCATGATCGGAGCCTGGTTCGCAGGCCGGTTTGGTACACGGTTGGGCCCGCATAAACTGATAATTTCCGGAAGCAGCATCGCCATTTTCGCCGCAGGCACGATTTTTCTATTCGGCTGGCTTGGCATCAAGACCGGGCCCGCCGTCGCCCTGCCCGCCTTTGTCTGGATGTTCGGACATGGTCTCCATTATCCTCAGTCAATGGCCGCTGCTGTCGCTCCCTTTCCGCGAACGGCGGGCGCGGCGTCTTCCGCAATTGGCTTTTATCAGACCACAGCGGGTGCCATCGCCGCCTTTGCCATCGGCATACTTCACGACGGCACCGCTGTCCCATTCGGGTTGCTGATGCTAATTCTCAGTATAGCGGCGCTTTTATCTTACGTTTCCTTCTACAAACACGTGAAATAATTCCTCCAACCTTATGATTAATCAATTTTAAATAAGGTTTACGCACGAACCGTTCGCTAGAAATTTAGCAGGGTACAAGTACCTCGATGGACAAAAATACAAGTGAAATAATGGATCAGGTGATCACGATCATCACGACATTCGGTATCGATGTGGTCGGTGCGATCGCGATCCTGATCGTCGGATGGATTGCGGCTGGATGGGCGCAAAATGTAACCGAACGGGCGCTTTCCAACTCGAAGCGCATCGATATGACGCTTCAAAAGTTTTTTGGGAGCATCGTTCGCTACACCATCGTCATTTTCACCGTACTTGCGGTTTTGCAGCAGTTCGGCGTGCAGACGACCAGTTTTCTGGCCGTTCTTGGCGCCGCCGGTCTCGCCATTGGTCTGGCTCTACAGGGCACTTTGTCTAACGTTGCCGCGGGCGTCATGCTGATGATTTTTCGGCCGTTCGGAATAGACGATTTTATCGAATGCGGTGGGTTGGGCGGCACGGTTGTGAGCCTGGGGCTTTTCACGACCGAATTGAAAACACCAGATGGCGTCTTCATCGTAGCCCCGAACAGCCAGTTATGGGGTGGCGCGCTGACAAATTACAGCCGCAATCCGACGCGGCGGGTGAAAATCACACTTGGAATCGACTATGGCGATAGTATCGATTTAGCGATCGACACCGCGAAAGAGGTCGTCGCAAACGAAGAACTGGTGATTTCCGATCCCGAACCGCAATACGTCGTCGGTGAAATGGCCGACAGTTCAGTCAATATTTACGTTCTTGTCTGGGTTAAAACGGCCGATTACTGGACGGTTTTCTTCAATCTGAACAAGAACCTAAAAGAGGCCTGCGACGAAGCGGGAATTACGATTCCATACCCGCAGCGGTCGATCCACATAGAAACCCGCGACCTCCCGAAATAATGACCATTGAAGTCCGCTAAATCAGGCGGCCGCCTCAAACCGGTAGTAGTTGGCGAACCGCATCAGGAATTCGTCGGTCATGGCGAACATAATCGTGTCTTCTTGCGCACGGTGTTCAATCCAATTCCAGGTGGGGGCTGTGAAGGTGTCTCCCCTGCTCCAGGATATCTCATTGTCGTCGATAGTGCTGGTACCGCTACCCATCATCGGGCTGTAGACCACATTGGCGGAATGGCGGAACTTTCTTGTTGTCTGCCCCGCTTCGAGCCTTTCGACATAGATACCGATTGTCGGCATTTCGTCCGCTTCCAGGCGAACCCGCCGGCCGAAATGCCCCTCCGGGTCAGCATCAGCCTGCTCCGTTCGCTTTTGAATTGACTCCCAGGTGAACCGGTAGGGTGAATCCGGGGTTACCCGTTCCACCGGCGCAAAACCCTCCGGATGTTCTTCGAAAAACATAGGTTCCAAAAGATGCGTAAGGGGAACGTCCAGCCCATCCAGCCAATACGCGGATCTGTCGCCATCATGCCCGTGCCCGTGCCAGCACCATCCGGGCGTCAAAACAATATCTCCCGTCTCCATCGGGTGCTTTTCACCGTTTACGACGGAGAACGAGTCCTCGCTCTCGATAATCACGCGCAATGCATGTGGGGCATGCCGGTGGGTTCTGGCCTCCTCCCCAGGAAGGATCATTTGGTAGGCATTTATTAAGGTCTTGGTGGTAGCGATATTGTTTCCCTCAACAGGATTACGCAGAATCAAATTCCGGCGTTCTGCCAAATCGGTATTAATCAGGCGACCCGCAGCATCAAGTGCTGCCTTACATTCTTCATAACGCCAGTGCATGACCTCAAACGGAGTATCTGGCTGCTCCCACAAGATCGGCTGTTTTCTCTCTATCCAGCCGGGTGTCATGTCGAGCGGTGTAAGAGCGGCATATAGGTCTTCAAGATTGTTGGCTTTACGCAGCGCCTCAACCCTATCCTCTGAGCTTTCCATAACCACTTCGCTCTCCCACAAACGAGTTCAGAAACATCCAAAAAACATACGGTTGCATACAAATATTCGCAATTTCTTTGGAACTGTAAAACCGGACAACAATGCCACAGTACAGCCAGAGGATCTAAATCGCGGTAAAACAATAATCTTTCTATGTTTTCCGACCCTAAGCTCGCCCCTAATGATATCTGATACTTATTTTGAGTTAATATGTATTTAGAATAAGATTAATTTATTACCTTATCTGCTCTAGAATTTTAGGAACGCCGGCAATGACAATCATTGGTTCGGACCTATCAGGTCAAGACACTGAATTTTCTGCAATCTCAGTAATTCCATGTTCTCCAAATATCGGAGCTGAAATTGGATCAATTGACCTGACGCGCCCCCTCAGCAATCGCTCTACTGAAGAGTTGAGAGAGGCATTCATAAAATATCAGGTAATCTTCTTTAGAGATCAAAAAATCAGTTTCGAGGACCATGTACGTTTAGCGGAATATTTCGGAGTACTCGGTGCACACGTAGGAAAATCCACGATAAGCAGCACAACAGATGATCCCCGCGTAAGAAAATTTCACTACGACGAAAATACCCCCCGGGTATCAGGCGACGTTTTTCATACCGATCAGTCCTGCGCTGCGGTACCGCCCCTCGGGAGCATTTTATACAACCACACACTTCCACCTAATGGGGGTGGTGACACACTATTCTCCAGCATGTATGCCGCTTACGACGCACTTTCAAGCAGAATGAAGACTTATTTAGAAGGTCTCACTGCCCACCATGACGGCGTTCCAACCTTCGGTGAGGGAACCCCAAACGCCGACCACCCGATAGTAGTAAAACACCCGGAAAGCGGGAAAAAATTAATATACGTAAACGAAGTATTTACAATGAAAATCAATGAACTTTCTGAGCAAGAAAGTAAGGCCATTTTAGAATTTTTATTTAGACATTGTACTCGACCGGAATGGACTTTCAGATTTAGGTGGCGACCCCATTCCATCGCCTTCTGGGATAATAGATGCACTCAACACATGGCAATTTCTGATTACTTACCCAATATTCGATCAGGTTACAGGGTCCAGCTTGACGGAAAGAGCTCCCCCGTAGCTGCTTAAAGACCGATCATTTCCGAACTTATAGGAAGTCCTACCGCAGGTAGCGGGCCAAAACCGGGGTTCATAAGGTCTCAAAAAACGATGTTTACGACCTCGTGGAACAGGCCGGAGCCCATACGGGGATAGTATAGCGAACCTTCGGCCAGGCATATTTACGAAAATCCAAATTCTATCGCGGATATTTTTAACAATGGGACTGGAAACCGGTTTCATCCGGTGTTATATGCCCTGCGCTCACTGATCCTCGGTAGCTCAGTTGGTAGAGCAAGCGGCTGTTAACCGCTGGGTCGGGGGTTCGAGTCCCTCCCGAGGAGCCAATTCTAGCAAAGGGTTAGCGTTTCAGGCGTTAACCCTTTCGCTTTTCAAGTTAGCAACAGGTTAGCAAAAACGACGAAATTTGGTACTCGATGACTGTGTTGTCCGAGTTGTACGAATCACCGGCAATTCCGTTTCAACCCTCACAGCAGAAGAATTTTGTGCGGATTGGCTAGGGACGCTTTTGACCCAAGGCCGACAATCGGAAAATTCGATCAAGGCGCAAAGCGCGACGTCGGCTGCAATTTTGTTGGCTCTCAGCGGCGCTTAAACAGGAGAAGCGTTCTATTTCCCGTTTCAAGGGTGCGCCGATCGACAAGCTCGAACCGCGCTTGGCATGCCGAAACAAAGGCTTCTTCAGTCAGGTGTGCATAAAGCGCGTCACGGCCGCGACAAAGACGTTTGAAATTGGGATCTTCCGGCGAAACATATTCCATCACCGCAATATCGAGTGTCATATCGGCGATCAGCTCAACCACCTCGCTCATCGGCACCCGCTCGGTCACTAGCAGGTGGTGAATGATAGCAAGGGCAAGCACGCAGTCGAAATTGCCGCGAGCGCGCGACAGAAAGGAAGGAAATTCAGCATTACGCCAACCCAGGGCCGGAGCAGGCTGCGCAAGATCCACGACCAAGGGCAGGATGTCGATACTGCGCGCGTTGGCCACTTGCCACAATTTTCCGACAACAAACGGGTCAAAATCGCACGCTACTACGCTTGCACCCCGTTCAGCGGCCATAATGCTGTATTGGCCCTTGTTGCAGCCGAGGTCGAGAACCCGCGTGGGCGAGAACCGTTCGATGGCCGAGACCACGAACGCTTCCTTGATGGCGAGGTCACCTTTGTCGTAGCCCCGCGTCGCTTCGTAATCCGACCAGGCCGATTTTTTCGGCGCGGGAAACATGTGGTCAATGGCACGGGTTAACCGTTTGATCCGGTAACGGACGGTATAGGCGGCGCGGGCGGGATCGACGCGGCGCGGTTTATAAAGCGTCTGCTCTCTTTTTTCAGCCATCCCGGATAGCAAGACCGGCATTGACACAAACCCAAGAAACGACGGGCTGAACCGGCGCAAAATCCCGGCTTTTCTATACAGCGTTTCCGCCGTCACACCGCCCCGGCTCATCAGGAAATGACGATGGGGCGCATCTCCGAAGGTTTGTGCCGAAAGAAGCGGAAGCAGGAACGCCTGAAGGAACTGCACTTCGGCCAACCAGATGGGATCACTCGGATCCCGCCTCTCGACCGACAAGACGTCAACGTGAACCGGACGCGCACCTTTGAAAAGGACGTTATAGGGTGTCGCGTCCTTCAGTCCGTAGCCGTCTTCCAGCAGGTCGCGGGCAATCTCGAGCGTCAGCTTTGCTGCTTCCGCCAACATCGCGGCAGGCCATTCATGTGCATAAGTGGCAAAGGGCACCCGTTCGTGCTCGATGACGTCGGTCCAACCTTTCGCCGATGCGTCTCCCGGGGCCGCCGCCGACACCTCCTGAACGACCGGGTCTTCCGGATTGACCGTTCGCCAGGATTGTATCTTTCCGGAGTCGATCAGCCGGCGTCCCGATTTCGTTTCGGAAAAGCCGCGCAGCATCTCCGGCGCGCCACGACGCATGAACCGCAACACGCGGCCGTCTAAAATGACAATCCGTCCGTCCGGATCGCGGAAGGACGGCATTGGAAACCTATCATCCATCGCGAATGCAACCGTATCGTTCTACCGGTCTTTCCTCTTTCTTCGGGTGAAAAGCTGTTTGACGAACTCCCGGGCCTTTCGCATGTAAAATAGTGCCCCGACGCCGATGGCGGCGAGGATCTGCAGAAGAAATGCCCCCGACCCGGGATCGACGTAGGCGTAGGAAGGGTTGCTTGTCGCTATCATGATCAGAAAGCCAGCTGCAAATTTTTTCATTTTTTGGTCATTTGAGGTGCAGAACGTTTCGGCAATACGCGGTTTGCGCGAATGAACCTAGCAGCTTGCTCAGCTGTATTTACGTCGCCCTTGAGAATCTCAGCAACCAGTTTTCTTGTCACGATTGTATCGAAGGGTTCAGAAAAATCTATAGGCCGCGATTGGCCAGGGAAGTTAACAATGAACGGCACCCTGAAATCCAGGATTCCATCATGCTGTTTCGCCGAACGGCGCCAACTATGGTCAGAAGAGATAATTAGAGCGGTGCGGTCGGCAAGGCCCGACTTCGAGATATGCCCTACCACCTGGCCCAGTAACATATCGGCATAGGCCGCATTATCGAAATATCTCGAAGGTTTTTCCGTAGCGTTGATATAACTCTTAGACCGTCGATCCCATATGTAGGGCGTATGCGGTACGTTCCAGTGAATATACGTCAATGCTAGCGTGCGGTCAGATATCGCGCTGAGGGTTCCTGAAAGGAAATGCTCATACGTGATGCCAGAATCAAACAGTTCGGGCCGCAGCTTCCTGTTCAATACTGGAATATAGGCCGCAAGCCGCAACAAAAAATCATCAATTCGAGTGTGGAAAAAATCCGACCCCGGTTCCCAGTTCCGGCCCATCTCCCAACATTGGTTGAGCACCCGATGCATTATGCGGCAATACGGGATAAATTCCTGACCGAGCGCAGCGGCATTCAGCCCTTTCATTCGCAACTCCTCGAAAATGCTTTCTTTGTCTTGCCAGAACCAGGCTGAATTGGTCTCAGCAGAGGTGAGCACAAGCCCGCGCTCTTGAAAGGATGCGCTTGAAATGGGGCGGCCGTGGATCAGAGCCGGAATGGTCACGATGGTGGATCTGCCACGGGGAACCGCTTGGCTTGCCTCTAGGCCCGATCGGCGCAGCTTGTCAAAATTGGGAAGCACCAGCCCGTCGGGCCGGTTTTCAAAAAGAAGCCGGTAATCTGCTTCATCGAAAATAATCCAGACAACCCGATTTTGCGGAATTTCGGCAAATCGCGTTGCTAGCGCGCCCTTCTCCACTACGAAACTGGTCTTGCCGAGAACCAAAACCGCGGCAATCACGTTTAGTAATATAATCGCACCAACGGGTAAGCCGATGAGGACCGCTCGAATAAGATGCTCGTTGAGAAAAAAGATAAGTCCCGCTAACAGAGCCAACGCAACCAGCAGCATCGCCGAAAATAGAAGGGTCTCCTCTCTCGCGAATACAAGGATGTTGGACAAACTGGCCCACGGTAGATAGTGAGCGCGAGCCGCGTTCAAACCGAACAGCAGCAGTGCCAGGGCACCACCGAGCATAATTGTTCGTGCTAGGATTGAAGAACGGGATGCGACTAAGGCAATGGTGCCCCCTACAAAGATAGACAATGTGACCATTAACGTTAGGCCCGCCATGTAATCAAGCTGGCCTGTCACATCTAACTGAAGGTGGTTAGAAAGAAAGGGACTGTCGAAGACCGTTCCCCGACGAGAGAATAAGCTGTGCCATACGGGCAGAAATGCCAAGCTGACCGCCGAAAAGCCGAAAAGAATCGAACGCATAAATGTAGGTTCGAAGCGCGTCACGCGTCAGATCGTTTCATTTCCGCCCTTAACCCCAGTTACTATCCGCAAACAATAAGTTTGCGTCTTCCTAAGGATACACGATTATGCCGTGGGCGGGGTTGTCGTTTATCCTCAGACCGGAACCCCAATCCACGCCAAGGTTGAAGGTGTGACGGATCGTCTCGACAGTCCGATTCGCCTGGTAGGGTGCATGGGAAGCCGCCTTACGGAGGGCCAGAATATCCGCACGGGTCACATCGCAGGCAGGGCGCGCTTTCAGCCTTGAAGGAACGTCAAGCTCGAACCGCCGCTTATCCTTGGACCACGTCTTCTTGCCATGCCTCTTCCGATCCTGGACGTATTCACCCAAGAGATCTCACAGCGACTTGCCGCGCGCATTGCTAGTCTTTCGTTTCTCCAGAGGGTTCAATGCCCTTCCGGGCCTTTGCCCTCCACTCTCCGGGCTCTATGCGGGCCTGATCCAGCTTCATTTCCACGCCATAGATTCCGAGCGTACCGATATGAGCTCGGCCATTGACGCGACAGGACAGCACGACCGATTTTACCCCGGACGGAAAAACGCGAAGGCCGCGCCCAGGTACTACACGGTCCCAGAGAATGCATTGCTTGCCGTCCGGCGCATCAAACGTCGCCCGGTCGATTTGCGCTTTGTTGTGAATTTTGCCATGCGCCCCCCCTAGATCGAAGGTCAGGCAGTTTTAGCGGGCGACCCAAGTTAGCATAAAGTTAGCAGCACAAACATTGCTCAACAGGCAGTATCCTACCATAAAGGCGTATTATTAGCCCGTGTTTTCAATAATTTAAGCGAAAACGAATAACAAAATATATATCGAAGGGGTACGGGTACTCCAACTGTTAACCGCTGGGTCGGGGGTTCGAGTCCCTCCCGAGGAGCAAATTAATCCGCCACTTACCAGCGCTCATATTGCTGGAAAGTGGCGGATTAATACGAGAATTCACAAACTTATAGGTCAGAGCGGATAAGCAGGTTCCTCGCTTCCCACCCATTTAACAGCTCTAACTTTCGAGAAACTTATTTAAGAGAAAAAACAACGCCGCTGGGAATAGTCCCAGCGGCGTTGTTTCCGTTTCACTAACTTTATTTTAGGTCGCTATTTCTTTTTCTTTTTGGCGGCCATCTTTGCTTTAAACTTTTTAACATCCGCGACCGTGTATTTAAGAGGTTTCACAATCTCGACACCTCGCTCCTTCCAATACTTAACTGCTCCTGGGTGCGGATCCCCTGCCAGAGCGACCGTGGCGTTTTTGAGCGTCAGGGTCTCCTTCAACTGGACCGACATAGCGTGTGCTTCACCTATATTATCCCAGAAAGCCTTCATCATTTGATAAACCAACTCAGGGTCCATATCGGACCTTACGGTCATCCCAACGTAGGCGCCGGTAGTCAGTATCGGCTTTTTATTAACCAGGTTTTCTCCGTAAATATCTGGCGATAATTTTTTAAGAAATCTCGCCGGCTGCGAAGCATATTTTTTCCAAGATGGATGATTGAACTTCGACTCATCAAGATTCAGAAGTCTGATTTTATTTGTCAGCGTCAATTGTGTGATAGCCGGCGACGGGGCCGCACTCGGTACAATCCAAACATCGTATTTTCTATCTTGGAAGGCTTGCGCCGCAGGACCCCAGCCCATTTTTACCTGAGTGTAATCCCTTCCAGGCAAGTAACCGGTCATTGCATTAATGATGAGGCGCATATTTCGGGTCGCAACACCGGCAGGCGGGCCGATAAACACCTTTTTGCCCTTTATGTCCTTGTAGGACTTGATGCCCGATTTTTCATAAACAACCCCGTGATAAACACCGATCGGATATGAAAACATTGATGATATCTTTTTTGTCATCCCAAGGCCGTCCTTGACCTTTTTGAACGGCCCTAAACCAAAAGCCATCAGGCGGTACATCGTCTGGGCACCCATAGCGAAATCCATGCGCCGCTTTGACAGAAGGACACAATGCTTTGTCGCAGCGCCGACAGCGGAAACTTGGATGTTATGCCCGGGGACATACTTATTGACGGCCTTTGCAAAGGCCGTATTAACCAAAAACGGTGTTGTTCCTGGTCCCAAGCTCCCCAAAGTATACCGCTTGTCCGCAGCAATGGCCTCCGGCCCAGAGACGATCAAAGCCATAACACCCATTGTACCAAGGCTGGACAACCAGGGTTTACTATTCAAAAACCTCATTTTTATCTCCCTATTACGCCTTTATTAATTAGATATTTTAAACTTCATCACAAATAAATGACTGTGTCACTCAACAACTCTAACTGCGCTATCTAGCTTGCACCTCGAGGAGGGTTCCCATATCGCCGGTGCGCTATAATCAAAAATATCCCGATTATGTAGGCCGCTATTTGGACTGGCATTAACTCAACCAACATTATCAGTCCACAGGTTGCTCTTAATGCTCGTTCATGGGGCCTGAGAAGCCTAGCGTCACACCCAATCAATGCCGATGCCACAAGCCAAATCACGACGGGCATCCTAGCCAATATCCATAAAAACTCTGCCCAGTTGAAATCAATTACGATGCTGATAGACGGGTAATAAATCATTACAAAAGGAATAATAAAGCCAACCGCGGCGAGCCTCAGAGCATTAAACCCGGTCGACATAGGATTTGATCCGGCGATCGGCGCGGCGGCATAGGCTGCGATAGCGACAGGCGGCGTAACGTTAGACAAAACGCCGAAATACAAAACGAACATATGGACCAAAAGCGCCGGGATTCCGAGATTTCCGATCACCGGCCCGACAAAAAGAACAATAAAGAGATATGCAGGAAGAGTGGGGAGCCCCATACCAAGTAGTAAACAGGCCACCGCCGTTACCAAAAGTGCGACAAATAACGAACCTTCTGCAAGCTCTGATACAAGCGCCCCAAAATTACCGGCGACGCCTGTAAGGCTGACCACACCTATGACTATGCCAATCGAACCCACGGCAACCATTATCTGAGCGCATTGTACCCCGCCCTTTCGGAGGGCATCGAAAAGCGCCCCTAATCCAAGCCGCCGCTGATCTTCACCGCCACGTAACATCCAATCGATTACGAAGCCGGTTATGACAGCGGCTGCCAATGCGGAAAAACCCGCTAACGCTGCAGACCGGCCAGCGAAAAGCACCGCTACGACAACGATCAGGGGGATTAAAAACCTCGAAGACTCAAGCCAATCCCTTGCTGAAAGCTTTGGGATTTGGTCTTTTGGCAATGGCTGAATGCCGAGGCGAACGGCTTCCGCATAAACACTGGCAAAAAGGCTGCCATAATAAAGAAGAGCCGGAATTGCAGCGCAAATTGCAACCTGGATGTATGGTAACCCGATCAATTCCGCCATAATAAACGCAACGGCAGCCATGATCGGTGGTGTAAATTGCCCGCCTGAGGAGGCCGCTGCCTCCACCGCACCGGCAAAGGAATTGCCAAACCCCTGTCTTTTTATCATTGGGATCGTGAAAACCCCCGTCCCCACAACATTTGCGACGGGGCTCCCCGAGATTGTGCCAAAAAGCGCGCTGGCGACAATTGCAGAATGTGCCGTTCCGCCACGAATCCGGGCGGTAATTACGGTCGCAATTTTCAATAAAATTCCGGTAGCGCCGGTTGCCTCCAACATGGCACCAAAGACTATAAAGATTAGAACAATCGAAGAGACAATGTCGGTCGGGCGCCCAAATACGCCCGAGAAACTATACCATGTGACTTCAACAACCTCTTCGAACGTAAAACCCCTGTGTCCTAGTATCCCAGGAAGATCGCCATAATGAGCGTAAAAAAGCATAAGTATGCAGATAACTGGCAGGATCACACCGAAGGTCCGCCGTACTGCTTCGATTACCACTAATGCTCCGAAGCATCCAACGGCAAGCGTGGGTGTCTCTAGGATAATTACGCCATCCCACATACTTTCGTAAACTTCTGCAAAATTGAATAAAGTGAAAATAAAACAGGTTAATAACGTAGTATCGATCAACCAAAATACCGTCCGCCGTGCTACGTCACCTCTGCCGAATTCCTTTGCGAGTGGCTTCAGGGTAAGCGTTACGATAACAGCTGCACCAATTGCCCCTCCCAGGCGAACGCCCTGCTCTATAAATGGAAATGGCCCAGCCCCATAAATCGCTCCCACAGCAAGAACCAGGGCAGAAATAAACCCCAGCTGCTGCATAAACGTCTCATATTTATCTATCACCGGTCGGCACCCCGCTCGAGGTCGATAATCAACTATCCTTTTGGGGAATGATAGCTACAACCAGCGATCATCGCGAATGGTCCCCGACTTAAAGATCACCTAACCACCTATTCTTTGGCATCCGACCTTAGCGTGTGTGATTTTTGAAAAATGCCAGCGTTCGGTTAAAGGCATCTTCCTTAACCTTCGAATCCCAGGCATTAAAATACTTGCCCTTGCTGTCCCAGGCATGGTCTGCATCCGGGTAAATGTGAGTAATCAGCTTGCCACCATTACCTCTCGCCCAAGTCCATGCCTCTTCGACATGGTGTATCTTTTGGGTGCCGTCGTTCGCGCCATGAAGTGCCAAGACGGGCGAGCTAGCGCTAGAGAAATACTTCATAGGGTAGGGATTGATGATTTCTCTCCCAAAGTTTGCCTTCCACACTCCGTAATGAGACGCGCCTGCATTTATCCTCCCGCTTCCCGCAAGAAAACTCGCCCAAAAACCACCATTTGAAAATCCCACAGCGAAGACATTTCTTGGGTCAACCTTCGGGTCATTTTTTGCAATCCTAACGATATCCAAAAGCTCTTTTTCTATATCTTTTCTATAACGGGAAAACGTTTTCATACGCCCCCGAGGTGTCAGGCCGTGCCGTTCAAAAAAATCCGGTGCGTATACTGCGTAACCAGCATCATTCCACACCTTGCTTTTAAAGTTCTCTATCCATTTTCTAGTGCGCTCATACCCGCCGCTGGTATGAAGGGTGATCACCACTGGAAAAGGACCCTGTCCGGTAGGATATGAGACCTCATGACGGATAGCCTCTGCGGCCGCATTACCTGGAAAAGTCGATAACACTGAGAATAAAAACAGAAAAGACGACGCTGTAAGTTTATTAATCATCAGAAACCTCAATTTAAAATCTATTTGTGCGTTATACGCCCTTAATTATTCAATCTGTGCCGCCCTTAAACCCTAAAACGGCAGTGAAATATTAAGCTCAAGCCCTTCCATTGACCAATAGCCCTGGATAATGGGCAATTTTCCGGTCTGGCCAAGCAAGTGAGCGCCGCATATCTTTCTGACATGCCCGACAATCTTCTCGCCCTGGCCCGGACCCGATTTAGGGTGTCCAGTTGCAAAAAAATCGGAGCACCCACCAAAAAAATACGGATGATGAGGCGCTCGTGCTGATCCGAGCTTATCGACCCGGACCGTCGGGATTCCCTCGCTCTGTATCCTGGCAACCGGGAACCTGCACCCTATGCCCTGCGCAGGATCGGTATCCTTACTCCCCGGAACACGGGCGAGATGGCGCCTGTATACCCAAAGGTCGTATAATTGATACCATTATCAATGCTCTGCTCGACTACTTCTACCGCACCGAATACATGACCTGAGGAACACCTAATGGCCAAATCGAAAAAAGAATGTGTATATATGCCCGGTATGTCGGAAGCCTTGAAGAAGGGGAAGGTCCCGCTCTCGCCCGCTGTCAAGGCGAACGGTTTCGTTTTCGTCTCTGGACTTCCGCCGCTTGATACCAAGACCGGCAAGCTGGTAACGGGCGATATCCGAAGGCAGACCCGCAAATCCCTGCAAAACGTGCGGGACGCCTTGAAAGCAGCTGGATCCTCCCTGGACCAGGTCGTAAAGGTGAACGTCTACTGCTCAAATTCAGGGTATTTCGACTCCATCAACGAGGAATACCGCAAGTTCTTTCCCAAAAATCCTCCGGCGCGCACGTTTGTAACCGTCGGTTCGTGGCCTTGGGAGTTCGATATCGAGGTAGAATGCACCGCAATTTGCGACGAATAAACGGAATATCCAGCGGAGACTATTGATGACCAGCCCCCTACCCCTGAATCTGATGAACTGGATCGACGATCATGCCGAAGTCTTGAAACCGCCGGTCGGTAACGCGCAAATCTGGGAAGACGGCGAATTCATGGTGACCGTCGTCGGCGGCCCCAATGTCCGAACCGATTATCATGACGACCCTGGCGATGAATTCTTCTATCAGCTGAGGGGTGACATGATGCTCCGCATCATAGAGGACGGGAAACCAAAGGACGTGCCAATCAAGGAAGGTGAGGTGCTTTTGCTGCCGGCCCATACCCGCCATTCGCCGCAAAGGCCGGCCGATACGGTTGGGTTGGTCATCGAACGCATTCGCCAGCCGGGTGAACTGGATGCGTTCGAATGGTATTGCGAGAAGTGTGACACCAAGGTCCACCGCCGCGAGGTCGAAGTGACCGATCTTGTCCGAGACCTGCCGCCGGTATTCGAGGAATATTACGGCGATGCGTCGCTTCGGATTTGCCCGTCCTGCGGATATCAAAACCCCGGAAAGCCGGGAAGCTGACGCCTATTTCCCGTGCCCTCCGCCCTGCGGAGCGGGGCTTGCTGCAGCGGGTGCACCTCCCTTACCGACCCGGACCATGACGTTCTGAAATCGGTTCTTTCCAAACTGCAGACGCAGCCTTAGGACACTGCCGACCGTAAGATCGGATTTCGTTCCGATCAGCATGATGTGATGTCCTGTCTGGCGCATGTCGATGCGGTCGTCTAAAGGAATTTCGATGCCGTTTACGGGCACCATCCGACCGTCCCGGTCAGCGTGGAGTTCCACTTTGTTAGCGATTTCACTAGTCGCGCCAATAAGTCGCTCGTTATGGAACGCCTCGTTGCCGATGGTCAGATAGACGGCGGTATCCCCGCCGGCCCTTACGGGCAAAGCGTTGCCGGACAGGATATCCAGTCCATGGGCAGACACCCCAGACGGCCAAGCCAGCATTAATGGCACGAGAAACCCAGAAATTCTAGGACGGTCCACTTCGGCCTCCTAATTTATCCAGAGAAATAAGGTAGCCGCTTTCAAGGAGGCAAGTGGCTCATTTATGTGACGAGTGCCCACCATGTCCATGGCCGCCCTTGGCACCCATCGCGCCTACGCTAAGAATACGGATGTTAGCCGCAACCTCACCCGCTTTTTTGAAAATAAGGGTGAGCGAGAGCGAACCGCCCTTCTTCAGCGGTTCTTCCAGCCCCATCAGCATCAAATGAAGACCGCCCGGCTTAAACGTCACCGTGCCGCCAGCGGGAACGTCAACTCCTTCAACGCGGCGCATCCGCATAATTCCTTTTTCCATCAGGTGGGTGTGAATTTCGATCTTTTTTGCGGCGGATCCTTTTACCGCCACAAGCCTGTCCTTGTGCTGGCCATCATTTGCGATAGTCACGTAGGCTGCGCCGTTTTTCGCCTTACCAGGCGTCGCCCGCGCCCAGGCCGACGTAACCTTTACCCCTCCCATCGTATGGGCGCCGTGGTTCCCGTGTTTCATTTTGTGGGAATGGCCATAGACAGCGGTCGAAAACCCGAACATGGCTGCCAAAAGCGCCGCCGCTGCAATCGGTGATTTCATAGTTCTCTCTCCAAATCTGAATGATGCCGGCTTTCCGGCGAAATAGAGTTCAGATTTGGGCAGGCGGTGAACGGCCCTGGACAGGGAACAACTCTGCCCTAAACCATCTGAGCCGCTCACTTCGGAATACCGTTACAGACACCATATGCTGTGACTTGAGGTAGTTCACCGCACCAACGCGTAAAGCGGCCAGTTTTTCCAACGATCCTATCGGACAAATCTGGCAATGGTCTTCTGGCAAAAATGCCGGTTTATCGTCGATAGGGTTTTTTGTGGCGTTCGGCGAGCATATCAGAGCCTGAACCTGTATCCCCTTCGCCGCCGCCAGCAATCCAGGAGATGCTGCAGCCATCGCCAGAAAGACCGCAAGGAACAGTCCGATCCTTTGTTTCTGGAGGCGCAAGAAGGTCATGGTGAAAATATAATATATATATCCGAAGTAGTGGGTGCCAGTTTAATGGCGGCTCGCCGCCTGACGTCCCTGCCGCAAAAGTTTCATTGCGGCATCCAGTCCATCGACCGTCAGTGGAAACATTCGACCCTCCAATAATTGATACGTCATCCGAATACTCGGGGTCGCCATCCACCTTTCCTGCGGCACCGGGTTCAACCAGACAGCATCCGGATAGGTCGCCAGAAAGCGTCGAAGCCAGAGCTCTCCCGCCTCTTCATTCCAGTGCTCGATGGACCCGCCTACTTCAGTGATTTCAAAGGGACTCATTGTGGCATCCCCGACAAAGATGGCTTTCCAGTCAGATCCGTAGGTGTTCATGACCTCGTGAGTGGGTATCCATTCGTTGTATCCGCGCCGGTTCTGTCGCCATACCCGCTCATACAGAAAATTGTGAAAGTAGTAGTATTCCAGGTACTTGAACTCGGTGCGGACAGCCGAGAACAACTCTTCCGAAATCCGGATAAAGCTGTCCATTGAACCGCCGATATCGAACATGGTCAGTACCTTGACCTTGTTCTTACGTTCGGCACGCATCTTGATGTCCAGCATCCCGCCGCGGTCGGCGGTCGATTTGATCGTTTCGTCTAGGTCGAATTCATCTTCTGCACCTTCACGCACGAATTTGCGCAGACGCCGTAGCGCCATCTTCATGTTTCGTGTGCCGATCTCCGTCTCGCCCCGTAGCGAGCGAAAATCCCTTTTTTGCCACATCTTCGTGGCGCTTTTGCCGCCGCCCTCTCCGCCCATGCGAAACCCTCTCGGGTTCTGCCCTGAGTTCCCGAACGGTGATGTGCCGCCGGTACCGATCCAGCGATTACCACCATGGTGCTGCCCGTCCTGCTCCTGAAGCCGCTTGGCAAGCTCCTCCATAAGCTCTTCGAAGCTCATCTCGTCGATTTCTTCTTCGCTGAACATTTCCCGGGCAACACCCTGCAGCCAGTCCTCAGGAATATATTCCTCAAGCAGACCTTCGGTCTTGTTCATCGCGCCCTGGAAAAAGTTCCCGAAAACCAGGTCGAACGTATCGAAAAACCGTTCGTCCTTCACCAGTGAGGCTCGGGACAGGAAATAGAACTCGTCTATGTTGCCCCGGGCAACGTCTTTATCCAGCGCTTCCAGAAAGGTCAGAAATTCCCGGATGGTGACCGGAATTCGCGCTTCGCGCAGTTGGTAAAAAAAATCGACGAACACGGCGCCGCAGCCCCGCTATCCGTCCTGCCGCCGGGACATGAAGGCCAGTCGTTCGAACATGTGAACATCCTGCTCGTTTTTTAGCAGCGCACCATGTAACTGCGGAATGGCCTTGGTACTGTCGCCGCGCAGCACCTCGGGATCAATGTCTTCCGCCAGCAAAAGCTTGATCCAGTCCAGCAACTCGGACGTCGTCGGTTTCTTCTTGATGCCGTTGACCTCCCGGATGGAAAAAAAGACTTCAAGGGCTTCTTTCAACAGCCGCTTCTTGATGTCCGGGAAATGTACGTGAACGATCTTTTCCATGGTTTCCTCATCTGGAAACCGAATGTAATGGAAGAAACAGCGGCGCAGGAATGCATCCGGCAATTCCTTCTCATTATTTGACGTGATGATGACGACCGGCCGGTTGATCGCACTCACCGTTTCCTGTGTCTCGTAGACATAGAATTCCATGCGGTCGAGTTCGCGTAAAAGGTCGTTGGGAAATTCGATATCTGCCTTGTCGATCTCGTCGATCAGCAGAACCGACGGCTTGTCTGAGACAAACGACTCCCACAGCATGCCGCGCTTGATGTAGTTGTTGATGTCCTGCACCCGGTCGTCGCCAAGTTGGGAATCCCTGAGACGCGAGACCGCGTCATATTCGTACAGGCCGTGGTTTGCCTTGGTGGTGGATTTGATGTGCCATTCATAAAGTGGCATCCCCAATGCTTCCGCAACCTCCATGGCCAGCAGGGTTTTCCCGGTGCCGGGTTCGCCTTTCACCAGTAACGGCCTTTCAAGAGTGATTGCCGCATTGACGGCGGTCATCAGGTCGTCTGTGGCGACATAATTATCGGTACCGGTGAACTTCATGAAGTGATCTTTCGAAAGGAACGCTTTAGGATGTGCGCGGAACGTAATGCACCCCCTGCCACCGATCAAGCGAGCCACAAAGTCATGACCTCAGTCGCCCTAGCCATCCATCTTCTCACCGCCGTCGTCTGGGTCGGCGGCATGTTTTTCGCAATCATGGTGCTTCGCCTGGCGGCCGGCGAACTGGACCCGCCGGTACGCGCGCCCTTGTGGAGCCGGGTGTTCCAGAAGTTTTTTCCCTGGGTATGGATGGCCGTGATACTGCTGCCGTTAACCGGCTACTGGATGATTTTCAGTATCTGGGGCGGACTATCGAATATGCCGTTGCATGCGCATCTTATGCACGGCATCGGCTGGATCATGATCGCCATCTATCTGCATCTGTATTTCGCGCCCTACAAGCGCTTCAGGGCCGCCGTCGAATTACAGGATTTTCCGACCGCCGGCGCCAACCTCAACCAAATACGCATTCTGGTAACGGTAAACCTCCTGATTGGACTCGGGAATGCCGTGATCGGCAGTACGGGGAGGTATTGGTGAGGGTTTCATGCAGTTTTCTCGATCGGAACAGTATCGCACATTTCTCTTTTGGATTTACGGGCACTCAACACAACTGCCGTAAGTGATCAGGGAAAGTATGCTTTTACTCGGGAACAGACATTCCTGTCCTGCAGTACCCAATAAAATCAGACCCGCGACGGCCTTTCCGTACCGCCGACGAACATGCGATACCCTAGCCTCTCGTTCGGCCAGTAATCCCAGATGGCGTAATGCTGAACCGCGCGGTTATCCCAGCAGGCGACCGTGTGATCGGTCCAGTTGAACCTTAGTGTCCAGTTGGGCCGCTGCTGGTGCTGATACAGAAATTCCAGAATTGCCCGGCTTTCGTCCTCCGGAATACCGTTTATGTGGCGCGTGAAATATGGATTGACGTAAAGCACTTCGCGCCCGTTCTCAGGGTGTGTGATTACGACCGGATGATCGGCGACCAGATGTGTTTCCTGGTTGTTTTTAGTGACCGAAGCATCGAAGGCCGCATCGGCATTATGAAAAGCTGTCTTGCCGTCCAGATACTCCTTCATGCTCTCGCTTAGCTCTTCGTAAGCCTTAGCCGCTGAGAGAAACATGGTATCGCCCCCGCCATCCGGCGGAATAATTTCCTGGTAAAGAACGCTATACTTGGGAGGAATTTCGGCACAACTCTGGTCGGTGTGCCAGGCCTCACCCGAGATACGGGCGGAATTTTCATTGAAATGCTGTTTCCGCAGCGCCGGGTACCCGTCTACGGGTTTCGAGGCCGTGCTCTTGCCACCCACATGGACATGCGGTTCGCCCAGATATCTGACGAACCGGTCCTGCAATTCCGGGGTCAGTTTTTGATTCCGAAAAAAGACCACCCCGAATTCATTCAGGGCCGTGTGGATTTCTTCCACTTCTGCATTGCCCAGCGCGCCGGTTAAATCCACACCGCCAATTTCCGCCCCGATATGCGGGGAACATTTCTTCACAGTAATGGCATCATACGGCATTCTTTCATTCCTCCCGATATGTCGGGGTGTTGATACCCAAGTACAAACCCGAATATAGCAACCTGACAGGCAACGGGTAAAACGCGATGAAGTTGGCAGCATCCTGATCTCCGAGACGCTTTGCCGCCAAATAAACGATCTAATACTCTCTCCACTCCGCACCGACCGAGGAATACTGACAGGTCAACAGCGAAGGAAGTGTTCTTGATCGCTGAAACAATTATTTCCGCGCCCCGCCAGAAGGATGTAAATCTGCACAAGAAAGTGAGCCCACAGATGAAAATTCGCAAACTCGGCAACAGCGACCTCGATATCTCCGAAATCGGCCTCGGCTGCATGACCATGACCGGTATTTACGGTCCAGCGGACGCAGACCAGTCGATCGCCACTATCCATGCCGCCATCGATAACGGCGTCAGCTTTATCGATACCGCCGACGCCTATGGCGGAGGCTCGAATGAGACCCTATTGGGTAAGGTTATCGCCAACCGGCGTGACAACGTTCTGCTGGCAACCAAGTTCGGCAACATATATGCGAAAGATCCCGAACGAGGCGCTGACGGTCGGCCGGAATACGTACGCGAAGCCTGCGAAGCCAGTTTGCGGCGCCTTCAAACCGACGTAATCGATCTCTATTTCCAGCATCGGGTCGACAAGGAAGTACCCATCGAAGACACTGTCGGTGCAATGTCGGACCTGGTGAAAGAAGGAAAGGTTCGCACAATTGGTCTTTCGGAATGTTCTTCCGAAACACTCCGACGTGCCCACGCGGTTCACCCCATTTCGGCGCTGCAAAGTGAATTGTCGTTGTGGACCCAGTTTGCGCTAAACGATCAGATCCCTGTCTGCCGTGAATTGGGCATCACCTATGTCGCCTATTCCCCACTCGGCCGCGGTATGCTGACCGGCGCGATCAAGGAAGACAAAGATATGGCGGAAAAAGACCGTCGCCGCGATCACCCGCGCTTCCAGGGGGATAACCTGAAACACAACGTTGCTGTGATTGCACCGATCGAAGCATTGGCCAAAGACAAGGGCTGTACCCCGGCCCAAGTCGCTCTGGCCTGGGTGCTGGCGCAGGGGAATGACATTATTCCCATCCCGGGCACCAAGCGGGTCGAACATCTGAACCTGAACATTGCCGCCACGGAAATCGATTTTTCACCCGAAGAGCTCAAGGAACTGCACGATTCCATTCCGCCGGATTTCACCGCTGGCAACCGCTATCCGAACGCCCAGATGTGGACCGTGGATTTGTGACGCCGCCATGAGTTTCGAAGACGTCAAAATTTTCAATCGCAAACGGTTCCCTGATGGCTATTCGAAACTGGGATCGTTTCGCCCCGACCATCGTCGCTTCGACGGAAACTGGGCCGATGAAATTTCTCGCGAATTGCTCGGACGCAGTAATCCGGTCTGCGTGCGTCCCTACAAACCGATCCGTAACGAGGCCGTGCTGTTTAACAGTTTCTCATCGTTGCCGGAAACGAACCGTTCAAAAATTCGGAGTCAAAATGGAGAATAGGCAATGGTGAATGCCCTCGTTGAAACAGACTGGCTGGAACAAAATCTCAATGACGCCGCCATTCGGATCGTCGACGCGACGTGGTACCTGCCCAATGTCGACCGCACGGGGATACAGGATTTCGAGGAAGCGCACATCCCCGGCGCCGTATTTTGGGATATCGATGCAATTTCTGACCCCAGCTCGTCTTTGCCTCACATGATGCCCGACGAAGCGACCTTCGAAGGGCACATGAACGCGCTCGGAATTTCGAATGATCACCACATTATCATCTACGACAACGCAAAGATGATGACCGCCCCAAGGGTATGGTGGACCCTGCGCGCCTTCGGCCACGGCAATGTCTCCCTGCTGAACGGAGGGATGGTAAAATGGCAAGCTGAACACCGTCCTGTTAACGCCGATAAGTCCAGCGACATCCAAGAAACGTCCTTCAGCGCCCGGTTTAATGCCGGTATGTTGCGGTCGCTGGATCAAGTGCGGTCAAACATCGACAACGGCGACGAACAGTTGCTGGATGCACGTTCCCCCGGCCGTTTTAGCGGCATTGATCCCGAACCACGGCCTGAATGCCGGTCGGGCCATATTCCTAATAGCCTGAACCTGCCGTTCAACGAACTGATCGACCCTGACAGCGGCACGGTGCGAAACGTGGTCGAACTCTCCGCCCGAATAAATGAGGCCGGCCTTGATACCTCCAAGCCCATTGTCACGACATGCGGATCGGGAATCACCGCCTGTGTGCTGGCACTTGGCCTGCACCTTATTGGACGGGACGACGTTGCAATCTATGACGGGTCCTGGACCGAATGGGGCAGCCGAGCCGACACGCCGGTGGAAACATAGCACCACCCCGTATATGGTGCCGCCTTCCCGCCCGAAACCTGCGTAAGCGAGCCATGAAAGAAGATACAAAAATCGTCCATAAGGGACGCGACCCCGACGCCAATCACGGCATCATCAATCCGCCAGTCTATCACGCCTCCACCATTGCCTGGGGCACCGTCGCCGAAATGGAATCCCGGCGCGGCAAACGTTGGGAGCCAGGCGTCTACACTTACGGCCGTCACGGGACGCCAACCCACGACGCATTGGAAGAAGCGTTTGCCGCGGTTTCCGGTGGATATCGGTCGGTTGCGGTGGCGTCGGGTCTTGCCGCGATCAACGCGGCTATGCTGGCCTATCTGGAACAGGGTGACCACGTGCTGATGGTCGACTGCGTCTACGGCCCGGCGAGAAATTTCTGCGACAACGTCATCGGGCGGTTCGGCGTTGAAACCACCTATTTTGACCCTTCCATCGGCGCCGGCATCAAGGATCTAATCCGGGACAACACCAAAATCGTTTATGTGGAGGCGCCGGGCTCTCAGACCTTCGAAATGCAGGACATTCCGGCGATCGCGGAAGAAGCACACAAGGCGGGCTGTGTAGTTATCTGCGACGATACATGGTCTGCCGGCATTTATTTCAAGGCGTTCGAACACGGCGTCGATGTCTGCGCGATGGCCGCAACCAAATATATCGTGGGCCATTCTGATGTTATGATGGGCCTGATCACGACAAACGAGGAACACTGGGATCGTGTGCGCCCGTCTGCTGCAGTCCTGGGTGCGAATTCCGGGCCGGATGATGTTTACCTGGCGCTGCGGGGTCTCCGCACGCTTAAAATCCGGCTCGACCGCCATCAGGAAACTGGGATCAAGCTTGCTCAATGGCTTCAGGAGCGGCCGGAGGTCGACCGCGTGCTTCACCCAGCCCTGCCAGAGCACCCTGGCCACGACATTTGGAAACGTGATTTCACCGGCGCCAGTGGGCTGTTTTCCATCATACTGAAGGACGAATTCGAGAAGGAACGTATCGACGCCATGCTCGACGGCATGGAACTGTATGCCATGGGCGCGAGCTGGGGTGGATACGAAAGTCTGATCATGCCAGCCAATCCGGCCGCCAACCGGACCGCAACCGAATGGAAAGACCATGGTCAGTTGATCCGCATCCATGCAGGACTGGAAGATCCGGACGATCTAATCGAGGATTTGCAGCAGGGCTTCAATCGCCTGAATGGTAATGGCTGAGACCGAAACCCCCGCCATCGATACCGAACCCGTGCAGGTATCCCTGCTTACGGGGTTCCTTGGCAGCGGCAAGACGACGCTACTAAACAAGCTGGTCAAACATCCCGACATGGTCGAGACCGCCGTCCTGATCAACGAATTCGGGGAGATAGGGCTCGATCATCAGCTGGTCGAACGGATCGACGACAACACGGTTCTGCTGAATGCCGGATGTCTGTGCTGCACCATTCAGGGCGACCTGGTGAATGCTCTGTCTGAACTGTATATCAAGCGGATAAAGGAGGAGGTTCCTTATTTCCGCCGCGTTCTAATCGAAACCACCGGCCTCGCCGATCCCGCGCCGATCATCCATACTCTGATGAACGCACCGGTAGTCTCCAACCGTTTCGCCCTGGACGGCATCATCACGACGGTGGACGCGGTGAATGCTGAAGGCGAACTAAACCGTCATTCAGAATCAGTTAAACAAGCCGCGGTCGCCGACCGGCTCGTCATCACAAAGTCCGATCTCGCAAAAAACGAAGACCTGGAGATTTTGGAAGACCGTCTGGACGCGCTTAACCCCGGCGCGCCCCGGGAACGGGTGGTCATGGGAGACATTGCCCCCAAAAAACTGTTTGATACCGGCCTTTACGACCCCAAAACCAAATCCATCAATGTCCGGCGCTGGCTACGGGAAGAAGCTTACAAGCCGGATGCACAAGACCATCATCACGATGGCCACGACCACCACCATCATAATGACGTAAACCGCCACGATGAGAGCATCGCTGCGTTCTGTATGACCCGCGACGAGCCGATCGACTGGGAAGCTTTTGTTGCATGGGTTCGTATCCTCATTGGGCAGCACGGGGAAAAGCTCCTTAGGATTAAGGGCATTCTGAATATCGCCGGGCGCGAAAACCCGATTGCCGTACACGGCGTTCAGCACATGTTCCACGATCCCGCCGAACTGCCCGAATGGCCGGATGATGATCGGCGTTCCCGTATCGTGTTCATTACCCACGATCTCGAACGGTCTGTGATTGAGGATAAACTCGACAGTCTCATGTCACAGGCGGCAAAACTTGATAGTTAAAACCACTTCTGTCCAATCGTTATATCCGGTGGTATATAACGAAAATGCGCTCCGTTTATCTTGCGGCCACCCTTAGCCTAACAATCTCTTTCTCGGCAAACGCCGCTGATCAACTGACACTGTTCTCCGCGGCAAGTACTGTTCAGCTTGTGGGACAACTGGAGCGGGACTGGCAAAAAAAAACGGGGAACCGTCTCCGCACGGTATTTGCATCCAGCGGCGCTCTCGCGCGTCAGATCGAAAGCGGTGCCCCTGCTGATCTTTTTCTTTCCGCAGACAACCGCTGGATTGATTTTTTAATGGAGAAGGATCTGATCGCACCGAATACCCGTAAAACCGTGTTACGCAATCGGCTCGCATTGATCGCGTCTAATGATCTGAACTTTTCGGTCCCCTTCGATGTAAAGAAAGACCTGCCACGCATCCTATCCGGCGGAAACCGATTGGCGATGGGCGATCCCCGCCATGTACCAGCGGGCCTCTACGCAAAGCAGTCTCTCCAAAAATTGGGCCTTTGGACAACCATTGGACCAAAAACAGCACGGGCCCAGAATGTCCGCCTCGTCCTGGCTCTGGTTGAGCGCAATGAAGCAACATTGGGGATCGTTTATCTTTCCGATGCGTTGCAGCGAAAAGTTTTAAAAATTCTCAAAGTGTTTCCGCAACAACTCCACGCTCCCATCGCCTATGAAATAGCGGCCACCAAACCGGCGGCGGAATTAGCGGCCGACTTTCTCGATTATCTGTCCTCTCCCGAGGCCCGCGAAATCTATCGCCACCTTGGCTTCGTTACCCAATGACGGATTAACCTCGTGTTTTCATTGTCCCCCGAAGAACTGGAAGCGCTTCAGCTCAGCCTAAAGGTATCCTTCTGGGCCGTCGGCATCAGCCTGCCCTTCGGCATTCTCACCGCCTGGTGTCTTGCCCGTTTGGAATTTCCCGGCAAGGTGTTGATTGATGCGATCATCCATGTGCCGTTGGTCGTACCGCCCGTCGTTGTTGGTTATATGCTGCTGTTACTGCTGGGAAAAAACGGGGCCCTGGGCTCATGGCTCCACGATACATTGGGTATCACGGTCGGCTTTTCCTGGCAGGGCGCGGCCATCGCGGCCGCCGTGATGGCATTTCCGTTGATGGTCCGTGCCATTCGTCTTTCTCTCGAAAGCGTTGACCGGCGGATGGAACAGACGGCCCGTACTCTTGGAGCCGGCCCCGTCGACGTCTTTTTTTCGATAACCCTACCCCTGAGTGGCAGCGGGATCGTAGCCGGAACGATCCTTGCCTTTGCCCGCGCGCTGGGTGAATTCGGCGCAACTATCACTTTCGTGTCCTCTATTCCCGGTGAGACAACAACGCTGCCACTGGCATTGTATTCCCTGGCCCAGATACCGGGCGAGGAAGGCGGTGCCTTGAGGCTCATGATCATCTCTGTCACCGTCGCCTTCGCCGCAATGGTTGCCGCTGAAATCATCGCCCGGCGGGTTCGCCGCAGGATCGCGGGACCATGAGTATAACAGTCGATATCAGAAAAAATCTTGGCGCCTTCACCGTGGATGCAGGGTTCGAGGCCGGCAACGGCATTACCACCCTCTTCGGCAAGTCAGGCGCAGGCAAAACCAGCATTGTCCAGATGCTATCCGGGCTAATGACCCCCGACACCGGGAAAATCGTCCTGAACGGCAAGACGCTTTTCGACAGCGCGAGCCGGCTGCAGGTTCCGGCGCAGGATCGGCAGATCGGTTATGTCTTCCAGGACGCGCGGCTTTTTCCGCACATGAATGTGCGGCGCAATCTGGAATACGGAACCCGGCGCCGAAAGAAACAGGGCAACGACGCGCCAAAATTCGATGATGTCATCGCAGTGCTCGGCATCGAACAATTGCTTGACCGGCAAACCCACCAGTTGTCGGGCGGCGAACGCCAGCGTGTAGCCATTGGCCGTGCCCTTCTGTCTTCGCCCCGGTTGTTACTGATGGATGAGCCATTAGCTGCGCTGGATGCGGAACGAAAATGGGAGATTATTCCCTTCATCCAGAGCACCCAGCGAGAATTCGGTATTCCGGCAATCTATGTCAGCCACGCCGTCGAAGAAGTCCTCCAACTGGCAGACAAGATGGTGCTGTTGGTCGATGGTGGTGTTGCGGCTTCCGGACCGGTGGAAGACGTCATGAACCGCCCGGATCTCATCCGTGTAACAGGCGCCGGTGACCCCGGTACCGTCATCCCGGTATGGGTGAAGGACGAAGGAGTGGATGCCGGCATCGCGCGACTGTCGTTCGCGGGCGGCGAGTTTCGAGTGGTCGCCACTGGGCTGGAAAAAGGCACGCGGCTCCGCCTCCGCGTCCGTGCTCGGGATGTCAGTCTGGCAACATCGCGCCCTAAAAACGTCAGCGTCCTGAACGTCTTTGAAGGCCGGGTCACTGCCGTTTCGGACGATGAACGCCCTCAGGCCGAAGTCTCCATCGATGTCGGCGGCGCAACAATCTGGTCGCAGATTACCCGAAGGTCGCTGCACGAACTGGAAATCGAACCGGGCTCTAATGTTTTTGCGATGGTGAAAGCCGTCGCTATCGACCGGCCCGCCATCAGGACATGAGACGCCTAGGCTTCGTCAAATTATTCCAAGATCTGAGGGGGATTAAAAAATAGAAGCCCGCTTGACCGGAACCTTCCGCCCGGATGCACTACAAATTATTTGTTTAACAAATCGAATTATTATAAAGGGTGCAGGATCTTGCGGCATGACCCTTAACGCTCATAAACCTGTGTTTCTAAGCTCCACCGCCACAGTGAACTGCTCTGCTACCCCGCTTTAACAACGGACCCCATCTGAACTTGTAAAGCCGTACTGATGCATTCAGTCTGTACTTACTCCACGGTACTCTAACGGTTCGCAGCTACTGTTAGTTCCCCAATTTTTGAATGAAAAGGTAGTTTTGGATGAATCTTGATCTTGTGGAGAAGGCCATTGCGCTCAAACCGCTCTTGAGGGAGCGTGCTCGTGACGCCGAGATCGCTAGGCAAACCCCAAGAGAAACCGTCGATAACTTTATTGAAGCGGGCATCTTAAAAACCATTCAACCCAAGCGTTACGGCGGGCATCAAACAGATTGGGAAACCGTGCTATCCGTCATCATGGCATTGGCCCAAGGTGATGGATCTCAAGCCTGGGTCGCGGCGGTTTACTCGATACACGCCCTGGACGTCACAATGTTTCCGGAACAGGCGCAGGATGAAGTGTGGGGTGAAAACCCCGATCAGCTGATTGTCTCTGCGGTGGCACCTAGTGGTAGAGGCGAGCGTACGGATGACGGCATCATCGTCAGCGGGAGATGGGGCTTTGTGAGTGGTGTTGCAGATGGTACCTGGGCGGAGGTTGGTTTCATGATGCCCGACGCAAAGTCAGGAGAGCCGGTTCATCACTTATGCCTTGTGCCGGCAGAGAATTTTGCCATCGAAGACACCTGGCATGCCATGGGGATCACCGGGTCAGGCAGTAACCATATCTCGCTGCAGGATGAGTTCGTTCCGAACCATCGTGTCATTTTAAGAACAGATCAGCGGGCTGGGACGGCACCTGGAACGTCATCTCATGACGACAAGATCTATGCTACGCCCTATCTATCGGTGCCGCCGTCCGTTTTGGCATCGGTCGTTGTCGGCGCGGCCGAGGGAGCGTTGGAAGAATATATCGAATTCACCAAAGCTAGAAAACAACAGGGCAATCCCGTCGCCGAGAGAGAAAGTATCCAACTTCGCATAGCAGAGGCTTCAGCAGAAATCGATCTTGCCAGGGTGTTGCTGCTACGAATTGCCAGTGATGCGACATCAGGCATGAGAAGCGTAGGTAAGCTTTCGACAGAAATGCGCGCCAGAATGCGCCGTGATACCGCTTACGCCTGCACCCTATCAAAGAGAGCCGTTGAAAGGCTTTTCGAGGCGTCTGGCGCGCATGGGCTTTATCTTAGTGAAGCCTTTCAAAGATTTTATCGAGACGTCAAAGCGGGGAGCAATCACATTGCAATCGGATGGGATCGGTGCGGCCTAACGTATGGCCGTGTGGCCCTGGGTTTGGAGCCCGGTCCCGACGAAATATAAGAATTTAGCCATGGTAGTTGATCCGCCAAATTTTCTTCGGGTTATCACCAACGAGGATCGGGCTGATCTTGGGTGTCGTCTACCCCCGTTGTCGGACGAGCAACCTTATCCCTAAGCCGCATTCTTCACCTGATCCCGTTTGTGCGCCACCGTCAGATCGATGAACGGTCCCGTCGGAACGATGCCGGTCGGGTTCACGTTTGACTGTCCCCCGTAGTAGCCTTTTTTGATGCCGGCGATGTCGACCACTTCGGCCACGCCCGGGGTTTGGTAAAGGTCCAGAGTGTAATTCCACAGGTTGGGGTAATCCTGGATACGGCGGATGTTGCACTTGAAGTGGCTGAAATAGACGAAATCGAACCGGATCAGGGTGACGAAAAGGCGCCAGTCCGCCTCGGTCGGATGTTCGGCGGCCAGGTAGCGCTGCTTGGACAGCAGGTCTTCGAGATAATCAAATGTCTCGAACATCGGGCCGATATATTCTTCGTAGGCTTCCTGCGTTTTTGCGAAACCGCAGCGGTAGACCCCGTTGTTCACAGTCTCGTAGATGCGGTCGTTCAGCTCATCGATGCGCGAACGATGTGGCTCCGGATACAGATCGGGCAGATCGTTGGCCGCCCATTCATCGAATTCGGTGTTCAGCATCCGGATAATTTCGGAGGATTCGTTGTTCACGATGGTCTTCTTTTCCCGGTCCCACAGGGTCGGAACAGTCACGCGGCCGGTGTAGTTGGGATCGGCCTTGATATAGACCTCGTGCAATTCCAGAACACCGCTGTCGCCCGGCTGGATATCGTCAATGCCCTGGGTATAGGCCCAGCTGCGCACTCGCGGCCGGTCCGACAGCGTGGCCGAGATCACGTCTTCGAGACCCTTCAAGCGGCGGATGATCTGGGTCCGATGCGCCCACGGGCAGGATGGTGCAAGGAACAGGTGATAGCGCCCCGGTTCCGCCTTGAACCCCGACGATCCGTCGGCGGAGATCGAATCCCGCCAAACGGATTCGGCGCGCACGAAAGCACCACCCTGAGGGTTTCGATATTTTTCGTCGTCGTCGATCCATCGGCCGTCGATGACCATGCCCATGATGCGGTTCCTCAAATAGAAATTCGTCGGGGCGATAATAGGGCTACTGGACGCAGGGTCAAAGGCGGGGCAGATAGACAGTCCGCAGCGCTTGCGCCATCATCGCCAAGACATAAGAGACCCACGGAGCGAACCATGGATTACCAACTTCCCGAAGAACTGCGGATGCTGAGGGAGACGCTGCGGCGTTTCATCGACAACGAGGTCATTCCCATAGAACGGGAGGCCTACGACGGCCCGGAAATGGTACCGGACGTCCGCGAAAAGTTGGAGGCGCGAGCGAAGGAACTGGGCATCTGGGGCGTCGACGTACCAGAAAGCCTCGGCGGGCTTGGCATGGGACTACTGGCCCGCGCGATCATCTGGGAAGAAACCGGGCGCACCATAGCCTTCCCCCGGCGCAAGAGATGGATCTTCGGCCCGGATGTCAGTCCCCTACTCGCCGGTTTCGCGAACGAGGAACAAACAGAACGCTATCTGAAGCCCTGCATTGAAGGAAAACTGAAACCCGGCTTCGCACAGACTGAGCCGGATGCCGGCGGCGATCCTGCAGGCATGAAAACCAACGCCGTGAAAGATGGTGACGATTACGTCATCAATGGCTCCAAGAGGTTTATCACCGGTGCCGATACTGCCGATTTCTTTCAGGTCATCTGCGTCACTGATCCCGAGAAAGGCACCAGAGGCGGCATTTCATGCATCATCGTCGATGCCGACACGCCCGGCGTGCAGATACTGCGCAAGCAACAGACCATGATGGACGACCAGCCCTGCGAAATGGCTTTCGACGATGTTCGCGTGCCGCAGAGTAACCTGGTCGGCAACGAGGGTGACGGTTTCCGCATGGCCCAGACATGGATCACCATGGGACGTATCCGCCACGGTGCCATCGGCATCGGCACCATGGAAAGGTGCCTCGAACTGGGTGCCTCCTACGCTAAGGACCGCGTCACCTTCGGCAAGCCGCTAGCCGATCGCCAGGCGATCCAGTGGATGCTAACCGATACCTATGCCGATCTGCACATGATGCGCCTTATGATCTATTCAGCCGCGAGTAAATACGACGACGGTGGGGATATCCGCTGGGAATCATACATGTGCAAATATCTTGGCGACCGAAAGGCGTTCGAGGCAGCAGACCGGTGCATGCAGATTTACGGCGGCATGGGCCTTACCACAGATTTCCCCATCGAAAAGCTGTGGCGGGATTCCCGGTCCTTCATGATTACGGAAGGTCCCGAAGAAATTCTGAAACACGCACTGCAGCGGCACGTCCTGAACCAGTACGGCTGACCGTTTGCCCCTTCCCGCGTTTTTTACGGATCCGCAATACGACCGTTTGCGGGGAATCTCGCTCATGCTGTTCGCGACGCTCTCGTTTTCCGGGATGCACTCGACCATCAAACATGTCAGCGCGGACATGCACCCTTTCGAGATCGTGTTCTTCCGGAATTTCTTCGGACTGGTTGCGCTGTTTCCGTTTTTCCTCCGGCACGGATTGGCACCGCTGAAGACCAACCGTCTCGGGCTTCATTTCGGACGCGTGGCACTGAATATTGGCTCTATGATCGCGTTCTTTTATGCGATTTCCATCACGCCATTGGCGGAGGCAATTGCGCTATCCTTCGCCGCGCCGATCTTCGCGACATTACTGGCAATTTTCTTTTTCCGTGAAACCGTTGGGATTGCGCGGTGGATCGCAATTTTTCTCGGTTTTTTCGGAACCATTGTCATTTTACGCCCAGGTTTCGAAGCCATCACCCTCGGTCCCATCCTTGCTCTGCTGTCAGCCCTGACATGGGGCAGCGCTGTCATCATCATAAAGAATCTCAGCAAGACAGATTCAACGGTCACAATTACCGCCTACATGGTTCTGTTCATGACGCCGCTGTCGCTGATCCCCGCCCTATTCGTCTGGGAATGGCCGAGTTGGGAACAGTTGGCCTGGCTGGCGCTGATCGGCTCGTTTGGCACCGCGGGACATCTGACCATGAACCTGGCAATCAAGCTTGCGCCCACAAATGTGGTCATGCCAATCGATTTTGTACGCCTCATCTGGGTGGCGATCATCGGCTATTTCATTTTCGCCGAAATTCCCGACATTTTTGTCTGGATCGGCGGCGCGATGATTTTCGCATCCGGACTATGGATTGCGCAGGCGGAAAACCGGCACCGGAAGCAGAAAGCGCAGTAGACGTCAGTAAGGCTACAAGAGCGCGTTCACTCTCATAGCGGTGTTAAACAGAGGTCTTTTTGTTTTCCGGGGGTTTTTCGGTAACAGTGCCCCGGATTAAGGTGAAGGCTTCCCCAAATACCTGGGGTTGGCCGGATTAATGACTTTCAAACCCATCAACTAGTCCGAAAACGCTAATTCTAAAGACACTTCCCGCTCAAGAATTCGGAGAATTGAAGGCCATGAATGCCGAAACTGACGTAAATGAGGCAATTGCCATTGTCAGGACTGAATTACTTTCCCGTGGGACGGTCCAGCCCGAACAAACGCAAGGCGTTTTCGCCCAGGATGTTTTTCTTGGCATCGTCGTCCAGTATAGGCAAATCCCAGATCACGCTCGGCGCATCGAAATCCCAGTGCGGCCAGTCGGACGCATATAGAAGCTGGTCCTTGGCGTTGATCATCTTAAGGGTGACTTCTAACGCTTCGCGGTGATCGGTTTCCATAGGCTGGCAGGTATAAAACATCTCCGCCATATATTCGCTGGGCAGACGTTTCAACATCGGCGCTTCGGACGATCGCATCAGATAGGTATGATCCAGTCGCTGCATCAGCCAGGTCACCCAGGCTAGGCCGCTTTCGATCCAGATTACATCCAGACCCGGGAACCGTTCCGGCATGCCGTTCATGACCCAGTTGCTCATATGAACCACGTTGCACCACACGAACGACAACGCGTGCATGGTGCCAAACCGGTTGATCTGCGCCATCGACGGATCGGCCCAGTTGTATCCGGCGTGGAAGCCCAGCGGCTTTCCGGTGGCTTCCATCGCTCGGTAGAGCGGCATGTAATCATTGTGATGGACCGGCTTGTGACGCACCGACGTAATCATGAAACCGACCACATCTGGATGATCACCCAGTTCCTCAACGGTTCTCAGCGCGGCTTTCGGATCGTTGAACGGGACGAACAGCATCGTCTTCATCTTCGGATCCATGGGCAGGATGTTTTCGCAGAACCACTTATCGTAAGCACGGCCGAGCAGCGCCTCCATGTCGAACTGCGGGTGCATACCGAGGTTCAGCATCGGCGTCGGAAACACAACCATGTAGTCCAGATGGAATGAGTCGATAGCACGCCGGATTAGCGTGACGTCGCGATGAACACTAGTATCGTCCACCGGTTCGCCCAGCTTGGCCTGATGCGGAACACGCCCGCCGATGTCCTGGTAGCGCAGCGCCAGATCGCCGTTAATTCCATAGGGCGGGCTGCCGGTGCGGTTAACCATATGATCCAGCGCCATCTGCCGCTGCACCTCGTCCTCGATATAGCTACAGATATCGCGCCAGGATTCGATTTCCATGTGATGGGCATCGGTATCGACGATGACGATGTCGTCAAAGTTATATTTCTCGCCCTGGAACTTGCAGTGGGCAAGAATATCTCGGGTGTCGGTCTGGGTTGTGATTTCCTTGACCGGTATCTCACGGGTCGGTTCGAGGCCTGTATCCATGGTTTTCTCCTGATCTGCCCCCCAATGCTACGCCGACGCCGCAGATATCGCCAGAGACCTTTGTGATCGTTATCCTTTGTCCCAACACAGGGAGAGATCTTCATGCGAGCGTTTCACGTCGGCGACATTCTGGTATCCAGTTTCATCGAACGCGAAGGTCCTTGGCGCGCGCCGACAGTGATGTTTCCCACCGCCGACAAGGCAACCGCCCTCGCCCATCTGAAGAAAATGTCGCCGGAGGTCTATGACGCAGCGCAGGATCTACTGGTCATCACTTATCAGAGCTTCGTCGTGCGGACGCCAAAACACAACATTCTGATTGATACCTGCGTCGGCGACCACAAGCCCCTGCGCGGTCCGGCTCTGGAATATTCCAAGCAGCCGTGGCTCGACGGGTTCGCCGCTCACGGATTGCAGTTCGAAGATATCGACTACGTATTCTGCACCCATCTGCATGTCGATCACTGCGGCTGGAATACCCGGCTGATCAACGGCAAATGGGTTCCCACCTTTCCCAACGCGACCTACATATTCGGCAAAAAAGAGTACGAAGCCTGGGAGGCGATGGCGTTGGAAGAAGAACGCAACGAACGGCGCTCCGTCGTCTGGGAAGATAGCTGCCTCCCGGTCGTCGAGGCAGGCCAAGCCAAACTGGTGGAAGCTGATTTTGAACTGGAAGACGGTATCTGGCTCACTCCTGCCTTCGGTCATTCCCCGGGCCAGGTCTGCGTCAATTTCCGGTCGAAATCGGACCACGCCATTTTTACCGGCGACATGATGCACCACGCTCTCCAATGCGTCGAACCGGACTGGAGCACATGCTTCTGCCCATCGCCTGAAGAGGCGGCGGAAAGCCGAAAACGGATCCTGGCCAGCGTCGCCGATACCGACACCATCGTCATTCCCGCGCATTTTCCGGGCCAGACGGCCGGCTATGTCGACAGTGCCGGTGATGCATGGCGATGGAGAACAATGGAATTCGACAACGGCATCCCGACCCGAGAAGGGGGAAAACAGACGATGCCGGTTTAAAATCCGTAAAGGGTAGACGGATTATCGACCAGTAATTTCTGCCGGATGGCCGGGTCCGGCGCATAGCGCGGGATCATGTCAACCAGATGGCCGTCATCCGGCATGCCTTCCCACAGATTAGGATGGGGCCAGTCCGTCCCCCAAAGGGCGCGGTCGGGGTTTGTTTCGATAACCGCCTGGGCGAAGGGCACCACGTCATCATAGGGCGCGCCCCGCTGGGTCAGGCGTTCGGCACAGGAAATTTTTACCCAGACATCTTCATTTCGCATAAAGTCGAGTAGCAGTTTAAACGGCGCGGAATCCAATCCGTGGGCCACCTTCACCCGGACCATGTGATCGAACACCACCGGCAACTTAAATTTGCGCAAATCCGAATTGAATTCGACGATGTCGTCGGCCTCTATGTATATGACCAGATGCCAACCCAAACCCTCTATCTGCTCGGCAATGCGGTGCACCCTATCAAAATTAGGCGGACCGCTGAGATGGCGGGCAAAACTAAACCGGATACCCCGGATGCCGCCATCGTGCAGTACCTCGAAATCCTTTTCGGTGAAGTCTTCATCAACGATCGCAACGCCGCGCCAGGCCCCGTTTGACGTGGCAATGGCATCTAGTGTCGCAGCATTGTCGGTACCATGACAGGTCGCCTGCACAATAACGGAGCGGTCGAAGCCCAAGTGTCCGTGCAGCGCGCGCAATTTCTCCTTTGGCGCATCCACCGGGGTATAGGTGGTCTTGGGATGATAGGGAAACCGGTCCGACGGCCCGAAAACATGCACGTGGGCATCGCAGGCGCCGGGTGGGGGAACGAAGGCCGGCTTTGTCGGGGCCGGATGCGGGGGCGGTGGATATTTCATAACAAAAACCGGAATTTCGGAACTACGGGGTTTAAAGCGTACCGCCGTTCATCCGGCAAGGCCTGGATATCAGAAGATCGCGTTTATGCCGGATTGCCCCAGGCTCAAGGAACACCAACGAACACTGATGCACGCATTTTCAAAAAAACAGGTGGTGCCGGCACGTGCGTGTCCCACTTTTACTCACGGTACGCCTGCTCCGCGGTCGCTGCATCAATTCCCCGTTCAACGGCATCCTTCACAGCATTGGCGGCCTTATCCGGTTGGTCGTTTTTTCCTGAAACATACAGAAACGGCCAATTGCCGCCGAACGCGACCATAACAAAAAATCGGATGAATTAATTTCAGACGCATACTCGGATCCGCCTTTCGCGTTGAAACATGATACGAAAGGCCTATTCCTAAGGGACAAGTTAAACCTGAACACAATTCCGTCATTAACAGATGGTTATTTAACGATGCCCGCCGATATCAGGCCCGACAAAACCTACGTCTTTCATTTTTGCCGTCAGAAAGACTGGGAAAATGCGATAGAAACTGGCCGATACCACGGTTCTGAACTGGACCAGCGGGACGGCTTCATTCACTTCTCTACCGCCGGTCAGGTCAGGGAAACCGCGGCCCTCCACCTAGAGGGCATACAGGATCTGGTCCTGCTTCAGATTGAGGCAGACTCGCTGGGAGACGCGCTGAAATGGGAGCCTTCGCGGGGCGGCATTCTTTTCCCTCACCTGTATGGGGCCCTCCATATAGATCAGGTCATTGCCGCCTATCCCCTTCAACTGGACGAAGCCGGTCAACATATTTTTCCTGACCTGGGACAATAGAGTGCGATCAATTCGCCGCCTGGCGGCGACGGTCACAATACCGGCGACGGCTGCGGCCATGCCGGCTGCGAATGCTGCGGTTAACACCGCAACAAAACATAACTTTTAAGACCCGGAGAGTGCGTTACGCAAAAGACGCGCCACTCCGGCACTCGATAAACAATTCGTAAGCTCTAAGATATCCAGTGAAGATGGCGCGGCGACATACTACCTATTGAGATTGACTGATGCCGGGCAATCGAAACTTCAGTGAAGGAATTTTTGTTCCGAGTGGGAATCCGGATCCATAATCGGATCAAGAACCAACACGAGCCTCGTTTGTCCGGTCCCTTCTATTGGCGGAGAGCGGTGCCTGAGCCTGACATCAGGGCTCTCCGGCCACAGCTTGCCCCGCAACAATATAGGCTCGCCGGTCTCTACGCTGAAAACTGGTGTATCGGTTTTCCTGGCGTCCTCGAGAAATCGGTATTGTGTGCCCGGTCCCCTGTAGGTGCAGATAATTCGAGCCTTAACCATGTCTATATGGAACTTCCGACAGGCATCGGTAGCGACCACATCATACCGCAACCTTAAATACGGGGACTGAACAAGGTTAGAAAAAATCCTTGCTAACGTGGAAGTATCCTCGATAAGCATGGCCCGTTGAGCACAGTCGGGCGTACCGGATGCCTCGCAAATTTGTGTCACGGCGTCCAAAACATCTTCCGACCTCAGGATGACCCTGGCGCGTGGCAAACGCTCTGGGTTAAGCATATCGATCCAGTGTTGAAAGCAGGGAGCGAGGTGGCGTCGCCAAACAACGGCAGCGCAATTCGATCGATGGATCGCGGAAAGTCCTTCTCCTACCTGCGTCTCGGTCACGCCCGGGGCATAACTATTTTCTATCAATTCTTGAATAAACGTCATGCCGCCTCCTCGGCCCGCCGCCAAAGTGGAAACGGGTCCGGGAAATCGGGAAGTCCGCTGGTATCCGATGCCACAGTTTCTGGCAGAAGACATTCGTCGAGGCGCGCCTCGAGAGAAGGCCAGTCAATACCCGCGCCAATAAAGACGATTTCCTGCCGTCGGTCGCCCCAGGGCTCCTGCCAATAGGACTTCACATACGCCAGGGCCTGTTCATCCTCAGGCCAGTTTTCTTCCGGAACGGACGCCCACCAAGTTCCCAGCGGAGAAATGTTTGATAGTGCACCGGCAAGAGAGAACTCGGCCACCCAATCCGGTCTTGTCGCAATCCAGAAGTGGCCCTTTGCCCTTATGACCCCCGGCAAATCACCATTCAGCAACGCATTTATCTTCGCCGGCTCGAAAGGCTGCCTCGCCCTGTAGACAAAACTGGAAACGCCATACTCCTCGGTTTCCGGTATGTGGTCTGCAAATCCATACAATTCCTTTGCCCACATCGGATGCTCGTGCGCTTTCTGAAAATCAAATAGGCCCGTGTTCAGAATTCTTTCTGCGGGTACGTCCGAATGATTGGTCTCTATGATCCGCGCGTCAGCATTCAGGCTACGAATGATTTTCCGCGCCGCATCCACCTGATCGGGTGTCGCATCGTCAATTTTGTTTAATACCACTACGTCAGCAAACTCGATCTGGTCGGTCAGAAGGTGGACGAGTGTGCGATCATCCTCTTCGCCCATGACTTCGCCACGGTCTCGAAGAAAATCGTGGCTGGAATAATCATTTAACAGGTTCACAGCATCAACGACCGTGACCATTGTATCGAGCTGAGCTACATCTGAGAGACTGATCCCGTCCTCATCACGAAAATCAAAAGTCGCTGCCACGGGAAGCGGTTCGGAGATGCCCGTCGACTCAATCAACAGATAGTCAAATTTTCCCTCTCCCGCCAAACGCCGAACCTCGTCAAGCAAATCGTCTCGAAGCGTGCAACAGATGCAGCCGTTGGACATCTCGACCAGAGTTTCATCGGTTCTGGACAGTTCTGTGTCGGCGCGGACGAGGTCTGCGTCGATATTGACTTCGGACATATCGTTTACGATTACCGCCACGCGGCGTCCCTCGCGATTGTTAAGAACGCGATTAAGCAACGTTGTCTTTCCGGCACCGAGAAAGCCGGACAGAACAGTGACAGGAAGGCGGTCGATGGCATTCATGGAATTGGTTTTCCCAATTTGCTGTTACGAATTGGTGGGCTTTCTTGGATCCCATGGGACCCAAGAGCCAAAATGTTATGTTATAACATTACTACCATAGATTGGAGCCCTAAAAAAGGTGTTCACTCAGGTCTACAAATTTTTTTTAACCGACAGAAAATCCGGCCCAATGGTTAATCACAAAATGTTGGTCCCGGAGACTACAGAATGGAAAAATAATTCGTCTGAGATTTGCCGGCCCCGACCCTTTGCAGACTGCCCTATTCGGGATATTCCTTGCCTCAGATCAAGGAGACAACAATGACCGAAGTCGCGGGTGAAAATTACGGCGCAATCGATATCGTCTGCAATGCATTTACGCCGGAAACACTTGAAAACGGATGGATGTCCACCGACAAGGAATTCCGAAAGAAAGTCCGGGTAAAAGAAGAGTACCGCGACGGTGTCCCGGTCGAGGCCTACATTGAATTGATGGACAACTGCGGGATCGAACGATCCTTCCTGATCGCTTCCCGGTCGGGCGATCTTCGCATTCAAGGTTCAGCTCACGTCCCGACCGACTATATCGCCAAACTGATAAAGGCTCATCCGCATCGGTTTTCCGGGCTTATCGGGGTAGACCCGTCAAAAATCATGGAGAGCCTGGCAGAAATTGAGCATGCGGTCCGCGAATTGGGCTTTGTCGGCGCCCATCTATACCCGCACTGGTTTGACGAAGCACCGGATGCAGCAAAATACTACCCGTTCTATGCAAAATGCTGCGAACTGGATATCCCGATCCAAATGCAGGTCGGCCATTGCCTCGTCTACAACCCGCACCGGCGGCTTCCAAGCGTGGGACGTCCGATCTGCCTGGACCGGATCGCCATGGATTTTCCCGATCTAAAACTAGTTGGCATACATATCGGCTATCCATGGTACGAGGAGATGATTTCCGTCGCCTGGAAGCACCCCAACGTTTATATCGGGCTCGATGCGTATGCGCCTAAACACTGGCCCGAGGCAACGAAGCACTACATGAACAGTTTCGGACAGGACAAGGTGATGTTTGGAACCGACTGGCCTGTCGTCGATCCCGAACGAGCCATGGATGACATTCAGGATATCGAGTGGAAACCTGCAGCAAAGCGTAAAGTTCTTAGAGATAATGCATTGAAATTGTATAATTTATAGGAAATTTTCCGCGTTTTTTTTCAGCGCTTCTTTCTGGACCTTTCCGAGACCGCTTTTCGGCAACGCCTCCAACATCACGAAGGCCTTCGGCACTTTGTAGGAGGCAATTCGGTCGCGAACATATGCGTCCAGCGTCCCGGCATCGGCGGCGCCTGTCGCGAATGCGATGATTTCCTCTCCCATCTCCTTTGACGGAACGCCAACCACGGCAGCGTCCTCCACATCGGGATGGCTCAGCAGAACGGCCTCGACCTCCGCCGGGTAAATGTTCGCACCACCCCTTATAATTACGTCTTTCGAACGTCCAGCAAGGAACAGGAACCCGTTTTCATCGAAACGGCCCAGATCGCCGGGGTAAAACCAGCCATCGCGGTAGGCTTCGCGGTCTGCTTCCGCATCCTTGTAAAACCCGGAGGCCACACCGTCTCCCTTGTACCGAATTAGCCCCACCTCCCCGTTGTCGACGGGGTAATGATCTGAATTAACAATTTCCACGTTCGTACCGAAAACCACCTGCCCTACGGATCCCGCGGCTTCCAGGCCGTGATCGCTCGCCAAAATCGACACGCCGCCGCCTTCTGTCGATCCGTAGTAGTTGATGAAATCAGGACAGAGATAACGAATAACCTGTTCCCGTTCCTCCTGATGCAAAATCGAGCCCGTGCACAGCATTAGCCGTAAATTCTCGAAAAGCAGCGCGTCTTCGTCCTTCAGAGCCAGCAGACGACGCAATATCGTGGGCACCAACAGCGTGGTAGTCGCCTTATGTTCCCCGGCTGCAGATATAAGTGCCTCCGGCTCGTAAGGCGGCGGAAACATGATAACGGTCGCGCCGCACCAGTTTGCGCTCATCGTGAATGAACGTCCGCCTCCGAAATATAACGGTGTCGCGGACAAATACCGGTCCCGCTCGGTAAACCCCAACGAAACAAGCTGCGTTAACCAGCGGGCACGCATCTGGCGATGGGAAAGCGCCGGGCCCTTGGGTCTTCCGGTGGTACCGGAAGACAGTGACAGGACTACGGGAAGGTCGTCGTCTTCCGGAAAAGAGCGGTCCGGATCAATTGCGGCAGCTTTGGCACGGAAATCATCGTTTAGCCAAACTGTCATTTCAGGCGGTCCCTCACCGCTCTCGGAAATCAGAGCCTTTGCACCGAAACCCTTGATGACATTTGCCTTTTCAGCATCGGTCCAGCGGTGATCGACGGGCAGAATAACGGAGCCCATCCGGGCTACCGCCCAATTCATAACGATATGATCTGCGCTGTCGGTCAGCCCAACCGCGATAACGTCCCCCGCCTTTAAGCCGGCATTTTCCAGTGCACCCGCCCACTGTCGGACGCGCACGGCCAGGTCGTGGTAGGACACGCTTTCCCCGTTTTCGATTATAGCGGGGTGTTCGGGCTTGCGAATTGCCTGATGGTCGAGAAGAGAGGCGAGATTGGCCATAATGGATCAGTTCGTGGCTGGTTCAGATCAGGATACATCTGGTAGGCTCCTGAACAACCCCAAGCAACGAGGGCCTATGGACCGGTCGCCCCATATCGTTTTCGCCCCCGCGGAAGTTATTGGAAACCGCCGTAACGCCCAGCTTGCGGCAACCCTGGATCTCGTTTTTGACCGTCACCCCGCCTACCGCCAACTGACGAAAACCGAGGCTTTATCCCGCAACGATCTGCAAAGCATCGACGATCTTTCGAAACTGCCGGTGACGACCAAAACAGACTACATGAATTCCCCCGAGGATTACCGGCTGGAAGCCAACGGGCTGTCGCCGGAAGAAGCCGCTACATGGGATGTCATGCACACCACAGGGACGACCACCGGAAAGCCAACGCCGTTCTATTCCACCGCCTATGATTTCTATCGGATCCTCTCGGTACAGGAAGGCATGATGCGCCTTCGCGGCGTTGATGCCGATGATGTTATCGCAAACCTGTTTCCGCTAACCGTCTGGCCGCACGGCGCGTATGCCCGGGTTCCTCACGCGGCCGCCGCCCTGAAAATACCTGTCATCAACACCCTGCCCGGTAACCCGTCCGAACATTTCGGTCATGGCAGCGGGATGGACGACGTGATTGGCTTGGTCGAACGCCATCGTGCGACGATCCTTTGGGGTGTCCCGAGCTACGTTCGGCGCGTCCTTATCCGGGCGGCAGAGTTGGGCGCCGATTTCTCCTCAGTGAGACACGTCTTTATCACCGGCGAAGCCGCGCCCGAAACCCTGCGCAAGGATTTTACTGATCGTCTTTCAACCCTTGGGGCGAATAAAGTATTCGTTTCCATCTCCTACGGGGCAACGGAAATGCAGGGCGGCATGGTTGAATGCGTGCCGGGATCCGGGTTTCACAATCCCGCGCCGGATCAGTTCCATATCAGCATCGTCGACCCCGAAAACCACCAACCACTGTCCCCCGGGAAACGAGGAATGGTACTGCTGAGCCATCTGGACCGGCGGGGCACGGTTCTGTTGCGCTATGCACTGGGCGACATTTCTGTTCTGGCCGACGGACCCTGCCCCCATTGTGGATCGTCAACCGACCGCCTAATAGAAACACCCACCCGTATGGACTCTCTGCTCAAAATCCGGGGAATGCTCGTTAACCCTGCCTTGATGGAGGATATCCTATTGGCGGAACCTTCGGTAAGTGAATACCAGATGGTAGTAGAGAGGCAGAACCCGGACGATCCTCTATCCCCGGACCGACTAAGAATTCGGATCGCTGGCGAAGCGCCTAATATCGCGGAGAAAATTAAAGCGGCAACCGGCGTCACCCCCGAAATAGAATTCTCGGATGCCCAAAAAATCTACGCCCCCGGAGACACTCTAAAAAGCAAGAGGGTTATAGACAGAAGAGACTAAAAAAAGGCGGTCTCAAGAGACCGCCTTTTTCCTGTTCTAGAGTAGTATTCTAAAGCTTGGTTGGATCAATCTTAGAATAAATATGCTTGATCATCAGGCCCTTGTATATCGCTGAAGCCTTGGCGAGGCTTGAGCGCTCCGGCGTTGCATTTGCAATTGCGTTTTCCAAGCCGGCATCTGCGATGATTTTCTCCCACTTCTTCACGTTTGCCACAAATTTGTCGGCAATCGATTGGGGATTTTTCGCTTTCATCTTGGAGGCATTTTTTACGGCGAGGGCGACCTCTCCTTTTTTGTGCTCGTTCCAGATATCCAGCATTTTTGCACCGGTCTTAGTGATCTTGATCCCTTGTTTCTTCGCCATTTGACGAGAGATCAAATCATCACCGACATACCCATCAATCACTGTCCGGGCAATGGTTCCTGGCATCGCATCCCACATAGTGCGCTTCTGCTTATCTGAATATGCATCCCACGCCTTCCGGTTCATGACGAAAAGGCCAAGCCCGGAGTAGGATCCAAGACCGTAATTCAGGACTGATTTAATGCTATCTACAATAGGATAAGACTTAAGCCAGGCCACCGGACCGGCGATACAGTCGATATTACCTCGTTTAATTGCCTCAGGCGTATCACTCATCGACATACTAACCGGAATTCCCTGAAGCTTTTTCGCCCAACGCCCCAATGCACCAGTAGTTCGGATCTTCAAACCCTTAATATCGGTGTATTTCGTGACCATTGTTCGGCAAAGCATCGAATAACCGCCGACCCCATAACCGGCCAAGTAAATAAGGCCTTGTCTCTTGTAATCATTCATACATTCCGGGCACTCAAGCATCATGGTTTCGTGAGCCGCGCCATTCATAATGAGCTCATTCCGGCCAATCATGAGAAGATCGGAAATAATGAAAGCGTGTTTAAGCTGCGTTCGATGGTAACTCGGAACGACTAGACCTGCCTCGGCAGTTCTGTTCCCAACGCCCTTAAGCGTTCCCTTTGCTTTAAAAAGCTGTCCGCCGGTAACAAGTTTCCATTTGATACCTTTATCACCCAGTTCTTTTACCAGCGGCTTCAGGCCCCATAAATTGACATTGTGCTTCGGTGGTAGCCATTGGCCGTATACGTAAGCCTTATCTGCTTTTGCTGGCATTGCGGCCAGAATAAACGCAGCTCCAGCTATGGCGACGGCTAATTTTCTTAAACTCATGCTTCCCTCCTCGTTGATCTATTTTAAATTATGGTACTACTAATTTTCCTACTGCATCATTGAAGGCAGAAATAGGGATATCTGCGGGAAGAATACCAATAGCAAGACAACCAATACCTCGCAGACCAGGAACCAACCCACACCCTTAAATATTGTTTCTAATGAAACTTCCGGCCCGACCACGCTTTTAATGACATAGACATTAAGGCCAACGGGCGGCGTCAAAAGACCGATTTCTATGTATTTAACAACCAGAACGCCAAACCATATCAAATTAAGATCTAGCGCCTCAAACATTGGCAGCAGGAGCGGCAACGAAAGAAGAAGCACGCCAAGTGGGTCGAGAAACATTCCGAGTACGATGTAAATCAATGAAGCCGCAAGGACGAGTAGTAACGGCTCGGCAGCCCAACTTCCGACAAGGTCTTTAAGGAAATCCTCTGCGCCAGCCATCGCCAAAAAACGGGTTAACATGACGGCACCGATTGCCACCCAGAAAATTTTGGCCGTACCCGCCAACGCCTCTAGAACACTATCCTTAAGAACCCGAAGGTTCATTCTCCCCTGAAGAAAAGAAATCACCACCGCGACAAAGGCACCAAACGCCCCGGCTTCTGTTGGCGTAACCAACCCCCCGTATAGACCCCCGATTATCGCAACTATTAAAACGAGGAGCGGCCATACGTCCTTAAGAGCTATAACCTTCTCCATGAACGACATTTTGATTTCAAGCGGCGGGCCGAGGGACGGATTAACCTTGCACCTTGCTATGATCATCAGCGCATAGATGCCCGCTGTAAGGAGCCCTGGCAAAACACCGGCAATAAACAATTTGCTTATAGAGACCTCGGCAAAAATCCCGTAAAGCACAAAAGCGATCGATGGTGGGATCATAGCCCCCAGTGTACCGGCGCTTGCAACGGTTCCGCTGGATAATCCGATATCGTATCCAGCCTTAGACATTTCCGGAACGCTGATTTTACCCAAAGCCGCCGCCGTCGCCGTACTCGAGCCGGAGGCTGCGGCGAAACCAGCACAAGCGAAGTTCGTCGCGACGGCCAAGCCACCGGGGAGCCCGCCAAACCAACACCTAGCCGCATAAAACAGCGAATTACTTATCCCGGAGTTGTGGGCAACGGCGCCCATTAAAAGGAACATTGGAATTGCCGAAAACGACCAATGGGCGGCAAAGTCAAATGGTTCGTTTCGGATCATGCCTGCCGCTACGTCCCAGCCCTTTAGTGCCGCAACACCTCCAACGGCCACGATAAACAAAGCAAATCCGACAGGTAGACGGAGGGCGATAAGGACGAGCAGTATTCCCATCGCCGAAAACGCTATTTGCAGATCAGTGAATTCCATCTAATTCACTCACTCAATCTGTCTTTGTTGACATCGAAAGACGGGCTTCATGGAACATCCGAAAGAATAGGTAGATAGCCATCATCAGCGTCGCTATCGGTAGAATAAACCTGCTCGGCCACACCGAGATCATGTCATCCGCCGTCTCCCACATTTCACCTTCGGCGTAGCTCTCCAGGGCACGGCTCCATGTTTCAGTCGCGAACCAGAGTGTGAATATAAATGAAATGAGGAGAAGAATGGCCTCTAGCCGATGATTTCCGCGTCTCGGAAGATTTTTCGTAAATAACTCAACGCTAATATGACCTTCATTGTGGCAGACGTAAGCCAGCGGAAAGAATGTTACCGCAACCATGTAATAAAAGGAGACAATCTCGAGCGTACCCTCTAACGGAAAACGAAATAATTCACGACCCATAACGTCTGCAACGACGTGCAGCATTAACAGGATGATCGCAACACCGCCAACCAGGGCCAGGGCATTGGTCGGACCCTGTATATACTTTGAATTCGGGTTTAATAACATTTTCTAAATAATTGTTTTTATTATTCTATTTGTAGAATAAGTGCTAAACGGTACCTTGTCTCCGCATAACACGAATATCTACCTCCCATTCCAGATTTGATTATGCACAAAGGTATCGTGTTTGGAAAGCTTCTCGATAAATTCGGTCGAACGTCAGAGATGAAACAGAATGTTCCGGCTTCAAAGAGAGTTATGCTGCTCTGGCAATCGCTGTTAAGGTGATTTCAATGAACACTACATTGGACATAGATAAAACCGTTACCGGACTGCTTCAGTTCACTATTCCCACCTCCGAGACACCCGTCACACAGGTGAGTGAAAGCGGCGGCGGGCGCAGCGATCCCAAAACCGGCCAGTACGAGATGAAGGAAGTCACCATCCATGACGGCCGACCGATCGCCGCTGAGCTCGACATGGAGGTCGACGGATTTGAGTTCCTGGAATACGAGACCGCCGTCACTGATTTCGCCGACGACGATCAGGTCTGCAATATTTACTACCCGGAACTGGAAAAGCTTTTGCTGGAACGGACAAGCGCGAAGGAAGTGGTGATCTTCGATCACACCATTCGCATCGGCGATCCGGAAAAGCGTGAAAGGTTGGGCGTGCGGGATCCGGTGCGCAGCGCCCACAACGATTTCACGGATCGTTCTGCGCCCCAGCGGGTGAAAGACCTCCTCCCGAAAGACGAGGCTGAAGAAAAGCTGGGACGCCGCTTCACATCCATTAATGTCTGGCGGCCCCTGACAGGGCCAGTCAAAACCGATCCCATCGCAATCTGCCCGTGGGACAGCATCGGCGAGAACGACATGATCCCCGCGGAACGGAACTACGGCAACCGGATCGGCGGCATTTTGAACCTCAGCTACAACGCGAACCAGCGCTGGACGTATTTCCCGGATATGGAGCGGGACGAGGTTATCCTGCTGAAATGCTTCGATTCCGAACTGGACGGCCGCGCCCGCTGGACCGCCCACGCGGCCTTCGAAGACCCGAACGGCGCCGACCCGTCACTCCCCGCACGGGAAAGCATCGAAGTCCGGACCCTGCTGTTTTACTAGGCCAGCCGTCTAGTCGAACATCGCCACGCAGTCGATTTCCACGTTGACGCCGGCTCTGTGGGGCGTGCCGCCGATGCAGGTACGTGTTACCTTTTCGCCCTGCATGAATTCGGTAAAGGCCTCATTGAATTTCGGGAAATCAACGGTGTCGCGCAAGCAGACCCGCATGTTCACAACATTCGTGAAATCTGCGCCCGCCGCGGCCAGCACGCCCTCGAGGTTTGTCAGGGTCTGACGGGTCTGCTCCTGGATGTCCTCGGACACCACCTCCTTGGTTTTAGGATTCAGCGGCCCCTGCCCCGAGACGAACATCATGTTACCGAACCGGATGCCCTGGGCCAGAGGTGATGGCGTCGCCTTGTCCGTAAACCCGGTGGTCGGAGACGTAGCGGAAGTGATGATTTCTTTTGGCATTTATGCTCTCTCTGCTCCTGAACCAGCGGACTATTCGAAATCCCGGCCGGGATGCACCGTGTGGCATTTGTCGCAGGTGCGCGCCGGGATTGAGTCGAAGAAATTGTCATACGCCCGAGACACCGGATCCTTAGTGTAATCGTCGACGACAAAAAACTCCTCATGGATCTGCGCGTCGCAATTGGGGCAGAACCACTGGAAACTGTCGGTCTCCCCCGACCGCCGCATCCGTTCCCCTACCAGCAGGAAGGCGTCTTCCGGAAAACGCGGCGAATGAGGGATACCGGCCGCGGTATAGATCGTCTCCCCTTCTTTCAGCACAGCGATATCTTCACTGCCGTCGGGTTTACGATAATGGAGCTTCATTTCCCCTTTCAGCACGGTCATGTGTTCGTCGGACGGATTGATGTGAAATTCGCTCCGATAAGCGCGACCGCGCGCGATAAACATCAGCGTATCATCGCTTTGCCAAAGGACCTTCACATACCGGCCGGTTTCCGCAAGTTCCTCGGTGATGGCATCGTGATCGGCAATGGGCATTGGTAACATGGCGGTTGTCCCCCTCTGTTTGTCAGGCCGCCTCGGCGGCAAGCGCCTGCCGGCCAAGGATCATGTCGGACGTTTTTTCCGCCATCATGACAACGGTGGCATTGAGGTTACCGCCGACGATATCCGGCATCACGGAGGCGTCTACCACGCGCAGCGCGTCCACACCCCGCACCTTGCATTCGGCATCGACCACCGCGCGGTCATCGATGCCCATGCGGCAGGTAGTGGTCGGGTGGAACACAGTGCTTAGCGTCTCGCGGACATAGGCGTCTATGGCCTCGTCATCGTCGTCCGGGATATGGGCGCCCGGAGCAAATTCCTCACCGCGCACGACATCAAAGGCGGGCTGTTTGAGCAGTTTCCGCATGATCCGGAAACTTTCCCGCAAAACACGCCGGTCTTCATCGGTGGACAGGAAATTGTTCTGGATCTTTACCGGATCTCTTGGATCGGCGGATCGCAGCCATACCTGCCCCCGGCTTTCGGGGCGCAGGTGGCAGGCGCGGCAGGCAAATGTCTGTTCCGCCGGTGGCATAATCCCCGGGAACCATTGCTTTGCCGACATCGACATCGGACGGAAAAACATCTGGATGTCGGGAATTTCCAGGTCCGGGCGGCTTTTGACATAACCCGTCAGGGATGATGGCGGTGATGCCGCCATGCCAGTACCGAACAGCTTCACCCGCGCGACATGAAAGGTCAGACGATCGAGCCGCAGGTCTCGGTGAAATTGGGAATCCCCCTTGTAATAGTATTCAACGCCGATGGCCGGATGATCCTGCAATTCCTGCCCGACCCCAGGCGCATCGTGTACCTGTTCGATCCCCATCTCGGACAAATGATCGCCCGGCCCGATGCCCGACAGCAGCAGCAACTGTGGTGAATTGATCGCCCCGCCGGAAAGGATTACTTCCTTTTCGGCGCGAACGGTGTGAACAGCGCCGTCCTGTGTGTATTCGATACCCATGGCACGGCCGTCTTCGACGATCACCCTGTTTACATGGGCGCGGACCTCCACTTCGACATTCGAGCGTTGCATGGCCGGGCGCAAATAGGCGACAGCGGTCGATTGCCGCCGGCCTTTGACCGCGTTCACCTGCAGCCGGGCAAAGCCTTCCTGCGACGCCCCGTTGTAGTCCGGCGCTTTCTGGTATCCCGCCTGCTCCACCGCGTCGAAAAAGCAATCGAAAATCGGATCCTGGACTGCCGTAGTCTGGATCTTCCAGGGCCCTTCCGACCCGTGATAGGGATCCGGCCCGTCCTGAAACGCTTCAGCCCGCTTAAAATATGGCAGCACGTCATCGAACGACCAGCCGGTGAGCCCCTTTTGTCGCCAACGGTCGTAGTCTGAATGATTTCCCCGAACATATGCCATCATGTTGATCGACGACGACCCGCCAAGCACCTTGCCTCTCGGATGAAACAATCGGCGGTTGTCGGCATGGGGTTCAGGCTCGGATTCGTATGACCAGTTGAACTTCGGATCATGCCAGACCTGCCCGACCCCCAGCGGCATATGGATCATGAAGCTTTTGTCCCGGTCGCCAGCTTCCAGCGTCAACACTCTGTTTGATCCATCCGCGCTTAACCGGTTGGTCAGCACGCACCCGGCGGAGCCCGCCCCCACAACGATGTAATCGAACGTTTTCTCGAAATCCGTCATCCTGTTACCCCGCGCTTATCTCTTTTATTTCTTTACCCGTCGGTAACCTGCTGATCTAAAGCTTTGACCCTACCGCTGCGCCATCACGGGTGATCTCAAACGAACCGATACCGCCGGGTTCGACGTCAACCTCCGCGCTTCCGGAAACAGGCAGTTCGCTCGCACGGAGAGTGCCCAGCTCGCAATATACACACTGGCATAATTCAGCATGAGACTTCGTCCGGTCGTCCGCAGGTTCTATTCTTACGGGGAACGTTAGCAGGCGGGCCCCAAACGAACAACGGAGGGTGACCCTACGATCGTCAAGCCAGCTCAAGCTCGGATTTCAGATAG
>CAJWUK010000001.1 GCA_913047365.1 uncultured Alphaproteobacteria bacterium | reverse complement strand
GAGAAATTCGCGTATCCGGCCAGGGCAATCTGGTTCATGAACGGCTGGGCAGTTCCGTTCACCGAAACGGTGCGTTCATAGGGCGGTGTAGGGTCATGCGAGAAGGCGGCAGTGACCGTCATCGGCGCCAACATCACGTCGTATGTCTGGAAGAATTCGTGCCATTTCCACCGAATTCGGTGGCGAGCTTCGTTAAGCTCCGTCCAGTCACGATGAGACAATGTCATCCCGCGAAGCATCCGTGCCCACTTGGTATCGTCATCGGGCGCAAGGGCGTTTCGGGCGACGAGGTTCGCGTCGAATTCGTCGTCTGTCTGCCGCGCCGATGTCGTCGCTCTGAGGACGATGTCATATATCCGATGGGAGTCTGATGGATCGAAATTCGGCCGTGCGCTGATATCGACCCTTACACCACTGGAACGGAGAAAGTCAGCCAGAGCCTCCTGCTGGGCGCATATTTCCTGTTCCAGAGGTATGGACTCGTCGTCAACCAGCACCGCAACCCGGAATTCGTCCAGCCGTTTCTTGCGGGGCGGTGGCAGGGAAACGTGGAGTCCGCGAGCGTCGATCTCGTCGAGGCCCGTAATAGCTTTCAGTCCGATTTCTAAATCGGCAGCGCTGCGGGCCAGCGGCCCAATTACCAGCATATCGATCGGCGCAACATTCTCGTTCAGGGTATGGCCGATGGGCGAACAGATGCCCATGGTGGGTTTGTGGCCGAACACCCCGCAATGAGCCGCCGGGTTGCGGATGGATCCTGCGATGTCGCTGCCCATTTCCAGCCCCGTAAGACCAGCGGCCAGGCTGACGGCAGAGCCACCGGAAGACCCACCCGGGCTGCGTTCCAGGTTCCAGGGGTTTGCTGTTCGCCCATAAATCTCGTTGAAGCTCTGACAGTCGGCCAACCACATCGGAATATTGGTTTTTCCGAAGATAATGGCTCCCGTGTCACGCAGGCGTTGAACGGCCAGCGCATCCGCTTCCACCCGGTTCCCCCGCTGAACCGGCACTCCCCAAGTGGTCGGCAGTCCGGCCACGTTGAAGGAATCCTTCACGGTCATCGGAACACCGTGCAACGGGCCTCGGAATGACCCTTTAGTCGTCTCGGTATCCGCCGCTTTAGCGTCTTTCCGCGCGCGGTCGAAGTCGGTCGCGATGATGGCGTTCAGGGCCGGATTAAAACGTTCTACCCGCTTGATATAGTGATCGAGCAGTTCCAGGCATCCGATCTTCCCCCGACGGATCAAACCGGCCAGTCGGTTTGCAGGCAAGAAGGCGACGTCGCTCATCGATTTGGTCCTATTTTTTCCCCTTCCCCAAACTAGATCACACCGGGAACGGATGAGTCGATACTTGCGCAGACTCCCGGGATATGAGGGAATCCCATCATAGGGAATTTGGGGAGACAGAGCCGATGGCCGCAACATTTGTACCATTCGACTATCGGGCGGCAAGGGAGAATTTTTCGTTCGATATCACGGATAATTTCAATTTCGCCTTCGACGTGGTCGCGAAACGTGGCCGGGAAAATGACAAAACCGCGCTGATCGCCGTCGACAAGACTGGCGAAAACGCAGTCGAACACAGCTATTCGGACCTTGACCGTCTTTCCAGCCGCTTCGCCAATGCCTTGATGACACTGGGCGCGGAAAAGGGTGATTTCGCCTTCGTCATGATCCCGCGGATCGTCGAATGGTACCAGGTGCTGCTGGGCTGCACGAAAACCGGCGTGGTCGCCATGCCGGGCACTAATCTTTTGACCGCAAAGGATATCGAATACCGGATCAACCGCGCCGATGCCCGCATCGCCATCGTCACTGCCGAACACGCGGAAAAGGTGGAACAGATAAAAGCTAACTGCCCGACGCTGGAACATCTAATCCTGGTGGGCGCCGCACGGGACGGCTGGCTATCGCTGGAAATTATGTGCGCGGCGGAGGCCGATACGGTGGACCGCAATGCGCTGCCCAAGACATCGGCTGACGAGCTGATGCTGATCTATTTCACCTCCGGCACCACCCAAAACCCGAAGATGGTGGGGCGAGATCATTCCTATGGCCTCGCCCATTCGATCACCGGCGATTACTGGATGGATCTGCGTGAAGACGACGTGCACTGGACATTGACGGATACCGGCTGGGCCAAGGCGGCCTGGGGACTGATGTATCCACCGTTACTGGCGGGATCGACGGTGATGTTGTTTGACGGTGAAGGGTTCGACCCCGATATTCATCTGAAGATCATTGGCGACCACAAGGTGACGACGTTCTGCGCGCCGCCCACGGTTTATCGCGTGTTTGCCCAGATGGATCTGTCTGGGGCGGATTTTTCGTCGCTGCGGCACTGCTTTGGGGCAGGCGAGCCGCTGAACCCTGAAGCTATGCGGTCGTGGAAGGACGCAACCGGATGCGACATCTATGACGGGTACGGGCAGACCGAGACCGTAAACATCGTCGCCAATTTTCCGGGAATGGAAATCCGCCCCGGGTCCATGGGTAAACCGGTGCCCGGCCTGACTATCGATATAATCGACGATGACGGCAACGTGTTGGGCGATGATGAAGTTGGCCATATCGGCGTGAAAGTGACGGAACCCTGGCCGCCCGGGCTGTTCCGCGGCTATTTCCGCGACGACGCGGTGACGGCGGAGGCGTTCCGCAACGGCTGGTATTACACCGGCGATACGGCGACGCGTGATGCCGACGGCTATATCTGGTTCGTCGGCCGGTCGGACGACATCATTTCATCGGCCAGCTACCGGATCAGCCCGTTCGAGGTCGAAAGCGCGCTGGTGGAACACGAGGCCGTACTGGAATCCGCCGTGATCGGCAAACCCGACGAGCTGCGCGGCGAAATCGTGATGGCCTTTATCACGCTGGCGCCGGGTTTCGAGGCATCGGACAAGCTGGCCAAGGAAATACAGGAATTCGTGAAACAACAGACCGCCCCCTACAAATACCCCCGCGCTATCGAATTCCGCGACGCGCTGCCGAAGACGATTTCGGGCAAGATCAGGCGAGTGGAACTGCGGGAAGAGGCGCGGCAGGGCTAGTTTATTCGGCCGCTGCCGCATCGCTTTCTTCAAGTGTGTGCAGTTCCCGGCGCAGAATTTTCCCGGTCGACGTTGTCGGGAGATCGGGCACGATCTGCACTTCGCGCGGCACCTTGTAGGCGGCCAGATGATCCCGGCAATGCTTCTGAATGTCTTCCGGTAAGGCCTGTTCGTCCGGCTTGAGGACCACGTAAGCCTTGGCGATTTCGCCCTTTTCCGCATCCGCCTTCGCGCCAACACCGACCATGGCGACCGCTGGGTGACCTGAAATCACGCGTTCGATTTCCGCCGGATAAATGTTGTATCCGGCGGTCAGGATCATGTCTTTCTTGCGGTCGACCATGAAGATGTACCCTTCGTCATCCATCTTCGCGAGGTCGCCCGAATGCAGCCAGCCATCCGGCTCGATAGCCTCTTTTGTCGCTTCCTCGTTGCCGAAATAGCCCATCATTACGAAGGATCCCGAGACCATCAGTTCTCCGACCTCGCCGATGGGCAGTTCGCGCGAGACGTCTTCCGGATCGACGATCTTGGCGCGAAAATAGGGCATCTCAATACCCGCCGCCCCGAGCCGGTTCTCGCCATAGGAATGCTGCATGATGCCGGGCCCCGCCAGTTCCGTCATGCCCCAGAGCTCCAGCATGGGTGAGCCGACCTTCTCGGTCCATTCCTCCGACTTGGCCACCGGCATGGTCTGGCCACCGACGACGGCACGCGTGATGGACGACAGATCAAATTTGTCGAACTCGGGATGGGCGAGCATATAGAAATACATTGTCGGCACGCCGTCCGTGATCGTCGCCTTGTGGATCTGTACCGCATCCATCATTTCGCCTGCGTCGAAACGTTCCATCAGCACGAAGGTGCTTCCCAACAGCATGCAGAGGTTCATGATCGCCGCGCCGTAGACATGGGCACAGGGCAGGGCGGTCAGCTGCACGTCGTCGGCGACGCGCATGTTCATCGCCGCCGTCATTGCAGCGTTGAGCACGACATTACGGTGGCTGAGCATCGCGCCCTTGGGGAAACCAGTGGTACCCGACGTGTAACAGATCTTACCGAGGGAGGTTGCCTCGACCGACGCGATGTCGAATGCGTCGCTTCCGTTCGCGACAAGGTCATCGAACGCCACGGCGCCATCGGGGGCGCCGTCGCCGAATGTTACGATTTCCGCGAGATCGGTCTCATCCTTCAGGTCGAGAATTGGTGCTGCCCGGTCGGCCGTGGTGAACAGGGCCTTGGCGCCGCAATCCTTGACCACGTAGCCGACTTCATCCGGGGTCAGCATCACGTTGATCGGGTTGAGCACCGCCCCGGTTTTGGCAATCCCGTAATAGGCCACCACCCATTCCCAGCCGTTCTGCGCATACAGTGTCACCCTGTCGCCAGGTTCGATCCCCATGGCGGTTAGCCCGTTCGCGATGCGGCTGGAAAGAGCGTCCAGTTCAATGAATGAAAACGTACGTTCCCCGAAGATCAGCGCGGTCTTGTCGGCGAAACTAGCCGCCGCTTCAGGCAGAATTTGCCCAATCGTCTTGTTCAGCATGAAAATCCTCCCGGCGCGTTATCACGCGCTCCTCGGGATGAGTTTACACCGCAGAGAACTCGAAATCGAACCCGTCCCCATGGCGGCAAACATGGCCGACCGACGGGGACGGGAAGTGGCCGGTCATGACCAGCGTGTCGGTTTCGCAGTAGCGGTCCAGGAAGGATTTACGGGTTTCTGCCGATTGTGCGCGATCGGAGCAACCGACGGCGCTCCAGCCCGGTTCGCGGCACTGGATTGGCGTATGGACGACATCTCCGGATAGCACCCCGTTGTTGTCGCCCGAGTTTAGGTGCACGCTGACATGGCCGGGGGTGTGGCCCGGCGTCGGTTGGAACCAGATATCGTCGTTGAAAGCGTAGTCGTCGGCGACAATGTCAGCCTGACCAGCCTCGACCACCGGCAGTACGCTGTCGTCGATGCAGCCGTCGGAATATTTTTTTCCCTTCTTGTTCAGTTCCGACCAAAAACCGAACTCGGTTTCGGCGAACACGTAGCGCGCGTTGGGAAAGGTTGGCACCCAGCGCCCGTCCACCAGCCGTGTGTTCCAGCCGACGTGATCGGCGTGCAAATGGGTACACATGACGAAATCGATGTCGTCCACGGACAGGCCGACCGCAGAAAGGCCGTCGAGATACCTGGTGCCAGACAGACCCGACCAAGGCGGATAGAACCTGCGTTCCTTGTCATTGCCGACGCAGGAATCGATCAGGATGTTGTGGTGTTTGGTTTTCAGCACGTACGACTGGGTGGTCATGATCAGCCTGTCGGTGCCGGGTTCCAAAAACCGCGGCTCCAGCCAGTCGCGATACGGCGCGACGGCGTCGGACGTGGCATCTGGCAATAGAAAACCGATCTCGAATTCGGGTCCTTCCGCCTCGACAATCCGATGCCAGGTAATGTCGCCGATGGTGCCGCCTTCAATCATGTGTCTCGTGCCGTATTCAAGGGGCCGTCCCAGCCTAACGCCGGGATCCAGGATGTTTCTTCAATGTAACGGTCGGCCGGGCACGAGGACAAGCTCGGGGTAACAATCGAAATCAGGCCGATTTTGCACTGCACAACCGGTTGGTTTATCCTTACCGGCATATTCGAACGGGAACGGAGACAGTTCCATGCCCATGGATGGCGACAGCGCAATCACCCCGGAGACGGCGGTCAAACCGATCTCTTCAGGCGCCGAGTACATCGAAACCCTGCGTGGACGGGGCCTGAAGGTCTATCTGTTCGGGGATTTGGTGGACGAGCCCGTTGATCATCCGATGATCCGGCCGTCGATCAACGCGGTGGCGAAAACCTATGACCTTGCCAACGAAAACCCTGATCTCGCAAGCGCGAAGTCATCGATCTGTGGCAAGACCGTCAACCGGTTTCTCCATGTGACCGAAAGCGTCGACGACGTGGTGATGCAGAACCGTATGCAGCGCAAGCTGGGCCAGTTGACCGGCACCTGCTTTCAGCGCTGCGTTGGCATGGACGCGACCAACGCGCTGCATTCCGTGACCTACGAAATCGACGAGAAATACGGCACGCCCTATCACGCGCGCTTCAAGGATTTCATCGCCCGCATGCAGGAAGCCAACTACGTCATCGGTGGTGCCATGACCGACGTGAAAGGCGACCGCGGCAAGGGCCCGGCGTCGCAGGACGATCCCGACATGTTCGTCCACATCGTCGAACGCCGCGATGACGGCGTGGTGATCCGCGGCGCCAAGGCGCACCAGACCGGGTGCATCAATTCCCACTGGGCGCTGGTCATGCCGACCATGCGTTTGACCGAGGACGACAAGGATTACGCGGTGGTTTGCGCGATCCCGATCGACGATCCGGGCCTGACCTTCATTTACGGCCGTCAGTCCTGCGATACGCGGTCGATGGAAGACGGCGATATCGATGTGGGCAACGCCCAGTATGGCGGCCAGGAAGCGATGATCATCATCGAAGACGTGTTCGTGCCCAACGAACTGATCTTCATGGACGGCGAGTTCGAATTCGCCTCCGACCTGGTGGAGCGCTTCACGTCCTATCACCGCCGGTCCTATGTCTGCAAAACCGGTCTCGGCGACGTGATGATCGGGGCGGCGGCGACCGTGGCGGATTATAACGGCGTGCCGAATGCATCGCATATCCGCGACAAGCTGGTCGAGATGACCCACCTGAACGAGACGATTTATTCGTCCGGGATCGCTGCGTCGCACGAGAGCTTCGAGACCAAATCCGGCAACTATCAGTGCAACGACATGCTGGCCAATGTGTGCAAGCACAATGTCACGCGTTTCCCGTATGAACTGTCCCGAATTGCGCAGGATCTGGCGGGCGGGTTGATGGTGACCGCGCCGTCTGAACAGGATCTGAACGGCGAGGTAACGGGGCCCCTTCTGAAAAAATTCCTGAAAGGCCGGTCGGATGTTTCGGCGGAAGACCGGCTCCGCATCATGCGGCTGATTGAAAACATGACGCTGGGCCGCAACGCGGTTGGCTATCTAACGGAATCGATGCACGGCGCCGGCTCGCCGCAGGCACAGCGGGTGCAGATCGCGCGCCAGTCCGATCTCGACTACAAGAAAAAGCTCGCCAAGAACTTGGCGGGGATCAAAGAAGACGGCGTGGCGAAGGATATTCCTGTGTCGCCGCACCAGGGAACAATGTTCCCAGACGGTGAAAACGACTGAGTTAAGAAAGAAGAAAAGGGAGAACAACCATGCGGGCCGTGGTGATTACCGATACGTCCAACCGCAGCGTTTCCATCGAGGATGTCGCCGACCCGACACCGGGCGATGATGAAGTTCTAGTCGACGTGAAAGCCTGCGGGGTGAATTTTACCGATTTTTTGTCGCTCGACGGCAAATACCAGAACAATCCCGAACCGCCCTTTACGCCGGGCAAAGACGCGGCAGGTATTGTGTCTGCCGTTGGCGCCAACGTCTCTAACCACAAGGTCGGCGACCGGGTGATTGCCCATGTGATCTTCGGCGGAATGGCGGAAAAGACCGTGTGCCCAGCCGCGTTGGCCTTTTCGCTGCCGGACGGCGTCGAATTCGATGCGGCGGCAGCCATGGGCCTGGCCTATCTGACCGGTTATCTGGCGCTGACCCGGCGAGGGCAGATGAGCGAAGGTGAAGTCGTGATGATCAACGGCGCTTCCGGCGGCGTGGGGCTGGCCTCCGTCAGCCTCGCGAAGGCACTGGGTGCGAAGACCGTTCTTGCCGGATTGACCACGCCGTCGAAAGGCGATGCCGTTAAGGCAGCGGGGGCGGATGCGATCATCGATCTGACCGTCGACGACCTGAAAGACAATCTCCGCGCACAGGTCATGGCGGCGACAGACAAACACGGCGTGGATCTGGCCTTCGACTTGGTCGGGGGCGAAGTGTTCGATTCCACCTTGCGGGCCATCGCGAACGAGGGCCGGGTGGTGGTGTCCGGTTTTACCTCCGGTACCATTCCTGCGGTGCGAACGAACTACCTGCTGCTGAAAAATATCTCCGTGGTGGGCTCAACAATCAACTATTACATCAAGGACGGCTCGCCGCTGATCGGCGAGGCCCAGGCCGCGCTTTACGATCTGCTGCTTGCGGGCAAAGTTGACCCCAACATCATGAACCGTCTGCCGTTCGATCAATACATGGACGGCATCAAGGCGCTTGAAGAACGCAAGATCGTTGGGAAATCGGTCCTGTTGATGGATTGAGAGACACCTTGTCAACCTCCCAACCCACCATTGCGATCGTCGGCGCCGGCATCGGCGGCCTGGCGGTATCCGCCTGTTTGAGGAAGAGGGGCATTGAAACAACGATCTATGAACAGGCGCCGGCCTTTGCGCGGATAGGAGCGGGCATACAGATGAGCCCCAATGCGATGCGGGTGCTTTACGGGATCGGCGTCGGCGAATTTATTCGCCGCACTGCGTTCGAGCCGCCGCACTGGCGCAACCGGGATTACGACACAGGTAATCTTACCAACGATCATCCGCTTGGGCCCGACGCGTTCGACCGCTATGGGGTGCCTTATATTCTTATGCACCGGGGGGATTTACACGCGGCGCTGCACGGCGCGGTGCCCGAGGAAACCATCTGTTACGCACACACACTTGTTGGCATCGATCAGAACGACAGCGGCGTGACGCTGAGCTTCGAGAACGGGGAGGCCGTCAAATACGACGCGGTGATTGCGTCCGACGGCGTGCATTCGCCGGTCCGGGACTGGATGCTGGGCGCGGAAGACGCGCACTTCACCGGCCGCCTGGCTTATCGGACGGCCTTTCCCGCATCGCAAATGAATGGTTATAAGCTGATGGATGACAGCGCCAAATGGTGGGGTCCGGACCGGCATATCGTCATCTACTACGTCACCCGAAACCGCGACGAGATTTATTTCACCACCAGCCAACCGGAACCCGATTTTCAGGTGGAGTCTTGGTCGGCCACCGGCGACGTCAACGAGTTGCGGGACGCGTTTTCAGAATTTCATGACGACGTCCGGTCCGTGCTCGGGGCCTGTCAGGCCGTGCACAAATGGGCGATTTTCGAACGCGATCCGCTGCCGACGTGGAATGACGGCAACGTCACACTGATGGGCGATGCCTGTCATCCGATGACGCCTTACATGGCGCAGGGGGCGGCGAATGCTCTAGAGGATGCGGTGGTGCTGTCGCGGTGTCTCGAGGGCGGCGGGCTGGAGGATATTCCCTCCGCCTTCCAGCGCTTCGAAGCGGCGCGCAAACCGCGAACCACAAAGGTGCAGGCGACATCCCACAAAAACGAGTTCATGCGAGAAAAAACTGACCCGGACTGGGTGTATGGCTATGACGCCTGGTCGGTTGAACTGCCTTCCCCCTGACCCCGGGTGGCCGCATGGCGGCCCGCGATCCTGCCCGACGTGAAACCCCATCCGAGATGGTGGCCATGCCCCTCCAGAAGCAGCCCGCCCTGGCCGTTTGATCCTGCCGCGTAGAGGCCGGGGATCGGCACGTCGTTTTCGCCCAGAACCTGCAGGTTTTCGTTCACGGCCAATCCGCCGTCCGTGGTCATGATGTAGGACCGTACCGGCCCAAGCGCGATGAAGGGCGGTTCAGTGCAGGAAAGCCGCGCGCCGCCGGCGTCGGTTTCGTTGTACTTTGCGAGGGCGGTTTTCAGTTTTTGGGCATCCATGCCGGTTTTCTCGGCCAACTCGGTCAACGTGTTGGCCTGGAAATATATATCCGGCCGATTACGTCGATAATCGTCCAGGTACGCATAGGCGATGCCCGGCGCGGTGGAGATAAAATTCGGCCAGGACTGGAACAGAGCCGCCAGTTTTCCGTCCATCACTACGAAGGCCTCAGCCTCTGGCTGGTCCGGCATATAATCGGATGGTGCCTCTGTTTCGTCGCAAAATCTGTCGCCGTTCCGGTTTATCAGCAGCGCGCCCTGCCGATACAGATCCAGCGACGGCATCAGGGCCGTGGTCAAGAAGCCCAATACGAACGGCCGCAAGAATTTTGGCGGCATGTGATCGATTGCCCAGCGAACAAGGCGCGCCAGCCACAGCCAGGGCGGCAATTTGCGCACGAGGGTCATTTTCTCCGGCGGACGGAAACGGATTTCCGGTCCCAGCGCCACGTCACCGTTCAGAATACGCCCTCCCAATGCCGTAACCGGATCGTGCCAGTCGCCGGTACTTGTGGGGTTGAAGCCTTCCACCCGCGCCATATTAGGCGGCATGTAGCGATCTTTCAGAACGGCGTTGGAGGAAAAATCGCCTGCCGCCAGGATGACGCCGCGACTGGCGTCCAGACGTTCGCCGTTGACGGCGACACCTTTTACCTGGCCGTCCTCGACCAATAGATCCTCCATCGGCGCCGATACGCGGATTTCTACTCCCAGTTTCTCCGCGCGCGCGGACAGGTGGTGGATCAGCATCCGTGAATTGGGAAGGACGTTGTGCATGCGGGGCTGGGTATGCGGTGGTTCCGGCATCGGACCGTAGAACACAAGACCCAGGCTTAGAAGCCAGTCAAAGGTGGGTGGCGTGTTGTCCACCAGCAACCGTCGCAGGGCGAGGTTGTCCCGCGCTTGCAAGCGTTCGCCATGGAACAGTTCCATATCCTCGAAGTGGTCGTCCGGCGTGTCGTAGATGTCCTGGCTGCGCTGGTGGGGGGAGGCGCTGGTGGTGATGGATCCGACCGACCAACCCGTTGTTCCGCCCAGTTCAGGATTTTTTTCCAGCATCAGGGTCTTCGCGCCGTGTTCGGCGGCAGAAATTGCGGCGGCAAGTCCGGCGCTGCCACTGCCCACGACGATAACGTCGTATTCCATTATTGCGGCGTCCTGTTTCATTGCAGCCGGGGCGGCAGTTTTACCCGGTCCGGCACTTTGTGACCGCGCCCGGCTTTCTGGGCGCGCTCAAGTATTTCGATTGCGAGAGCCAGATCAGACAGGCCCATGCCCATGGCTTTATAGAGCGTGATGTCCGCCCCGTCGGGTCGGGTTTCATCCGCTGCGATGACCGACGCGATGGTCTGCACACTGTCCCAGCCGTCTTCGTCTGTGCCGAAGCGGTTGCGGAACTCGGTAGAGAGATCCTGCACGCTGCGGAGCGAATCCACTGCAATGACATCTGCCCGGTCGAACACGTCCTCTGTAAATTCCGCGCGCGACGGTACGATCGCGCCCATGGCGTTCAGGTGGCAGCCCCTGGCCAGCATGTCGCCGGTCAGAAATGCCTTGGTCGAATTGGTGATCAGGGTGACAAGCGGTGAATCCGTCACGGCTTCTTCCAGCGTACCGACCGGGCGTGTCGGGATTCCCAATGTCGCGGTCACATTTTCCGCAAATGTCCGCCGTGTTTCGGGGTTCCGGCTGGATACCCGTACTTCCTTCAGGGGCCGTACCGCATGGACCGCGGCGATCTGGGGCAGGGACTGTTTTCCCGTTCCCACGATAGCAAGGTTGTCGGCGTCTTTCGGGGCAAGCCGTTTGGTCCCCACACCCGTTACCGCTGCGGTCCGCATCTGGCCAAGAGCGGTGGCTTCCACCAAGGCCAGGCAGGCGCCGTTCTCCATGGAAAACAAGGTCATCGTGGTTTCGGATTTTCCCTGAACGTTGATCCAGGTCTTGAAACCGCAAATTCCGGCGCCGGATGCCGCACCCCCGATCGCGTGCATGGCATCGTTGTCAGCGACCATCAGGTGAGTTTTGGCCATGCTGGCGGCCTGATCCGATGCTTCCAGCGCCAGTGTCCGTTCCAGCGCGTCGATTGCTTCGGGCAGGCTGATCAATTCGACAACGTCGGCTTCGGTGATCCAGATCGGTTTGTCAGTCATGTGCCGGATTGTATCTCACGCAGATGTACATGAGAAATCCACTCTCAGCCTGTGGTATTATTCGTGGCAGGTTAAAGAGGTTCTGATAAATGACGGAAACAAGCGATCTCGATCCCCAGACGGCACTGGTGCTCGAAGATTTATCGGGGCCGGATGCAGTACCGGTTTCCGATCTGGAACCGCCGGCCGCGCGGGCTTCCATTGAGGATTTCGTCGCCAGATGGGATCTCAATCCTAAACCTGAGGTCGCAGGCGTCGAAGATTTCCAAATCCCCGGTGGTGAAACAGGCGTGGAAATTCCCGCCCGGCTATACCGGCCCGGCTCTTCCAGTGATCCATTGCCGATCCTGGTGTTCGTCCATGCCGGCGGATACGTTTTCGGCAGCATCGACACCCACGACAGTTTCTGCCGTCTGATCTGCCGGGACGCGGGATGTCTGGTCTTGTCCTTCGATTATCGCCTGTCACCCGAACACAAGTTTCCCGCAGCCCATGAAGATTCCTACGCGGCACTTGTCTGGACGTCGGAGAATGCGGCGCGCATCGGTGCCGATCGGTCGAAGATCGCGGTTGGAGGGGATTCCTCCGGCGGCACCATGGCCATCGCCATCTGCGCCATGGCTGCGGAGCGCGGCGGCCCCAGGCCGGTTCAGCTTATGCTCTGGTATCCCGGTACGGCGGGCGGACCGCCGACTGAGTCAATGAAGCGCCTGTCGGAAGGATATTTTTTGGACAGCGCGTTGATGAAATGGTCCATGGGTCACTATCTGAACGGACCGGAGGACATGGCTGATCCGCGCGTCGCACCATTAAAAATGGTTGATTTCAGTGTTTTGCCGCCGACGTACCTGATGACCGCCGGTTATGACCCCCGCCACGACGACAACGCGCTGTTCGTTGATGCCTTGAAGGAAGCGGGGGTGGAGGCGGTGTTTAACGCCATTCCGAACACGATCCACGGTTTCATGTTCATGCTGGGCGGAATAGATCTTGCCGTGAAGGCCGCGGAAGACGGGGCGGCATTCCTGGCGGCTAAGTTACAGAACGCCTGACACAAGAGGTTTCGGAGAAATAATGTCAAAAGACGGTATCAAGCCGCCGCGGGCCTATCGCGACCCTGAGTTCATCGCTTCCCCCGAAGCGCGGCCATTGCGCATACTGGCGGAGTACCTGGAACCGCAGGACCGGTTCGAGGAATTCAACGTCAAGGATACGATTCTGGTATTCGGTTCCGCGCGCTTGGTATCGCGGGATGAAGCTAGGAGACGTCTGAAAGCCGCGGATGCAGGTGGGGGCGATCTGGCCCGCGCGAAGGCGGATCTCAAAATGTCACGCTATTACGAAGCCACCCGCGAACTGGCGCACCGCCTGACCGAATGGTCAAAAAACCTGCAGGAAACGGATCGCCGCTTCGTCATCTGTTCAGGTGGCGGTCCCGGCATTATGGAAGCTGCCAACAGAGGCGCGTCGGAGGCAAAGGGAGAGAATATCGGTCTCGGCATTTCCCTGCCGTTCGAACAACACGTCAATCCCTACGTGACGCGCAAACTGGCCTTCGAGTTTCATTACTTTTTTACGCGTAAATTCTGGTTTTTGTATCTCGCCAAGGCAATGGTCATCATGCCCGGCGGTTTTGGCACGCTTGATGAGTTGTTCGAAGGATTGACGCTTATCCAGACCGGCAAAATGAAGAAAAAAATGCCCATTTTGCTATTCGGATCGGATTTCTGGGACCGGGTGGTCGATTTTCATGCGCTGGTCGAGTTCGGCACCATCAGCCCGGCGGATCTGGATCTGTTTCAGATCGTTGATACTGTGGACGAAGCATTCGACATCATCACCAGAGAGTTGGAACAGTATGCGGTCGATAAACCGGGGCTCAGCATGTAACATCGGCGACGAAAACAGAGGTTCAAAATCGTTTTAGGGAGACGAAAATGGTTGATAACAAATCCATTGCGAACGATATCATCGCAATCCGCGACAAGTGGCATACGAAGAACCATCCGTTCTTTCAGAAGATGCTGGACGGGTCGTTGGACCTTTATCCGCTGGGCGTTTACATGGCGAGCCACTACAAGTTCGTTGAGCTAGCACTGCCATCCTTTGGGTTCCTGCTCTGGAAGGGGCCGCAGGATGTGAAACACGCGGTAATCGAAAACTTGGCGGAGGAGGAGGGCCTTGTCGCTATTCCGCGCCCAGGGCATGAACCTCATGACCACACGCGGATGATATTCGATTTCTGCAACGCCGCAGGCCTTGGTGACGACGAGGTGAAGAACCTCACCATCGGACCCGCCTGGCATGCACGCCGGCTGCACTACGCACATACCCTGCGGGACGAAGCCCTGGGTGTGACCCTGGCCATGCAGGCAACCCAGGAAGGCCAGCAACCCGCGCTCAACAAGGAAGTGACCATTCCGTCCTTCGTCGAACATTACGGGTTCGATAGGGACGCGAAGGAAATCGCATTTTTCGTTGAGCACGCGGAGGCCGACGAGGAGCACAGCGAACGCCAGATGGAACTTTGCGAAAAGTACATCGATTCCCCCAGTGTCGCCGATCGCGCGCTGGAGGTGTGCGAGGAAGCCTGCATGCTGCGGTGGGAATCCATTACTGAAATCTATCGGGAGTACGTGTTGAAAGAAGAACGCCTGCTGCCGCCGGGGATTGCTGCCTGAGCGCAACGCTAAAAGAACTCCGATCAACCGTCTTTGCGCTGGTCAAACGGCCGGTCTTCGCGCTGTATGTTTCGTTCGCTCTGATCGGCTCGGGAGCTTCGGGATTGCTATATCAACTCTGGCTGACCTAGCGGTCTTATCGGGGCCTCTGGTTCCGGAAAATCCACCCTAATCCGTCATATTGCGGGGTTGATCGAAGGGTATCGCCTCGAGCGCAAAGTCCGTGACGGTCATACAGTAAAAATCCGTCTACATTTGCAGCCCGGGTCGTGAAACCGTGCCTGTTCAGATCGAACGTTAGTGGTTTAAGCAGAGGGCTTGATCAGGGTAGAAATTCGTCCAGATCTACCTTGTCGAAATTGCGCGGCATGGCGCGTTCGAACCGTTCACGTTCTTTAACCTGTGTGATCGCGGGCTTGGTGGCATCGATCAGCCATTTGGTGCCGATACGGTGAAAGCTGTTCTGTCCCGGCACGACCGGCGACACATTATCCAGCGCGAACACGCGGGTATTGGGAATCATCACGATATCCCGCTCGGCATGAACCCGCGTGGTCATCGACCACATGATCTGGCGCAGATCGTTCGCATCAATATCGTCATCGACCGCAATCGCCAGTTTCGGATGCAGATACGCCCCGGATAGCGCCGCCATAAGGGCTGTCTTGGCCTGGCCTTCCACCCGGGGACGGATCTTGAGCACCACCATCATCATCCCGGCGGACGGGTGACAGCGCACGTCAAGCAGGTCGAGACCGCCTTCCACGTTACGAAGCTGTTCTTTGGTCGCGATCTCAATGCCCAGTGCCATGGTGCCCTGGGTATCGGTCGTCGGGTACCCGCAATGGACCGCATAGAAAATAGGGTCCTTTCGCCGGGTCATACAGTTCACCCGGAAAACATGGGATTGCGTGGCCTCCGCGTAGGTTCCCGGAATTTCGCCGAACGGGCCTTCCGGTTCCATCCGGTCGAACAGGACTTCTCCTTCCAGCACCAGTTCGGCCTCGGCCGGCACCTCCAGATCGATGGTTTTGCACTTCACCATGCGAACGCCTTCGCCCATCAGGGATCCGGCGACTTCCAGTTCGTCCTTACCAAAAGATGTGGTGAATCCGGCGCCGTAAAAAATCGCCGGGTGCGCGCCATAGACCATGGCAACAGGCATACCGCGGCCCTCGGCGGCATATTTATCGTAAATCCGTTTTGCCTGGCGCGGGACCATGATGAACCCGGTTTCGCGTTCGTTCAGTACCATCTGGCGGTGGACCGACATGTTGCGAATGCCGGTTTCGGGATCTTTCACGATCGCCATGCCGGACGCGAAGTATCGTCCGCCATCCTCTTCAGAGGTCATCATCGCCGGAACGTCCAGAATATTGACGTCGTCGCCTTCGAACACGACCTCCTGCACTGGAGCATTGTCCGCATCGACATCCACGGTTTTCACCGTGTTCTTCAGCCGGTCGCTCATCTCCTCAAGAATGTCGTCTTCGTTCACGCCCAGCCCAATAGCCCATTTTTTTCGATCTGCCAGAATTTCACTTACGGCCTGCCAGTTTTCGTGGCCTTTGAGGTTCGAAAACAGGCTGGCCTTGCCGAGCTCGTTAAAGGTCTTCCATTCCACGGCTGCCATATCGGTAGCCGGGTCGACTTGCTTGGTGAAATTGATCAGTTCGCCCTGTTGTTCCAGGTTCTTGATGAACGTGCGAAATGACTGATCGGGCATGAAAAAATCCTTCTGATTTTCTTTATTCTTAGGGAGCCGTGGCGTTCAAGGCAATCTGTGGTCAGGCATATGCCTCTGCGGCAGCCGCATAGCGTTTGCGGTGAAGCCCTGCATTTCCATAGCGGACGGACAGCGTCATCGCCCGTTTCAGGTAGAGTCCGATATCGTGTTCATCGGTGAACCCGATACCGCCATGCAGTTGAATCGTAGATTTGCACACGTCCAGCGCGCTGGTCGCGGTGCGTGACAGGGCCGCCGAGGCGAGGCCGGGCGCACTGCCGCGGGCGTCGATAGCCTGTGCTGCTTGATAAATCAAAGATTTGCTCATTTCGGTAGCAACCAGATTGTCAACTGCCTGGTGCTGCAGGGCCTGGAATGAACCGATGGGCCGATCGAATTGTTCGCGAGTTTTCAGATATTCGACTGTGATTTCATGAGCCTGGTGCATAACTCCCAGCAGTTCGGCGGCAGTGGCGAGGTGAAGCATGTCCAGAAGACGGGTGATTGCCGGCGGGGCTTCGTTGGGGCCGCAGACGATACGGGCGCTTGTGTCGTCGAACTGAAGGACGTCAATCGTTCCGCCATCTATGGTATCCGCTGCGGAAAACAGAGCATCCGCCGCTGCAACATAGGCCAAGACCGGTCCATCCGGCGAGGAGGCGGAGACGACAAAACCGTTACAATCTGCGGCATTCGGAATGCCCGACTTGGCACCGGCGAGGCGCACATCGTCGTTGGACCCCGACGCCTTTACCGAAGGTTTCTCATCTCCGATCGCGCGTTTTCCTTCGGCGAGGGCGGGCATAATAATGGTACTTCCACCTACAATTTCGCCAACCGCCGGATCATTCCCAATTGCGGCAGCAACCGCGGCTGCCGCTGGAACGGGTTCCGGGATTAGACCGCGGCCGAGTTCTTCTGCGACCAGGCAGATTTCAGTGCTTCCCAGACCAAGACCGCCGGCATCTTCTGATACTGCGATAGCAAGCCAGCCTGCATTCGCCATTTCCTGCCACAATCCGCGATCGATTTTGGTATTGGATTCGCGAATTTCACGCAGGCGTTCCGCTCCGTTTTGCCGCTGTGCGAAGGTGACGGCGCTTTCCCGCAGCATCGTTTGTTCTTCGCTGAGAAGAAGATCCATCAGATTTTTTCCGTTTCTTTGGCGGCGCTTTCACGGAGCATGACTTTCACCACCTTGCCCGTGCTGTTGCGCGGAAGCACATCGATCGGACGCACGAACTTGGGTTTCTTATAGCTCGCGATCAGCGAACGGCAATGCTCGATAAGGTCGTCCTCGGTCGCTGTCTTACCCTCGTGAAAAGTGACATAGGCGAAAACCGATTCCCCGAATTCAGGATCAGGGACGGGTAGCACCGCCGCTTCGTTCACCGCCGCGTGTGCTTCCAGCGCATCTTCTACTTCGCGCGAATAGATATTCAAGCCGCCGGAGACGATCATGTCCTTTGCGCGGTCGACGAAATAGAGATAACCGTGCTCGTCCAGGCGGCCGACATCGCCGGTGATAAGCCAGCCTTCATGAAAGGCGGCCTCGGTGGCTTCCGGGTTGCGCCAGTAATGGGTCATAGCGGTCAGTCCCGGCGCACCGCAGCGCATCAGGATTTCACCGGTCTCGCCCACGGGCAGCTCGTTGCGCTCGGCATCTACGATGCGCAGCTCCACACCAGGCACCGGGCGTCCGCAGCTTGTCGGGTAGGTGAGTTGTTCCTCTGGGCGTAGGCAGGCAATGAAACCGGCTTCCGTCTGCGCGTAGAAACTGTAAAGTTTCAGATGGGGGACGGCGGCGGCGAGCCGTTGCTTTATTTCGACCGGAAAAGCCTCGCCCGTCGCTACCATCATCCGCAGTGTCCTGCACGCATCCGGCCGTTTTTCCATCTCCGCCATTAGCATCCGAGCAATGGTGGGTACTAGCCCAATTACCGTGATTTTTTCTCGTTCGATGGTGTCAACACAGGCGACGGGATCGAATTTCGGCAGGATGACAACCGCACATCCCAGGCATACGGCGTTGGCGATACGGCCTAGACCCGTCCGGTGCGCCATCGGCGTGGTGGCAATGATCCGGTCTTCTGCGGTCAGGCCCCACTCGGACGGGTTGATGAAACCACCCAGCAACACGATGGCTGTATGCGTTGCGATTGAACCCTTGGGCCGCCCGGTCGTTCCGGACGTGTAGCCGATCACCAGATCGTCGAATTCGGTCGGTAATGGCGGTGCCGTGGCTTCGTCACCCTCTGCCAGCAGAGCCGAAAAGGAGATCTCACCGTCATTCGCCTCGCCCACGGCGATCAAAAACGGGTCATTCGGAGCGTTTGCTGCAGCGGCATGGGCGGTCTCCCGGAATTCGGGAGTGAAGATCACCGCCCAGGGTTCGCAATCGCCGACTATGTAATCGACCTCTTGCGCGGCCAGACGGGTTGCGACAGGAACGATCAGGGCACCGGATTTGGCAGCGCCCACCATGGCTTCGACCAGTTCGGCACTGTTCGGCATATACATAACAAGACGGTCGCCGACGGTCTGGCCGCGGGCGAGGAGGGCGTTGGCCAACCTATTGGCTGTCCGGTCCAGTTCACCAAAAGATATACGCCGGTCTTCGCAAACGATTGCCTCGCGTTCCGGAAACCGCAGCGCGCAATCCGCCAGCATCGCCCCCAGCTTCATGGCTGGTTATTTCCTCTTCTTGGGGCGTTTGCCGCGCCGATCCGGTTCGAAGGCGAAATAGGTGATGTCGTCGTTGATCTTTTCCCAGGCGACCTTCACCCGCATGCCGATCTCAATATCTTCCGGTTGGACATTCACCATGTTGCCAATAATCCGGACGCCTTCATCCAGTTCAATCATGCCGATGACGTACGGGGCCTTAGATTCGAAGCCGGGTACCGGTACGTGGGTAATCGTAAACGAATATAGCTCGCCCTTTCCGGTCGCCGCTTTCCATTGAAGATTACGTCGGCCGGTATGCACGCTGTTGGCGCGGGGCCAGAACTGATACTTCCGCTTCATCGGATCCCACTGCAGCATTAATTTGCCTTTTTTGGCGCCGTCCCAGAAAGCCTGGGTAGTAGGGGTCGGTTTTGGAACCGGGCGGGGTTTTGCTTCTGTTTTTGCCATTGTTTGCCTCCTTACCTTAATTCACCAGGACCATGGCGTTCGCCGATCCCCAGTTTCGGCCATAGGGGATCACGCCGATGCCGGTCACCAGCGCATTGCGTGCATTCGGCACCTGGCGTCTACCCCCGTCGCCCATTAACTGGCGAACTGCCTCGACCAGGTTGACGCCGCCGCCGGCAAGTCCCGGCTGGCCGCAGCTTATCTGACCGCCGCCGGTATTCAGCGGAAGGTCGCCCTTCGGCCCTAGGTCGGTATCCCGCAGGAACTGGGACCCTTGGCCTTCCTTGGCGAAACCGCATTGTTCGGTTTTCAGCATCACCGCGAACAGGAAGTCGTCGTAGGGGTGAAACATGTCCACGTCCTTCGGTTTCAGCTTCGCCTGCTTCAGCGCCGACGGCCCCGTGATCGAGTGTCCGGTTTTCGTAATGTCGGCCGTCTGATTGGCGCAATCAAAGTTAGAGATTTCGTCGTAAGAGATCGGGTAGACCCGGTCCGTCAGCCCGAGTTTTTTCGCACGGCTGGTTTTCATCATCATCAGGCCGTTACCGCCGTCGCACCACATTACGGAATCCAGCAGCCGCAATGGCGAAGACACCTGACGTGAATTAATATAGTCGTCGACGGTGATCTTCTGGCGCAGTTTTTCGTAAGCGTTCTTGTTCTTGATCGCGCCGTTACGCTGGGCCACGGCAAGCGCGCCAAGGCCCGTGAAATCTAACCCATACTGATGTTCGTAGCGGTTCATCAGCAGGCCGAAGGCGCCAGGCGGTCCCTGAACGCCCACGGGATCCCAGAATTCATTGCGATAGCTGCCGTAATAGGCGCGCCACTGCGTCGAAGGTGCATCCGCGCCCATGATCATGACCGTTTCGCAGAGGCCTGACTTAATCGCCATCGCGGCGCGGGCGACGTTGCCTATGGCTGAGGCACCGCCGATATCGCTGGTCTGCAGCCATCGTGCGGAAATTCCCAGATATTCGGTCGCGTAGCCCGACCAGAACGGGTTCGAACATTCGCTCAACGGCACGCAGAACGTGACGCCATCGACATCCGACGGTCCCAGCTTGGTTTTTTTGTAAAGCTGTTCCGCGACCTCTGCCGCGATTTCATATGCCGAACGGCCACCCCGGCGTTCGATCTTAGTCTCACCGTAGGCGACGATGCAGATATCCTTATCTGCAAGGAAACTTTTTGCCATCTCCCTGTCCTTTTCTATTTCGAGTGTGTCTGTTTACTGGCCCTTGAAGTTCGGCTTGCGACGTTCCGAAAACGCCTTAAGGCCTTCCGTCCGGTCGTCCGACCAGGACAGCATGTAGGCAAGATCCGCTTCCTGCAGGAAGCCCTGCTGAAGGGTCATATCCATACCGCGATTGATCGTCTGCTTGGTCATCATGGTGGCCAGCGGGCCGACGCCTTTCATTTCCTCAACGATCTCCCGCACTTTTACGAGTGCTTTGCCCTGTTCGACCACGTGATTGACGATCCGGTATTCCTTGGCCTCCGCTCCGGAGATCCGGCGTCCGGTCCAGATCATTTCCTTGGCCAGGGGGGCACCAATCAGCCGCGGGAGGTTCTGAGTACCGCCGGCGCCCGGGATCAGGCTATGCCTGCCTTCCGGCAGCCCAAAGCTGGCACTTTCGCTGGCGATGATGATGTCGCCCATCATGGCCATTTCAAACCCGCCGCCCAGGCAATAACCTTCCACCGCTGATATCACGGGTTTCGTGTAGTTCATGAAGAACCGGTAGAGCAGCCGGTTTTTACGCTGGTTGTAGCGTGCGCGGTAATTGTCATACCGGTCTTCGGGAAGGTCCTGAAAACCGCCCAGATCAGCCCCGGCGCAGAAGGATCTTTGATCCCCCGAAAGGACGACGGCGATAATTTTACGGTCCAGTTCGACCGCGTCCATCGCGTGCATGATTTCCTCGGCCATTTCCTCGTTGATCGCGTTCAGCCGGTCGGGACGGTTGAACTGGATTTCCAGTGCGCCCTTTCGCCGCTTCGCAATGATCATGTTGTACGATTTCTTAAGCGTGCCGCCCTTTGGGCGGCTGAACGATTTCAGCTTGCGCGCCATTGTAGTCCCTTTTTGCTTTATTCCGTGAAACGGGTTCGATCCCCATCATTGGCGCCAGTTAATTACGAACCAGAAAGCGAGTCCATGCCCTAATTGCTCATTTTGGGCGATCGGTCTCCAGCGATTTAACGAAAACATGATCTTGCTAATCGGGCTGTTCGCGAACTTCCGGCTGATACGTCAAGCTTTTTCGGTTGTTTCTAGAATTGTCGGGTTTCCTTCCCGGCAGGTTGACGTATGCCGCAAGGGAGGAAACGCTCATCGGGTGCCCTTCGAGTCTGCCCATGGCGGCAACGAACTCTCTCGGTCTATGATGCAACTATTGCCTGTCGGACAGAGAAGAAAAGAGACCAAAGAATGCCGGATTCCTCATCGGTGCCACCTGAAACTGTTGCGGTGCGTCCCGCACCTACACCCCAGCAGCTTGCGCTGAAGCGGCAATATCCAACAGCATTCGATTTGCGCGAAAGGGCGCGGAGACGCCTGCCGAATTTTGCTTTCGAGTATGCGGATGGCGGGGCAGGGGCCGATAACGGGATCAAACGAAACTGGAACGCTTTGGACGCCGTAGAAATGGTTCCGCGATACGGGCGCGTCGTTTCACCACCGTCCGCGGACACCACGATCTTCGGCAAACCCTATGCGGCGCCAATCGGTATCGCACCCATCGGCGGGCCGGGGACTGCCTTTCCGGGTGCTGAAACCTATCTGGCCCACGCGGCGCAGGCGGTGAAAGTGCCCTATACGCTGGGTCTGTTGTCGGGGATTGATATTGAACGGGCGGCGGAAATTGCACCGGATGTGTTGTGGTTGCAACTCTACCGGTTTTCGAAAAATGATCACAAAATCGGCCTTGATCTTGTGCGCCGGGCACAGGAGGCGGGAGTCAATGTGCTCGTCCTGACGGTGGATACGCCCACCCGAACCACCCGTCCCAGGGAGGTGAAAAGCGGGATCATGAATCCCTTCAAGTTGACCATGCGTCTCAGGCTGGATGCGATGCGCTCACCCCACTGGATGCGGTCTCTGGGACGCAATGGGATACCCCGTTTCACATCGCTTGCCCCCTACATGGAGCCGGGCATCGACCTGGCAAAGGCTTCGGCGTTCATCCGCCGGGAAAGCGGCGGTGCTTTCACGTGGGACGAAATCAAGCTTTATCGGGATAAATGGGACGGCCCGCTGGTACTGAAAGGCGTCATGCACCCGGACGATGCCGAACGTGCGGTGGAGTCCGGGTTGGACGGCATTTTCGTCACCAATCACGGTGGCCGGCAGATTGATGCGCTGCCAGCTCCAATCGACGTTTTGCCTGAAATCGCCACCCGCGTGGGTGGGAAGTGCACGGTTTTGTATGATAGCGGCCTCCGATCCGGCGTCGATGCCGCGCGGGCGGTTGCGCTGGGAGCAGAGGCCGCATTCGCCGGAAAGTCATTCCTTTGGAGCCTCGGGGCGCTTGGCGACCGGGGACCGGCGCATCTGATCGACGTCTATATCGACGATATATGCGCGACCATGGGCCAGTTGGGGTGCCGGAATATCGAAGAGTTGCGGGGAGTGATCACGCGGCACCCCGGTGCATATACCGTGGCGGATTTCACCTCGGCACAATAAAGACGGGCGAAGCGTGGCTCTGTCCGCCGTCTGTTATTCTTATTCTGCGGAAAGCAGTCCCGATCTGATCATCACAACCGCGCCACCCGCCCCGATCAGCAGTGCGATTAAGCGCATCCAGAGGCGACCCACGGCGGTTGCGGTGGCGCCCCTCCCACAAATGCTGGTCCTATAGACCTTTCCGGGTTCACCGATACGCCGTTCACATTAATGCTGACGATATAGATGATAACCAGCGGTTCCGGCGAGGTGCGCCGGGGTGCTTTTCGGGGTAACCGCAATCGTATACATCCGGGGTCGAATTCCCGTGTATGGACGGCCCCGAAGCCCTGCGATAAGTTCCGGCGCAACCTGCAAAGAACTTAAGAGGCACCGGGACATGGATACCTATCAGCTTTATATCGGCGGCAAGTTTCGCGATGCGGAAGACGGCGCGACCAAGCCGACCCTGAACCCCTGGAACAGCCAAGCTATCGCCAATATTCCCGTGGCGACCGAAAAGGATGCACTGGACGCCATCGCGGCCGCGCGGGAAGCTTTCGACAACGGCCCTTGGCCGCGTATGTCGGGCGAGGAGCGCAGCGAGATCATCTGTGGCCTCGCGGCTAAGATGAAGGAACGGATGAAGGACCTGGCGCAGCTAGAATCGATGGATTCTGGCGGCACAATAGCCAAGACGGGCGCCGACGCCTTCCTCGGCCAGCGGCAGATGAACTATTTCGGCACGATGGCGAAGAACTACAACGCCGAGGCCAAAGAAATCGAGGGCATGTCGCGCCCCGGCCGGTCCTACAACTACACAATTCGCGAACCCATCGGTGTGTGCGCGTCGATCATTCCGTGGAATTTCCCACTGATGATGGCAGTCTGGAAATTGGGCCCCGCGCTGGGCACTGGCAACACCATTGTACTGAAACCGGCATCTGATACGCCGTTATCGGCCATGGAACTGGCGCGGATTGTTGATGAATGCGGGTTCCCGCCCGGCGTGGTCAACATCATCTCCGGCCCAGGAGGCAAGATCGGCGAGGTGCTGACCACCAGCCCGGATGTCGACAAGATCGCCTTCACCGGATCGACAGAGGTCGGCAAAGACATTATGGCCAAGGCTTCCGGCACTCTGAAAAAAGTAACGTTGGAATGCGGCGGCAAGTCGCCGAATATCGTACTGCATGATGCCAACTGGGACATTGCCATCGACGGATCGATCTTTGCCTCGTTCTATCATCAGGGCCAGGTATGCGAATCCGGCACGCGTCTGCTGCTGCCCGCGGACCAGCATGACGATTTCGTCGGCCAGATGGTAGCTAAGCTGAACGCGTTGCCCATGGGTGATCCGCTGGATCCCGCGACCAAGGTGGGACCGGTGGTATCCGAAAGCCACATGAACACGGTTCTGGATTACATCGAGAAAGGCAAGGCCGAGGGCGCAAGACTTGTCTGCGGCGGGGAACGTGCTACCGAAGGCGATCTTGCCAACGGGTTCTTCATCAAGCCGACTGTCTTCACCGACGTCACCAACGACATGGCCATCGCGCAGGAGGAAATCTTCGGGCCGGTGTTGTGCGTCCTGAAATATCAGGACGAGGACGAGGCCGTGAAAATTGCCAACGATTCCATCTTTGGTCTTGGAGGCGGCGTGTGGTCGGAGGATCTGGACCGCGCCCGCGCGGTCGCAGGCCAGATGCGCACTGGCACCGTCTGGATCAACGACTGGCACCTGCTGTCCGAGCAGATGCCGTTCGGCGGCTACAAACAGTCCGGGATCGGACGCGAATTCGGCGAAGAGGGTATGAATGAATATACCGAGATCAAGGCGCTACACGTTGACGACGCCAAGACCCGGGAAAACAAGCCCTGGTACGACATGTTGGTGCCGCAGGAATCGTCCGACGCGGCGGAATAGCACACTCGTTACTGGAAAAGGAGGACGCGTGTGATTAACGCCGCAATCATTGGCATGGGACGGTGGGGACAGACGCTGGTGAACTCGGTTACCGGTGGCAGTGATGTGATCCGATTCACAGCGGGCATGACGCGGACCCTGTCTAAGGTCGAAGACTACGCTGCCGAAAAGGGTATTCGTTTGCACGGTAGCTATGAAGATGTGCTGGCGGATAACGATGTGAATGCGGTGGTTCTGGCCTCTCCGCATTCGGCGCATTTCGATCAGATGATGGCGGCTGCAGACGCCGGTAAACATGTGTTCTGCGAAAAACCGTTCTGCCTGACCGGCGCCCACGCCAAAACCGCGCTTGATACGTTGTCTGAAAAGGGGCTGAAGGTCGCGATCGGACATAACCGGCGTTTTTCCCCGAACGCGATCAGACTAAAGGAAATGATCGAGTCCGGGGATCTGGGTGACATGATCCAAATCGAAGGCAATTTTTCCGCCAATATGGCGGGATATTCCGGCGAATGGCGAGACAGCCGTGCAGAAAGTCCGGTCGGTGGGATGACGTCGCTCGGTATCCACGCGGTCGACATGTTCGTCAATCTTTTCGGGTATGTGGCTAACGTTCATGTCCTAAGCAAACGGGTCGCCATTCCTTTCGATATCGACGATGCCACCGGCATATTGATGGAATTTGAAAACGGGCAGGTCGGGTATCTCGGAACGGTTTCCGCTACTGGCCATCTTTGGCAGGTGCGCACTTTCGGGACAAAAGGCTGGGGCTGCATTTACGGTCACGACCGTTTCGATGTGCAGATGACTGACGGGTCGACGGATGCCGAAACCTGGGACGGGTATGAATATCCGGGCATGCCCACCATCCGGGATCAGATGGAATGTTTCGGCCGCCATTGCGAGGGGACCGATACGTTCCCCGCCACTCCGGACCAGATCCTGCACGCGACGCAGGTGTTAGAGGCGATCATCAGATCGGCCGAGTCCGGCGAACGGATATCGGTGGGCTAAATTGTTGAGGCCTCACCTGATCGTAAACCGATTTTCGTCGTAAACCGGCCGTCTGGTTGGCGGAATTGTGTCATACAACTGGTGCAAAGCTTACCCTATACTCGCCGTTCGATCTGACAAGGATGGCCCCCGATGCCGCTCGATATTGCCTATTCCGTTTGTCCGCATGACTGCGCCAGCGCCTGCACGCTGGATGTTGAACTGGAATCCCGGCAAAAAATTGGCCGGGTGCATGGATCTGACGCGAACACCTACACGGCGGGTGTGGTCTGTGCGAAGGTTGCGCGTTATGCGGAGCGCGTGCATCACCCCAACCGCCTGACCCAGCCGCTGCGCCGCAAGGGCGCCAAGTCGCCGAATTCCACGCTGGACGATTTCGAACCGATTTCCTGGGACGACGCTCTGGATACAGTCGCCGAGAATTACACCAAAGCCGCGCAGAAACACGGGGCCGAAACGGTCTGGCTCTATAACTATGCCGGGACGATGGGCAAAATCCAGCGGGACGGCATCCAGGGCCTGCGAAACGCGATGGGATATTCACGCCAGCACAACACGATTTGCTCGTCGGTGATGTTGGCGGGGATGGAAGCCGGCGTCGGCGCGCAGCGCGGCTGCGATCCGCGGGAATTCGCCGATGCCGATTTGATCATCGTCTGGGGGAGCAACCCGGTCTACACCCAGGTCAACCTGATGACCCATATCAGCCGGGCACGGAAAGAACGTGGCGCAAGGCTGATCGTGATAGACCCCTATCGCACGCCGACCGCGCGTCAGGCCGATGTCCATATCCGCCCACGCCCCGGCACTGACGCGGCGCTGGCCTGCGCAGTGATGCGCATCCTTTTCCGCGACGGTCATGCCGACCGGGACTACATTGCGGATTTCACCAACGATGCAGCGGCGCTGGAAGAACACCTGCAATCGCGCGGTCCGGACTGGGCGTCTGAGATCACAGGCGTTCCGATGGAAGAGATTGAGGCACTTGCCGCTGAATACGGCACCACCGAGCGCGCCATCATTCGGCTCGGCTATGGGTTTTCCCGGTCCCGCAACGGCGCATCGTCGCTGCACGCCGTTAGCTGCCTGCCGGCGGTGCGCGGTGCGTGGAAGCATCCGGGTGCCGGGCTATATGGTTCTATCGGCCAGAACTTTTCACTGGATACATCACTGGTGACAGGGATCGAAAATCCAGACCTGCGGCAGCTTGATATGTCGCGCCTCGGTCCCATCCTTAAAGGTGAAACCGAACCGCTGAACGGCGGACCGCCGGTGACGGCCATGATGGTGCAAAGCTCCAATCCGGCCGTAGTCGCGCCGGAATCCCTGAAGGTGCGCGAAGGCCTCCTAAGAGACGATATGTTCCTCTGTGTCCACGAACAGTTCCTAACCGACACCGCAAGGCTGGCCGATATCGTCCTACCCGCGACAACGTTCCTGGAACACGACGATCTCTACACCTCTTACGGACAGCCCTATCTACAGATTGGACCCCAGATCATTGAACCCCTGGCCGAAGCCCGCAGCAATCACGACATGCTGAGTAGCCTTGCAGACAAACTGGGGGCCGATCACCGGGCCTTCACGATGTCCGCCTGGGAGGTCATGGACGAAATCCTGCAGACCAACGACTGCGGTACGGTGGACGAACTGAAGGAAAAGCGCTTTATCGAGCTTGATCTCAGCTTCGAGCACCGCCATTTCCTGCACGGGTTTCCGCACCCCGATGGTAAGTTCCGGTTCAAGGCAAACTGGGAAGAGCAGGGCCCTGACCATGCCGATCTGCCATCATTGCCGGATTTTGCCCATATCATTGACGACGTCGACGAGGCCCGTCCGTTCCGTCTAGTGACCGCGCCATCGCGCAACTACCTCAACACCAGCTTCACAGAGACGGAGACGTCGGTTCATAACGAGGAACGACCCACACTACTGATCAATCCCAAGGATTGCGAAGAATTGGGGATTGCGGCGGGAGCCCGGGTGCGGATCGGTAATGATCGGGGCGATCTAGTGCTGCACGCGGAACCGTTCAACGGTGTAAACCGGGGTATTGTTATCATCGAAAGCATCTGGCCAAACGCGGCGTTCGAGGAGGGCATCGGCATAAACGCGTTGACCAGCTCTGACCCGGCCAAGCCCAACGGTGGCGCGGTGTTCCATGATACGGCCATTTGGATACGCACCGAACGCATACGCGCCTGATCCTGTTCTTGCCGGTGCGCGGAAAAGCCCTATATTCCGCGCCATGAATTCTCTGGGCTTCGATAAAGACCCCGCGCAGACGCGTGTGATTGTTGCCATGTCGGGCGGCGTTGACAGTTCCGTCACCGCAGCGCTGCTAACCGAAGAAGGCTATGACGTCGTCGGCGTTACGTTGCAGCTTTACAATCACGGCGAAGCGGTAAAGAGCGAAAAGGCATGCTGTGCCGGTCAGGATATTTTCGATGCCAAACGGGTGGCGGAAACGGTTGGTATTCCGCATTACGTCCTAAACTATGAATCCCGGTTCCGCGAAGACGTGATCGACACTTTTGCCGACAGCTATGTCCGCGGCGAAACACCGATCCCCTGTGTATTGTGCAACCAGACGGTCAAGTTCCGCGATCTGCTTAAAACTGCAAAAGACCTGCAGGGTGACGCGCTGGCGACCGGCCATTACATCCGGCGCACCGGCACAAGTGAGCATGCGGAACTCTACCGGGCTGCCGATCCTGCTCGGGATCAAAGCTATTTTCTTTTTGCCACCACCCAAGAACAGGCCGATTTCCTGCGTTTTCCCCTGGGCGATCTCCCGAAGGACGAAGTGCGAGCCCATGCCGAGCGGTTCGACCTGCCCGTAGCCGCTAAACCCGACAGCCAGGATATCTGTTTCGTGCCCGATGGCGACTACGCGTCTGTTGTCGCCAAAATCCGTCCCGGCGCCATCGATCCCGGCGAGATAGTCGATCTAGACGGCAATGTTCTTGGAGGCCACGAGGGCATCATCAATTTCACAGTCGGTCAGCGGCGCGGTATCGGTGTTGGCGGGGCAGGGGAGCCGCTCTATGTCATTCGGATCGAACCGGACAGCCGCCGGGTGGTCGTCGGACCCGGTTCTGCGCTCGGTGAGAGGATCGTTCGGCTTTCCGATGTGAACTGGTTGGGCGATACAGAGGACATCGAGAATTTGACTGTGAAGGTCCGCTCCATGCAGCCGCCAGTTCCGGCGAGGCTGTCATTGAACGAGGACCTTACTGAGGCCGAGGTCGTTCTGGAAACCCCCGAACGCGCCGTCGCCCCGGGTCAGGCCTGTGTATTCTATCAAGGAGATCGTCTGCTGGGTGGCGGATGGATCCAGCGCGGGGCCTAGGCGTATTCCGCATGCCATCCAAGTCCTTCTTCAGTTGTGCCCTTCGGGAAGTATTCGGCGGCGGCCCAGCCGTCATATTCTGACTCTCTGATGGCTGCAAACACAGCATCGAAATCGACGGTGCCTGTGCCCGGTTCGTTGCGTTTCGGGGCGTCGGCGAACTGGATGTGGCCGATCCGGTCCAGATGGGTCCGGAAGGCATTGACGACTGGGATCCGCATCATCGCCATATGATAGATATCGAATTCCATCGAAAGGTTCGCGTGATCAGCGGCGTCCATCGCGGCCATCACGTCTTCCGGCGTACTGAGCAGGAAACCCGGACGGTCGACGGTGTTGATCGCCTCAACGACGACGCCAACGCTCACGCCGGATAGCGCCTGCCCTGTATAGTGTAGGTTCTCGGCGAGAACTTTTAGGCAGTCAGGTCTGTCGCGAGCCTCGGCCGGCGCACCCGCGAGTACGTTCACGTTGCGGGGACGCAGGATATCAGCGTAGCGGCGGCACATTTCGACACCGGCCCGGAAATCCTCCTGCCTATCGCGAATGGCGGCATTTCCTTCGCCGCCCTCTACCAGGTCACCTGCCGGAACGTTGATAACCGAGACCTCCAGCGACAGCCTTTCCAGATCGGCCGCCAGCGTTTTCGCCGTTGTGTCATACGGAAACTGCATTTCCACACAGCGGAACCCGGCTGCCGCCGCCGCGGCGGGCCGTTCCGGGAACGGAACTTCCTTGAATAGGGTCGATAAATTCGCGGAAAACCGCAGCATTAGCATCTCCTTCAAAGCCATCATACGGGGCGGCCGCAGGACCCTGGAAGTCTTGACGAATCTGGACCAACCGCCTATATCCGGCGGCCCGTGGCGGAGTAGCTCAGCAGGTTAGAGCAGCGGAATCATAATCCGCGTGTCGGGGGTTCGAGTCCCTCCTCCGCTACCAATTTACCCCTGCCGGGAAAAATCTGGCAGGGGGTTGTTTTTAATCAGTAAATTGAGGGGATCAGGTGCCATGGCCGGACGAAAAAAACGCTCAACCAAGCCAGTCGCCCAGACCTTTAACGTCGTTTACGAAGACGGCAGCCTTAGCTCCAACCGACGCATTGCGGGAGAGCTTCTGGTCGATCCTTTCGGCACGGAAGAACTGCTCGATTTGGCACGGGTGGTCATCGAAAAACAGGACGCCGAGATTGCCGAACGCTCCGGCGTACCGAAACCGCCTATCAAGGAAATTACCAAGGCCTGACAGCACCATTCAGGCCAACTGTTTTTTGAGGTGTTCCGCCAGGCGTAAGGCGAGCGCAACAATTGTCAGGGTTGGGTTGGCATAGCCGATGGTCGGGAAAACCGAACTTCCCGCAATCGAGATATTCTCCACATCGAACAGGCGGCACTCAGCGTTGACAACGCCTTTGGCGGGGTCGGACGCCATGCGGGTGGTGCCGGAATGGTGGCGACCCGGCTCCAGCACGCGGGAGAAATCCTTCCGGTAAAGATAGATCGCGTCCTCATCCAGCCAGGGTGATACATGCACACGGCCGATACCAAGCCTGCCGAATTCCCGCGCCAGCAGGCGGGGCATCTGGGCAAAGGTGCGCAGGTCTGTCTCGGATAGCTGCCAGTCAATATGCGCACGGGGACGGCCAAGCGCATCGCGTTGATCGGATAGGGTGATACGGCTGTCACGGTTAGGGGCCTGTTCGGCGATTGCGAACAGGACCGGCATGTGATCCGGATGTTTGCCCTGCATGTAGCTTTTCATCTCAGTCAGGGAGGTATCCAGATTGAACAGGATATCGAGAAGATGATCGCCATATTCGCCGGTCACCTCCCGGTTCTGATCGTGGATGGCCTGATAGACGGCATCGATGCCTTCATCCGGCCGTGCCCATTCGCCCCGCAGCATGACAATCACACCGCCTGCTTTGTTGCGATTCTGCGCGGCTTCTGATGCCGAAAAAATCGGCTGGAACATGGTCGGTTCCTTGCCCGCCAGCGGATGACTGGGTTTATCCGGAACCGTTTCCGCATATTGATCGAGGATTTTCTGGGGTCGCTCCGACACCAGAAGCGCGCCGATGGTGTCATAGAGGTGGTCCATGAAATACCGGCCCACCAGACCGCGGCTATTGCCCACGCCATCGGAGGTGACGTCGTTTGAATCGAGAAGGAGCCGTGCGTTTTCCATACCCCCGCAGGCGATGATATAGTGCCGGGCCCGGATGTGCGCGGTCTTGCCTTTGAGTGACCTGACCGCAATGTGATCGGCGGATTTCGTGTTGGACTGGAGACCGATTTTCACGGCGTTCGCATCGAAAAGAACGTTGATATTCGCCGCTGATTTTAGGTCGTCGCCGTACTTGTCCCCGAACCGGATTGGCGGGCTGAATTGGAAGAACCGGTTGACGATGTAATCCGGATCGAAGGCGTATGATTTTCGGCTCGTGGTATCCCATAGTCGCTCGTCGTAGACAAACGGCCCGGCCCCACAGATAGCTTGAGCACGGGGGTAAAAGGCGTTCAACTCTTCCCATTCGATCGGCCAGCCACTGTCCGGCATCCAGTCTTTCTTTGCCAGGTCGTGTGGGGTCAACGGAATGCAATATCCGCCCCAGTGATTGGTGGTTCCGCCAAAATGCCGGATCCGGCTTAAGTGGGCAGTCGCGCCATAGTGTACGCCGGTTTCCAGGCTGCGGGACCGTTTCCGGCTCTGCTGTGTAGCCTGGTACAAATCCTGGGTGGGCTGATGGTATTCCTCTGCGCTTTCCACCAGGCAGACCGACAGGGGCGATCCGATCATTTCGCGGGCGATGGTTATGCCGGCAGCGCCCCCGCCCACAATACACAGATCGCACGAGATCTGTTTCGTTTCCCCCAGGTCGCTCAGATTGGCGAACAAGTCAGCCCATCCGGTAAAGGGTTGCCAGTGTTAGCGAATCGGCCTCTGTTTGGGAGAGAATCCATCCATCCAGTTCAACCGTCCGTCCCTGTTCGAAATCGGCTGCCGATCGCGCCGAGAGGTGCTGCCGCAGATCTCCTAGACTTCTCAATTCGATTGGCAAGAGGATCCCTTCCGCCTCGCGACGAAATTTTTTCGGATCTTGATTGTCAATATAAATCGCCGAAAAACGCCGGACTCCGGGAGAGTCAGGCACCAGTTCGCACAAATATTCCGGAAAACGTAATACCGTATGCCGGGAGGGGGCAGGGATGGAGCGGTGTCCGGCGCCGATAACGGACATTGGCCACAGCGACGCCAGTAATCCAAGGAAATATCGTCGGGTTCTTTGCAAGGGGCCGCTTCTGTTTCGGTCAACTGATCGGATGCAAACATCCTGCGGGCATGCTAGAGGAATCGATATGACCTGTCTTCAATCACCTGACGTCTGATCGTGCGCGGATTTTTGAACAGCCTGGTGCGCCCCTTCGGTTACCGGGTGATCCGGCAACGGCCGAAAATCGATCCCGATATTTCATCGGATGCGGATTTCATGCGTATTTTCGAGGCCTGCGATCCTTACACAATGACATCGATCGAACGCATGTATGGCCTGTACCGGGCGGTCCGGCATGTGGTTGAAAACGACGTTCCCGGGGACATCGTGGAATGCGGTGTGTGGAGGGGTGGCAGCACCATGGTCGCCGCCATGACGCTGGACCTGATGGGCGATACCCGGCGGCAGCTAAACCTTTACGATACGTTCGAGGGAATGACTGCACCGACCCACATGGATGTCGACCATGCCGGCGTCCATGCAAACGATTTTCTCGACCCAGACGAAAAGATCGACGGCGCCTCCAATGTCTGGGCCTATGCGTCGCTGGAAATGGTGCGGCAAAACCTGGACCGAACCGGTCTTCCACCGGATCGCTTTCATCTGGTGAAGGGCAAGGTGGAGGAGACGATCCCGGCCGATATGCCGGCGGTAATTTCCCTACTTCGGCTGGATACGGACTGGTACGAATCTACTGCGCACGAACTGAAGTACCTGTATCCGGTTCTTTCGTCCGGCGGCGTACTGATCATCGACGATTACGGTCACTGGCGCGGTTCGCGCGAGGCGACGGACGATTACTTTACCGAGCATGGCTGTATTTTGCTAAACAGGATGGATTATTCGGGCCGGATGGGCGTAAAGGCTTGAAGGTCACAAAGGTCTTCTAGCCTCGTTTAGCGGCTTGCACCGTTCGGTCCAGAAAATCTAGAAATCTGGACCGGTCCCCTTTGCCGAAGGGGCGGGGACCGCCGGTAACTGCGCCCGCGGATCGAAGGTCGGTCATCAGGTTGCGGGTCGCCAGCACGGCGCCGATCGAACCTTCATCCAGCGCCTCCCCATTCGGGCGCAGTACTCGCGCGCCCGCCTCAATACAACGCGCCGCGAGCGGGATATCATTGGTGATCGCGATATCGCCGATTGAGATGTGCTCGGCAATCCAGTTATCGGCGGCATCGGAGCCGGGATCGACGATGACCGTTTGAACCAGCGGATGCTGGCTGGGCCGAATTCCACCGTCGCTGACCATGTGAACGGCCAAGCCGTGGCGTTCCGCAACACGCACGGTTTCATCCTTCACCGGGCACGCATCTGCATCCACGTATATTTCGGTCATCCAGTTGTGTCCTTGGCCTTTGTGGAACGGCATCCAACAGCGTTATTATACCCGAAACAAGAATACAGGGACGATCGTGAGAATGGCTGGAACAAAAGAATACGATTACATTATTGTCGGTGCGGGCAGCGCCGGCTGCGTTCTGGCCTATCGGCTGGGGGCGGACCCCAATAATCGCATCCTAGTTCTTGAGGCCGGCGGGCCAGATACCGATCCGTTGATTCATATTCCCCTTGGCCTCGGCAAGATGCATGAAAAGCGGGCCCATGACTGGGGATACGATGCCGAGCCCGAAGAAACTCTGAACGGTCGCGAAATAGAAGCCATGCGCGGCAAGGTGGTCGGCGGGTCGTCATCCATCAACGTCATGGCGTATGTGCGCGGGCATCGCGGCGATTACGACCGCTGGGCCGCAAATGGCGCCACCGGTTGGTCTTATGCCGATGTGTTGCCCTATTTTCGGCGCATGGAAACCTGGGAAGGAGGAGAGGATACCTGGCGGGGCGGCGAGGGCCCGCTTCAGACCCAGACCGCGCGGTCGACCGATCCCTTGTGGGAATCCTGGATCGAAGCCGGCAAGGCCACCGGCCTTGGTTTTACCGAAGATTACAACGGCGAAACGCAGGAGGGCCTGGGCCGAAGCCAGTCCACTATCTATCAGGGAAGACGCCATAGTGCGGCAAGGGCCTTCCTGCGCCCGGCCATCCGCCGGGGAAATGTAACGCTGCAGGACAGCACGCTGGTAACCCGGGTGGAGATGGACGGGAACCGCGCGACCGGGATCGCATATTCCCGGCTTGGAAAGACGGAAATCGTTCATGCCGCGAAAGAGGTAATCCTGTCCGGCGGGGTATTCAATACGCCACAGCTTCTGATGCTGTCCGGTATCGGTCCGGCCGATCACCTAAATGATGTCGGGATTGAGCCGGTTGTCGATTCCCCCTATGTGGGCAAGAACCTGCAGGATCATCTGGCGGTCCAGCCAACAGCCTCACGCCCAAACCCCGGCCCGTTCCGCGATGTGATGCGCTTTGACCGTATGGCGCTGTCGATTGTTCGCGCGCATCTGTTTGGTTCCGGCCCGGCGACGGTTCTGCCCGGTGGTCTGCACGGCTTCATGAAAACCAAATCCGATCTGGCCGCCACTGATATCCAGTTCCTGTTCCGCGGAGCGCCCGGCAATGCGTATATGTGGTTCCCGGGAATTAAACCGGCCTATACCGATGGCTTCGGGCTGCGCCCGGTTTTGCTGCACCCGGAAAGCCGGGGCGAGGTCCTGTTGCGATCTGCCGACCCTTTCGACAAGGTGCGAATAATCCAGAACTTCCTGGACGTGCCCGGCGATCTGGAGACGCTGCGTACCGGAGTGAAGGTCGCGCGCGAAATGATGCACCAGCCGGCCATGGACGAGATGCGGGGAACCGAAACTGCGCCGGGGGACAGCGTCAAATCCGATACGGAAATCGACGACTGGATCAGGCGGACCGCGGTCACCGCCCATCACCCGTCCTGCACGACGCCGATGGGCACGAACGACGAAGCCGTGCTTGATACGGAATGCCGGGTAAAGGGAGCGGAAAACCTGCGTGTCGTCGATGCGTCGGCGATGCCCGATCTGGTATCAGGCAATATTCACGCCGCGGTGCTGGTCATAGCCGAAAAGGTCAGCGATCATATACTCGGCAAACCCTATTTGCCGACGGCCAGAAACGCCTGAACGACAGGAGGGGACAATGGCAACGCAGATAGACGAAGGTTTTGATGTAGGCGGGATCCGGCTGGAGCGGCCGTTCAAGATTCGCCGTCTAGGTCATTTCGGTTTCTATGCCAACGACATGAAAGCATCGCTGCGGTTCTATCGGGATCTGCTGGGTTTCCAGGTCACGGATACGCTGGATTTCGGACCGCGCGCCAAAAATCCCGCGGATGTTGAAGGTCTAGGCGATACCAATGGCTATTTCCTGCGCTACGGGACGGATCACCATGCCTTCGTCCTGTTTCCATGGAAGGTGCGGAAAGCCATCGACTACAACAATGTGCTGGTCGATACCGCCACTATGAACCAGATCACCTGGCAGGTCGGCAGCCTGCAGGAAGTCCGCAACGCGACGAGCTGGTTCGACGAAATCGGCATTAAATACGGGCGGACCGGCCGGGATATCCCGGGATCCAACTGGCATGTGTATCCATCCGACCCGGACGGGCGTGTGAACGAACTGTTCTACGGCATTGAGCAGATCGGCTGGGATGGCCTGTCGAAACCGCAAAACATGTATGACCACAAATTCATGGAAGCACCGGAACTGCCCTATATGCGCGAAGCGGAAGAAGTTCGTATTGCGCGCACGGCGGGTGTGGATCTGACTGCAGGTACCAATTCTCTGGAAGATGGCGACGCGCCGTTCGATGTCGGCGGCATCATGCTGCCGCGCCCATTCAAAGTGACCGGCATTGGGCCGGTCGGTCTGTTCACGGACGATATGGACGGCGCGCTGAGTTTCTATGCCGACCGGCTCGGCTTCACTCCCACGGAAACCGTCGACTGGAACGGAGAAGAATGCCACTTTCTGCGCTGCGCTACGGAACATCATTCTCTCGCGCTGTATCCGATGGCGCTGCGGGCCGAACTCGGTCTGACGGAAAAATCGACGAACATGTCGTTCGGCGTGCACCTGAATGATTATGCCCAACTCAAGAATGCGGTTTCCTGGCTGAAGGGCCAGGGTGTCCAAATCCGTTATTTCCCGCCGGAGCTGTTCCCCGGCATGGATTACACCGCCATCGCACTGGATCCAGATGGCCACGCGATCCTGCTGTACTACTACATGGAACAGGTTGGGTGGGACGGGCGGCCCCGACCCGCGGATCAGCGCCGTGTCATTGATAACGAGAACTGGCCTGAGACGCTGGACGCGGTGTCCGACACTTTTTCTGGCGAACAGTTTATGGGGCCGTGGGGCTAAATCGGCAGTCCTCAAACAGGAAGAACAATGAAATTCTCCTTCTTCATGATGCCGACGCACCACCCGTCGGAAAATCCCACCCTCGCGTTTCATAGGGATATCGATCTCATCCCATATGCGGAAAGCCTGGGTTACGATTCTTTCCATATCGGTGAACATCATTCCGGCGGCTGGGAAACCATGCCGTCGCCGGAAATGGCGCTGTCGATGGCGGCCGCGAAGACGGGGCGTATCCGTCTCGGCACGTCCGTCGTGAATTTGCCGTTCCATCATCCCTTCCATGTGGCGGAGCGCATTGCGTTTCTGGATCATCTGTCCTACGGACGGGCGATCCTTGGTATCGGGCCGTCCAGCCTGGTGACCGACAAGAAACTATTCAATATCGACAGCGACGTGGCACGGCGGATGATGTCGGAATCGGCGGATGTAATCGTGCGCCTGCTTGAGGCCGATGAGCCTGTCAGCCACAACGGCGAGTTTTGGCAGTTCAACGATTTGCGGTTGCAGCTCAAATCCTATCAGCACCCGCGCTTGCCGCTGGCGCTGCCGACAACCGGCGGGGGTGAAAGCCTCGATATGGCCGCGCGGCACGATATGGAGCTATGGACGCCCTGCGGTCTGAACCGGCCCGGCGGTGGCGTTTTTACAAAAATCTGGAGTGATTTTGAGGAGGCCTGCGAAAGGCATGACCGCACCGCGGATCGCAGCCGCTGGCACCTGGTCAGTAATTTCTATCTGGCGGATACCCGCGAAAAGGCATGGGCCGACGTGTCTGAAGGCATAATGCGCGAAACCGGGTACTTCCTGTCCATCGGATTCAGGCCCTTGTATCAGGCCTATGAGGACCAGCCGATTTCTGAAATGACCCCGCAATCCGTGGTGGAACGCCGGGACTGGGTTGTTGGCACACCCGATGACGCCATTGCATGGATACAGAAGAAGCTGGAGGACAACGGCGATTTCGGCGGTGTGATGCTGACTACCCATGAATGGGCGAGCTCGGAAAAATTGCGTCGTTCGCTCGAACTTTTCGCCCGCTACGTCATACCCCGTTTTAACGCCGGTCGGTACAACTATCGTGCCGAGGCGGATGTGCTGGCGAACCATTTCGAAAAGGATGGCGGCGTACCTTTGGACGTATCCGGCAAGTCCAATATTTCAGGCGGCTAGGCCTTTTGAAGCAGATATTCGTTATGATGTTTAAGGCGAACGTCGTAACTGTATGATGTTGTCTTGGTGGCCGTGTCGGGAAACCGGACCAAAATAACGAAGGTGTGTTATGTGGAAGGCCAAGTTTTTTGGTTGCCATCGTTTTGCTGGGGTTTGCTTAGCCGACTAGGCAGGCCACGGCGCTGTTAAAGAAGGTTTTCGGCGAATAGACCGCGAATGATTGAACTTACTCCCCTTGGCGACGGCTTCGCCGCAGAGGTAACGGGCCTGGATCTGGCCGCGCCGGTCGATGACATCCTGAGGGATGATTTCGTTGCGGGGATGGACCTTCATGCCATCTGCGTCATCAGAAACGACGACCCCGTTTCCGATAAACATCATCTGGCTTTCGGGCGGTTGTTCGGCCCGCTGATGCGCCAGAAAATGCAGCAGACGGTCTCCGGCCGGGGAATACGGCTGCCGACCGATGAATTGATCGATGTCGGCAATCTGGATGAAAATGGCGACATTCACACGGCGGATGATCCGCGTCGGGCGTTCCACATGGGCAATCTGCTGTGGCATTCGGATGTGACCTTCGATCCGCAGAGGGCAACCTATTCCATGCTTGCCGCCCATCAGGTGCCGCCGCCTGGGGCGGATACGGAATTCGCCGATATGCGCGCGGCTTATGAAGCGCTTTCGCCTAAGATGAAAGACCGGCTGGAAAGTTTATCCGCCGAACATTCTATCTGGTATTCCCGGGCAGTCGGTGGGATGGCCGAAGTCAGCGACGACGTGAAGGCCACACGTCCCCCTGCCGTTCATCCGCTGATAAATGTCAATCCTAGAACCGGGCAAAAATCGCTGTATCTGGCAAGCCACGCCTCCCACGTCATTGGCATGCCAAAGGACGAAGGGCGGGCCCTTCTGGATGATCTGATAGTGCATGCGACCCAGCCGGAGTTCGTTTACCGGCATAAATGGCGGGTGGGCGATATCGCCGTCTGGGACAATCTGCAGACCATGCATCGCGGCGTGCCGTTCGACGACACGAAATATCCCCGAGATATGCGGCGGGTGACTGTTCTGGAAAGGAAGCCCGGCGGGGCGTCCTGATCTCAGGACGGCGCCGATACCTTCGCAATTTCCTTCCGCAATCGCTGCCGACGGGGCAGGGCCCATAAAAACACCAAAAGAATGCATCCCGCGCCGGCGGCGACCGGCCAACGAAACCCGATGTAATCGGCGGCGGCGCCCATAGCGAATGCACCAATTGCCGGTGTTCCCAGCCACAGCATGCCGTAAAGGCTGACTACACGTCCGCGGATAGAATCCGGAACGGTGGCCTGTATCAGGGACTGGGCAATTATTCCTGCACCGTTGAGCACAAATCCCCAGAAAACAAACGCGGCCACGGAGAACCAGAATATCGTCGTGGAAACGAAGGCGAGCTGGGCGCAAACCACCAGCAGAACCATGAGGATCAGAGTATCGGACAGACCTGAAAGGCGACCGCGGCGGGATAGCCAAATGCCCGAAATCAGTGATCCTAGACCGGCGGCGCCGGTCAGTATGGCAAGGCCGTCCGCATCCATGTCGAATACGGCCCCGGTAAATCCAGGCAACAGTTCTGCCGTCGCGCGACCGAAGAAAGAGAAAGCGAACAACAGGACGAGCAGCGGGCCGATAAAGCCGTGCCCTCCAACGTACCGGACGCCTTCCAGTATCTCGGCGGGAACGTCGGACAGGGATTTCCCGGACATGATCTTCTGGTCGATGGTCAACATATAGAGAACTACCAGCATCGGGACGAAGCTGAAGGCGTTAATCAGGAAGGTATATCCGATACCGAGCTGGAGAATGATCACTGCAGACAGCGCCGGACCAATCAGCCGTGACGTATTCCAGACGGTCGAGTTAATCCCGATGGCGGAGGTAATTTCCTCCCGTGAGACGATGGTGCCGACAAGGGCGTGGCGGAACGGCTGGTGTATGCCCTGAAGCGCGCCCTGAAAAAAGGTGAGTCCCAGCAGAAGCTCGATTGTCATCAGGCCCGACAGCGTAAAGGCGGCCAATGCGGCGGCCTGTAGCAGAGACATGTACTGAACGAAGCGGACCACCTTCAATCGATCCAGGCGATCCGCGAAGGCACCGGCGATGGGTGCGGTCAATACCGTGGGGGCGAGCTCTGCGAACGCGACAAGCCCGAGCCAGGTGCCTGACCCGGTCAGTTCCCAGGCGAACCAGCCGATTGCCATTCGCTGTATCCAGGTGCCTAACAGGGACGGGATCGCGCCGCAGGTATATAGGCGGTAGTTCCGGTTCTCCATCGCGACCGAAATACCGCCAAGCCAGGAAGATGATGCCATGAGCCTAATTACATCCGGCTGTTCGGCTTGTCTCTAGTCGATTGCGGATTTATGAACCCGATATGGAAAACGAACCCGAAAAACCGCTCGACCCGGTCGCCGGCTTTATTCTGCAATTTCTGTCTGGCAGCGGCTCTGCTGCGCCGGTTGATGTTGCGCGGGCGCTGGGTAAGGAACGTAAACGTCCGCATGACAAACCGGACGCCTGGCGAAGGTTCATGAACCCGGTAAAACAGCAAATGGTGCATCTCGCCAGGTCGGGAAAAATCGAGATCGTTCGCAAGGGTGAGATCGTTAATCCTGAAGATTTCCGCGGTGTGGTGCGGATGCGGATCAAAGCCGGCGGTCAGTAAAAAAGACCGCCCATCCATGTATGGGCCAGCCACCCCGCGGCAAAGCCCGACAGAAACTGGATATCGACGATAAAGTTGAACAGCCATCCCGCCGCGAACACGGCGGGATATTTGATGACGGCGATTTTCCGCATGTTTCACCCCGCGCTGATTTCGCGCGAATAGTATGGGTGATTAAGGCGGAATTGGGGCGGCCGCTTCAGTCGTCAGAAAATCTCGAAATATTCCCGGTGTTCCCAGTCTGTCACGGTGGACAGGAAGCGGGTGATTTCCGCCCGCTTGATATGTAGGAAATAGTCGATGAACTGGCTGCCGAGGGCGTCCCTGAACAGCTCGCTGTCGTCGAGCGCGCCGATTGCGTCCATCAGGTTTGTCGGCAGAGGTTCAACGCCTTCGGCATAGGGGTCGCTGGAAGGGGACGGCGGTTCCAGTTTGTTGCGCAGTCCGTCCAGCCCGCTGACGATCTGGGATGATAGATAGAGATACGGGTTGGCGGCGGGGTCGCCGACGCGGTTCTCCAACCTTGTAGCCCCGTCTCCTGGTCCGGCGCAGACGACCCGCAGCATTGCCCCTTTGTTGTCGCGACCCCACACAGCACGGTCCGGGGCCAGTGAATTCGGCTTGTACCGTTTGTATCCGTTCAACGTCGGCGTGGTGAAGGCGGTGGCTGCCGCTGCGTTTTTGAGAATGCCGGCCGCAAACCGCGCCCCCGTTTCCGATATCAGATCGTCGGTCGACGGCGGCATAAACGCATTATCACCGGTTTGCGCATCGGCAAGCGATTGATGCAGGTGCCAGCCGCTGGCGAATGCGTTGGCTAGTCCGGGCCGGCACATGAAGGTCGCGTGATAGCCGTGCCGGTGGCAGATCTGTTTCACTGCACTTCGGAACAGAATCATGTTGTCTGCAGCTTCTAACCCGCCGGCGGGTGCCATGGTGAATTCGAACTGACTGGCCCCGAACTCGGATTCGATGGTACGCAATGGTAGTCCCAACGCCATTAGGTCGCGCCGCACAATTTCGAACACCGGGTCGATTTCGTCCATCCGCTGTTCAGTCAGGTAGTTGAATCCGTGATTCAGCAGACTGACTTTGGGGGGAGAGGCCGGTTGGGTCGCATCTTCAGGCCGCAGCATCGGGTCTTCCAGCCGGTAGATATGGCATTCGATCTCGATTCCCGCGATGTAATCGAATCCTTCGTCAGTCATCGCCTGCATGGCGGTCTTCAGAATACGACGGGTCGAGAACGGCACTTCCCGACCGTTATCCAGATACCCGTCGCAAAGTAGCCACCCTGTGCCCGGCGCCCAGGGCAGTATTCGGAATGAGGCTGGTATCGGCACAGCCACGAAATCACCGGCGTTTTCCATCTCCGGAATGCCAAACCCACCACCCGGGGTAAAAACCGGAAAGACCGTGGTGTGCGATGTGTCCTTGGCCAATAACGTCGTCGTTAAGCCGCAACCATTACGCATGGCCTGGGCGGCTTCCGATGCCATGACTGTTTTGCCCCGAAGAATTCCGTGCTGGTCCGGAAAAGAAAGCCGGATGACTTCAATGTCGTTTTCCTCGATCTGGGCAAGAACGCGCTCTGCGTCGGCTGCGTCAGCCCCCGTCCAAAGCCCGTACTGTTCGACGAAGCCGGTACGGCCCATCGTGTCTTTCGGTACGGTCATATCAGGACTCCAGCGCGGTCGTGAATTCTTCCGAGAGGATGTCCTGAGCCCAGTCAGATCTCTGCCTGCGTTCTTTCGCGGTTTGTTTCCACGCCGTTTGCCAGGTGTTCGCCGGCGCGATGGTGTCAATCGCGACCGGACCCCGGCAGGATGACGGGTCTTCCGGGCGAAGGGAAATCTGCGGTTCCTTCCCCGCTGAAACGTCCGCGATAGCCGATATCAGCAGTTTCCTGTTGGCAATAATCGCCTTGTCGGTCGCGCCCAGATGTTCCTGGGTGCGGTCCTGGATCACGCCCAGGGATTCCACCGCCCATTGGTCGTGGACATTGATGTCGTCGCCCATGCCGGTATAGGTGCAGTTGCGCTGTTCCTCGGCATCGAACCCATAGTCATTAGATTTATTCTTCCGCGGGCGGTAATCGGGTAGCGTGTAAAGCTCCAGTCGGTCATTGCGCATACGCTCTTTGTCCAGTGGTTCGGTGAAGCATGAAAAGATCGCGTACCACCAGCTTGTGGTGTCGTCGATCGGCACGTGCCACTGCGTCAGCATGATTTCATTGCTGATCGGAATGATGATTGCGTTGGGAAATATCTGGTTGGTGATCCGCACATGCATCTCTTCCTCGTTTATCTGGCGAAGTGCGTAGAGGCGGATTCCGGTTTCTGTTTGTTCAATATCGATTTCAGGACAATCGTATTCCCGGAGCACCTTGGTGATTGCCATTTCGTTTTCTTCGGTCGAAAACCGGAATTGCTGGCCATAGCCTTCCTCCTCCGGTTCGTCGTCGAAAAATCTGTGCAGGAAAGACGCGTGGGCGGGATCAATGCCGACTTCGTTCAATTGCAGCCAGTTGCAATCGACGAAGCCCTTAAATGCGAACGTGAAGGCATCCGGCGCTTCGAAGCAGTCGAAGGCGGGAAGGGGCGGCGGATTTCCTGGCCCCATATAGGCAAACACGATCCCGTTTCGTTCGATGCAGGGATATGCTGTGTGATTGATCTTGCGTGAAAAATTGCTGCCGGGTGGTTCCGCCGGCTGTTCTCGGCACTGTCCGTTGGTGTCGAACAGCCAACCGTGAAACGGGCAGCGCAGACCGCCGTCTTCCAGACGCCCAAAGCACAAATCGGCGCCCCGGTGCGGACAGTTACGGCCGATCAGGCCATAAGTGCCGTCATCATTGCGAAACAGGACGAGGTCTTCGCCGAGAAGACGCACCCTTACAACGGGCCTTTCACCCCCTAATTCCTCCGTCAGCGCCGCTGGCTGCCAGTACCGGCGCATCAGGTCGCCGCAGCCAGTATTCGGCCCAATTTCGGTCACCAGCCGGTTGTCTTCAGCGCTCATCATTTTCGTTGGTCCCGACCTACAGTTCAGAATTAACGATACTATTACTTGAGTTAGTTTTATATACCAACTAATTTGCTTTCTGTCGACGGAGAAATGGAATGGCGAAGAACGTACTGCCGACTATATCGTTCGCGGGACTGACCGAACTACTGGGGTATCAGATTCGCCAGGCGCAAACGGCTTCGTTTCGTGATCTTGCGGGACCGTTTCGGAAACTCGGGATTACACCCGGAGAATTCAGTCTCCTGACCATAATCGACGCCAACATGGATATCCGTCAGTTGGATCTGGTGCGGATCTACGGTCTGGACAAATCCACGCTGTCGGTTGCCGTAAATCGGCTATCCGACCGGGGCATGATCAGGCGCCGGCGACTGCCTCAGGATCGCCGAAACCAGGGACTTTCCCTGACCGATGCCGGACAAGATCTGCTGCAAACGGCAACCCGTATCGTGAACGATCAGGAGGACCGGATGAAAATGGTGATCTCGCCGCAGGAACTGGACGTTCTGATGGGGGCGTTACGCCGCATTGCCGCAACCCTGAGGGAGCGCTAATTTTGCCTATAGCATCGGATTTTATTAACTAACGACGATCATGGGCCCTATCGACATATCACCCTTGCGAGATTTCGTGCGCGGCATGACCGACCTTGCAGACCGTCACCACGGCGACGAAGGCGCCATGATTGACGGCACGAAACCGCTTCTGGCGAAACTGATTGCCCGGGACGGCTGGTTGCCGGAAGAATACACGGTTGAAGGCGATACCTATCGCCAGTACCTGCTTCATTGCGATCCGCAGCAACGTTTTTCCACTGTCAGTTTCGTGTGGGGCCCAGGACAAACGACCCCGGTTCACAATCATACCGTCTGGGGGTTGATCGGGATGTTGCGCGGCGCAGAAATTGGGCAGAGTTTTTCGCGGTCCGATAACGGGCTGGTTGCGGGAGAAGAAGACCGTTTGGATATCGGTGATATCGATGTGGTGTCACCGTCGCGCGGCGATATTCACAAGGTGTCCAATGCGCTGGACAACCGGTCGTCGATCAGCATTCACGTCTATGGCGACAATATCGGCGCGGTGCGCCGGAGTGTATTCGACCCCGAAACGGGCGAACCCGCGGAATTTATATCCGGATATTCCAACACCGCCGTTCCCAACCTCTGGGATCTGTCGGGCAGATGAAAACAGGACTACTTGTCGTGTCCCTTTTTGGCATACTCGCGCTTGCCGTATGGGGAGCCATCTATGTGTGGCGGCAGATTGGTGATATCGAGATGAGCACCACCGGCATTCTGGCGATGATTGCCGGGATCGTACTCAGCCTGGGGTTGGGGATGGGGCTGATGTTTCTGGTGTTTCACAGCGAACGAAGAATAGATGATCAGTAAATGCTGAGATCCGTGGGCGCGGCTCTGATTCTTCTCTGTATTCATTCCGGCCCGGCGTCAGGACAGGAAGACCGGCATGCCGCGTATTACTACCCTGCGCCGCGTTCGACGGAGGTTTACACGGCTCGCGCCAGGATCATGCCAGACAGCGACCGCGACAGACGGCTGGGTTTCGTCGTCGCGTTCACGAAACAACTGGCGGAAGATCCGTCGCCGCTTCGCTTTACCCTGTTCGCCAAGGGAACGGATGCGGAGAAGCTTATTATCGTCGCCCTTGATGACGATATCTTCGCGACCCTGTTTCGCGCGCGTGCCATCTTGGCGACATTGACGTCACAGGTTCGCGCATCACCATTGTTTGCTGAGCTGGGCGTCCAGAACCTCTTTACGTTCTATGACCTGGCCAAATTGCTGGGTTTTCGCCAGATCACGATTTCAGACGGCAGAGAGTGGTCCCACAGGGTCAACCTGAAGTGAGACGGGCGGCCCGAAAGCCGCATTTTTTTGCGGTTTGATAACTTTTAGAAGTTGATCACGCTGCGGATGCTCTCGCCGTTATGCATCAAGTCAAAGGCATTGTTGATGTCTTCGAGCGGCATAGTGTGGGTGATCATGGGATCGATTTCGATCTTTCCGTCCATATACCAGTCTACGATCTTCGGTACGTCGCGGCGGCTTTTCGCCCCGCCGAAGGCTGTGCCTTTCCAGACCCGGCCGGTAACCAGCTGGAACGGGCGGGTGGAAATTTCCTGACCCGCGCCGGCAACGCCGATGATGATGCTTTCCCCCCAGCCGCGATGGGCGCATTCCAGTGCCTGGCGCATGGTGTTGACGTTGCCGATGCATTCGAACGAATAATCCGCACCGCCATCGGTCAGATCGACCAGATAGGGCACCAGATCGCCCTCGACTTCGTTCGGGTTGACGAAATGGGTCATGCCGAACCGTTCGGCCATTTCCTTCTTCGAATCGTTGATGTCGACACCAACTATCTTGTTGGCACCGGCCAACCGCGCACCCTGAATGACGTTCAGCCCGATGCCGCCAAGTCCGAAGACCACGACGTTAGAGCCGGGTTCCACGCCCGCCGTGTTGATGACCGCGCCGATGCCGGTCGTCACACCGCAGCCGATATAGCAGATCTTGTCGAATGGCGCGTCTTCGCGAACCTTGGCGAGCGCGATTTCCGGCACCACCGTGTGATTGGCGAAGGTCGACGTGCCCATGTAATGAAAAATCTTGTCACCGCCCACCGAGAAACGGCTGCTGCCGTCGGGCATGACGCCTTGGCCCTGGGTGTCGCGGATAGACGTGCACAGATTGGTTTTGCCCGAGAGGCATGATTTACACTGGCGGCATTCAGGAATGTATAGCGGAATTACGTGATCGCCCTTTTTCAGGGTTTGCACGCCCGGGCCGCAATCCACGACCACGCCAGCGCCTTCGTGGCCCAGAATGGCAGGGAAAATGCCTTCTGGGTCGGCACCCGACAGCGTGAACTCGTCTGTATGGCAAACGCCGGTCGATTTGATCTCGACCAGGACTTCGCCCTCCCTCGGGCCGTCAAGTGTGACGGTTTCAATCGATAGCGGCTTGCCGGCTTCGGTCGCAATAGCTGCGCGGGTTTCCATGGTGCTTTTGCCCACTGTTTACAAAGAAGACTGATCGCCCAAATGGACGCTGAGGACATGTTTTCAGCCACAACGCGTCGTTGCAAGGAAAAAGCCGAATCTTAGCTATCTGCCGGCAATCTCCGCCAGAACCGGCATGAGATATTTCCGGAACTGGTCCGGGTTTTCTGACATGGGAAAATGTCCGACCTCTTCCATGATGACCGCCTCGATCCCGATCTTCTTTGCCGTGCGAATGGTGTCTTCCGGTGTGCAGGAAAAATCGTACTCACCGGTCATCAGATAGACCGGGCACCTGCTGGTATCGATGCGGGCGACCCGGTCGCGGTAATCTGAATCGGCGCGATAGAAATGCAGATCGCCCTTGAAGATACCGGGGCCGCTGGAAAGATAACCCCACAGGGTTTCCCAACGGTACTCTTGAGGGCTTTGAGGGGCGACCAGGCCGGATATCAGCGCCGCGCAAACTTCACCCCCATGCACGTCAGGTCGGTGCAGCCAGTCGCGGTCGTACCAGGGGGCCTGGTGATCCGATCCCTCGATGCCGATGACGGCGCGGAAGGCATCGGCGTGGGCATCCGCCATGTGGAGGACGATCCGGCCACCCATCGAACACCCCATCAGCACCGGCCGGTCTAGGTCGAGGGCATCGCAGAACGCAGAGATGGTGGCGTCGTATAGATCGGTCGTCAGGCGGTATTCCTCGTTATGGTAACCGACGGGCGGCAGCGATTTCCCGTGCCACGGCATGTCGAAGGCGATTACCCGGAACTGTTTGGCGATTTCCACATCGGTCAAAAGGTGCCGGAACTGTGTCGCGTCCGATCCCGCGGTGTGCAGACAGATAAGCGGGATGCCCGCTCCGGATTCTTCGAAATAGACGCGATGAGGCCGGCCTTCGATGTCGAAATAGACATATCTGCCAGTAATGGAGTCGATGGGCGCGGTCATGCGTCCGCCGCCTGGTTCCGTAGACTTTCCAGTACCTCTTTTACGTAGCGCAGGTTTGCCATCAGGGGGTGAAGATCGCCCGCGATAACGGCGGTGCCGGATTTGGTCATCGCGAAAATATCGTGGAAACCGGGGCGGGGTTTCGGTTCCCAGAAAGCGACCCAAGCGTCTTCGGGCGCGCGAATAGAAAATTGCCATGACTGCATAAGGTGCGGTCCGGAAGTTGCCGACGCTACGCGGCCGTTTGAAATTTTAATCAGCCAGTCGGTAGCGCCAATTCCGACGAGGAAGGTGCAGGAGAAAAACCGGCCGCGTCGGACTAGCGGTTCATTGGCGTTAACGATGTCGGGTAGGTGGTCGAGCATCAGTCCAGACTGTAACGTCCGTCATCCAGACGGTTAAGCCGCCCGGCACCGTAAAATTTTTCCAGCTCGCGAACAATTTCGCGCCCGTCATCCGATCCAGTCGCATCCATCAGTTCGCGGAAATATTTAGGGCCGGCTTTCAGCGCTTCCTCCACGCTCGATTTTGGTGCTTGATGGAATTCCGGCGGGTCCGGAATTTTCCATTCCTGACTGCCACCCTGCCCGAAGGGACGCGTCAGATCGAAACCCGCTTTCGATCCCGCGCGTTCGCCCTGCAGGGACGGGTCCAGCGGCACGGCGCGGAAATTTTGTCCGGTTACCAGGTCGCGGTGGCTCTGGAACCGGGTTGCCAGTGCCCATTCCATCTGATCGTCGTTGAAGATATCGATATCGGAATCGACAACGAAGACGTGTTTGGTATCGGCAGTTGATCCGAAGGCGGCCGCGATGGCATTGCGTGCTTCACCCGGCACCCGTTGGTTCAGCGCAATCCGCACGTTGTACATGCCACCCGTGGCAGCGGGGCAATAGACCGCAACGGGTTCGCGAACGGCGGTTTCCAGTGCCGTCCAGATCGCCTGCTCGGTGCGCAGGGCGCAAAGCTGGGCGGTATCGGTGTTCGCCATGTTGCGCCCGCCGATGGTCGCGGTCTGGAACAGGGCGTCTTCCCGGTGGGTGATTGCGGTCAGACGGAAAACCGGGTTCTGTTTTAGACGACCGTAATAGCCTACATATTCGCCATAGGGACCTTCCGGTTCGGCCCAGCCGTCGGCATCGAGATATCCTTCGATGATGTATTCGGCGTCGGCAGGAACCCGAAGGTCGTTGGTCACGCATTTGACAACCGGCACGGGCGCGCCTCTGGCCGCACCCATGAGGGCCAGTTCGTCTACCGGCGGGGTCATGGACAGGGCGGCGATCGCATCCGCCGGATGAAACCCGACGGCGAAGGCGACCGGCAGCCGGTCTCCATCCCCGTGAGCCCCGCCATAGATGGCGCGAAGATCGCTGGGAGCGTTCAGATCGATGCCGGCTTCCTGGCGGCCGCGCAGCATCAGACGGCGCATCCCCACATTGGTGCGCCCGCCGGGGTCGACGGAAAAATCCAGTGTCGCTGAAATATAGGGCGCCCCGTCGTCGCCGTGTTGAAGATGTACGGGGAGATCGGTCAGGTCGGCCTCGTTCTCTCCCCTTACCACCTGCTGAACTGGGGCATTGATGGAGTTCACTTCTACCGGATCGATCGGCGTGCGGAGTCGATTTGTGAATTCGAATATAAGGTCGCTTTCCCCGACGCCTATCGACTTGGCCAGCCGCCGTCGGGACCCCATGATATTGCCGGCCAGTTCATGTCCGTCCGGCCCAGCATTCCGGAACCAGGTGCCTTTGGGATTGCCTTCCAGGCGCTCCGCAATGGCGGAAAGCGGCGTTGGATCGTCGACGGTCTCCACGTCACCGTCATTTGACAATTGCTCAACCACGGCCCGAAATCGAAATCGTTCGGTATCGACCGTCATTGGGATATTCCTGCTATTTCGGCAATCAGCTCCCAGAAGCTGTGCGGGTCTTCGACATGGGAATTATGGCCGAGGCCCGGCAATTCTCGCGCCGCAGGATCGAGGGTTTTCAGGTCGGAGGCCGAGACCATCCTGTCATGTTCTCCCGCGGCGAGCGTGATGGGGGCTTGAGCCGCGGCATAAATATCGTGGGTGCTGGCGTAGGCCACCATGGCGGCCCTATTATCGGCAGCAAGGCGCCACTTGCCGTCTTGCTCCACGACGCCGGTGCCGGCGAAGGCGGAATTCGGATCGGTGATGCCCTTCAAGCCGGTCACCAGAACAAAGCGTTCGCGGGCTTCTTCCTCGGTATCGAACCAGCGGACTGGCATATCGATCAGTTTGGCGATGCCGGCATACTCTTCTTCGCTCCAGTCAACTTTTACGCCGGTTGTGACGACAGCCTTCGGCGAGACGCCGTACCAGCCGGAGGCCAGCAGGATTCCGACCAGCCCGCCCATGGAATGACCGGCTAGATACAGATCGTTGGCTCCCTCCGCCAGCGCCGCCATGTCGGTCGCGTGGCTCGCGATGCCGTATATCGCGCTGTGGGCCGACCGGCCGTGGCCGCGCATGTCGGGGATCAGCCAGCGGCCCGGCCAATTTTCTTTCACGATGGGTTTCAGGCCGTCCCAGATGCCGCCGGTTCCGGAAAGCCCGTGCATCAGCAAGAGCGTCGGGCCGTCGGCCTTCTCACCTTCCTCGACCCAGAGATCTATGCCGCCCAGACGTCGCAGGCTCATCTGCCTTTCCAGTCGGGTTTGCGCTTTTCACGAAACGCCGCGTTACCTTCGCGGGAATCTTCGGAACGGATTAGCACTGACTGACCCAGCCGTTCAATCAGACGGCCCGTTTCGGTGTCCGTGTTCTGGCAGGTATTGATGACGTGCTTGGCCATGCCCAGCGCCAGCGGTGCGCGCTCCACCAGGACGCGGGCAAAGTCCAGCGTGCCTTCAAGCAGACCGTTGGACGCAAAAACCCGGTTCACCAGACCCCAGCGTTCCGCTGTATCGGCGTTCACCGGCAGGGTGGTCATCATCATTTCCTTCAGCCGTCCGATCCCGATCATCTGGATCATCCGCGACGCAGCGCCTGATGCGGGGATAACGCCGATATTGTTTTCCGTCAGTACGAATTCCGCATCCTCGGCTGCCGTCCGGAAATCGCTGGCAATGGCAATTTCCACGCCGCCGCCCGCGCAGACACCGTTGACCATCGAAATCACGGGTTTTTCCATATTTTCCAGATCGTCGAGCATTTCATGGTTGGCGCGCACATAGGCGCGGTATTGCGGTGAGGGTAGGTTGTTTTCGTAGTCGAGGCCGAGGATATCGCGGCCGGAACAAAACCCCCGTCCGGCGCCGGTGATGATGAGGACGCGGATTGCCTCGTCGAAATTGACCTTCCAGATAACGGAACGGATTTCGCGGATCATGCGCTCGTCGAACGCATTCAGCTTGTCCGGGCGGTTCAGGGTCAGCAGACCGATGTTTTCTTCAACTACCTCGTAAGCGACGGTCTGAAAATCTTTCGGGTGATCGATGAACCCGAGTGGTTTGCCGTCTTGATCCAGGCGGACGGTCGGTGCATCCGACATTGTTTTTGTGCATCCCCGTTATGTTTCAGGGCCCAATAATGTAGGTCGGGGGCGCAGGGATCAACCGGGGCAGGCGCTGTGGCGTTTGACGGATTCGGAAATCCGGTCGTTGACGGGTGTGAGCCTGTCGAATGGTGTAGCCATGCCGAGCAATATGTTTATGTGGCTGGTATCATCGAACAAAACAGTTTTAACTGAACCGCTAGGAGCCCGTAGGGCCAATTCCATATCCGCCGCATTCTTCGGCAGGACCGTCGTGTCTTTTCTGCCATTTATCAGCAGGAAAGGCGGCGGGGAATTGGATATGCGCCTGAACGGCCGCGCGAGTTCATTTTTAGGGGATCAGGACGCTCATGCCGGTTGTGGTGCGCAATTCCATGTCACGATGGGCCTGCGCAGCGTTGGCCAGAGGGTAGCGGTTGGCAATCGAGATTTTTACGTCACCGCGGGTGACGACATCGATCAGGTCGCGGGCGCGGGCGAGCATTTCTTCGCGATTGCGCAGATGCCATAGAAAAGCAGCACTGGTGATGTAGAGCGAGCCCATCTGGTTGAGCCGAAAGATATCGAAAGGCGGGATGGGACCGGATGCAGTGCCGTATGAGGCCAGCAGTCCCCGCGGTCGCAGGCAGTGGAGCGATTCCTCAAAGGTGTCGGCGCCAACTGCATCATATACCACGGGTACACCTTCCCCCGCGGTCAGGGAGTGGACGCGGGCGACCACATCGTCCCGGCCTCGGACAAGGGTATGGTGGCAGCCGTGGGCGGCTGCGACCGATTCTTTTTCCGGCGAGCCGACAATGCCGATTACCCGTGCGCCCAGCGCGTTGGCCCACTGGCAGATTATCTGGCCGACCCCGCCCGCTGCTGCGTGCACGGCAATGGTATCGTCCGGCCCGACCGGATAGACATCGAACACCAGGTAATGGGCGGTCAGTCCCTTGGTGGTCATGGCGGCAGCGGTGTCGTCGTCGATCTCATCGGGTAGCAAAATCAAGCGGTCGGCCACCATGACACGCGCCTCGCAATAGGCGCCGCGCGGCAGGGCATGACCCCCGCTGGAATAGGCCACACGGTCTCCTACCGCGAGATAGTCGACCCCATCTCCGAGCGCTTCCACCGTGCCCGCAGCCTCTGCCCCGATGCAGTGTGGTAGATGGGGCAGGGGGTACCGACCGGCGCGGGTGTGCATGTCAGCGAAATTGATGCCGATCGAATTGTGGCGTACACGGACCTCGCCCGGTCCGGGATCGCCGACTTCCACGTCATCAAAGCTTAGAACTTCGGGCCCCCCATATTCATGAATGCGGACGGATTTTACAGTTTGCGGCATAAGGATTTGCGTCCTTCTGTGACTTATCAGACAGGTTTAGAAGGGGACACTCAGGCCGTCCATCATGCTATCGCAATTCACCAATTCGACCTTTTTCCAGTTGATCCGGAAGCCACCGTCGATGGCGCTCAGGCTATGCCATTGTGTGCCACCGAACAGGCGCTGTTTGTCCCGGCGATACTCGATCATCTGAAACTTTGATCGGACAATGGTTTTTCCCTTGTCTTCGTTTTCCACGGTGACGTTGGCGACCGTTCTGGTGGTGCGCGATATAGGCGATTGCGCATGAAGTTTTCCAGCGGCGAGGCGACGCACCCGCGTTTCCAGCAGACGCCGGTCATCATACATCAGCGAAACCGTCTGTTTCGGATCCTTCTGACCCTCTTCGATGGGCACCCAGTACCAGCCGTCGTCAGCAAATAACGCCAGCCAGTCTTCCCAGCGCCGTTCATCCAGTATACGGGCCTCGTGAATCAGGAACGATTCCGTGTCCGTATCGGCAATCCGGTCCATCAGGATGCATCCTCGCCCGTGGACATATAGTCGAGCCAAGCGTCATACATATTGCGAATATAGACTTCGCTGGTGGAGTCCTTGCCTTCGACGCCGCCATTTTCACCGGGGCGGTCGGTTTCATAACCGCGGCCGACCTCAATCCATTCGGCGCCGCCCGCATTCACACCGATTCCGATGCGGCTGTATGTTTCCAGGTCGTCGGTCAGGACCAAGGATCCCGTCCCGTTGGTGACGTTCGAAAACGCAACCGTATCTTCGAACATTTTTTCCGGCGCGCCTTTCATGCGGAAGGAGTAGTTGTAAACCTCCGTCCGGTTGACGGAGACCGGATGCACCACGCGGAACTGCCGGAACTGGCTCATGAAAGAAATATTCGGATAAATGTTCGAGTTCCAGCGGGTGACTTCAAGAATGCGCTGGGTTTCCCCCACCCCTTTCTTGGCTTCCATCGTGTCGATGTATTCGGCGAAGACCGGGTCGCGTTTGGCGGCAACCAGTTTTTCGTCGTCGTGATAATCGCCGAGGAAAGAGTGGCCGTTGGGATAGGTCCAGATACCCACCTCTTCCAGCCAGAACTTATAAGGCGCGCCGTTCTGTCGCATCTGGCGTACGGCGACTTCGCCGGCGCCATCGGTGTGGACCTCGTCGTCCTGTTCCACGGCTGCTTCGATCGATGACTGGTGAACGAATAGCGGGTGCGCCGCGTCGCACAGGTTTTCCAGATAGAGCTTCCAGTTGCCGTCGAAGGCGTGCTTAAAAACGCCACCGGCAATTTCGATTTCACCGTCCGGTGCGCGATCGATCATGTCGTCGAACGATGTCGTCATGTAGCCAAGGAAATCGGTCAGCGCAGGGCCGTCCTTGGCGAGTGAGGCGAATACAAATCCGCGGTAACTCTCCACACGTGGTGCCTTAACCATAGCCGTGCCAGGGTCATCCGGGTTGAAATGGCCGGGATACCCATGCTGCAGAGGTACCCGGATCAATTTTCCGTCGGTGCCGTAGGTCCACCCGTGATAACAGCAGACGAATTCCTCAGTATTCCCGGCATCCTGCGCCACCACCATGGCGCCGCGATGGGCGCACTGGTTGTGAATGACAAAAATTTCCCCATCCGAATGACGGACCATCACCATGGGCCGGCGCCCCATCCGGGTAGAAACAAAATCGCCCGGGTTTGGTATTTGGCTTTCGTGGCCGACATAAATCCACGCCCGGCCGAAAATCCGCTCCATCTCCATCTCGAAAATTTGCGGATCGTTATAGGCACGCCGATGAACACGGCCTGGCTGGATAAGTTCGCGGGGGTTGGGGGCTGGTTCCGCTTGCACAATGTCCTCCCTCGTGGCGGGCAACGGCCCGCAACTCAACTAGTTATACAGTCTATGCCCAAGGTCTGGTATCTCGCTCGAAAACAGCGGTCAAACATCCGAACTGCGTGCGTTTTTCGTTTCGCGTGTGTTAGACTTTCGTCAACCGCATTTGGAGAATAGTCATGAATGCCACTGCCGTTCGCGATATTACTGGCCCGTCGCTTAGGGACCGCATCAGCGATGAAGAATGGAAAGTCCGTGTCGATCTCGCCGCTGCTTATCGGCTTGCCCATCTGTATGGGTGGACGACGACACTGGTCTACAACCACATATCTGCCCGTATTCCGGGGCCGGATCATCATTTTCTGCTTAATCCGTTCGGTCTTCGCTGGGACGAGGTGACGGCGTCGAATCTGGTGAAAATTGATCTAGAGGGGAATATCCTCGATGACACGCCCCACAAAATCAATAACGCGGGCTACACTATCCACAGCGCGATCCATCAGGCCCGGGACGACGCTATGTGTGTTATTCACACCCATACCGAGGCCGGGATGGCGGTATCGGCGCTGGAGGACGGGCTGATGTATACGAACCAGGACGCGATGATGTTCTATGGCCACACGGCCTATCACGATTTCGAAGGCATCGCGTTGGACCTGTCCGAAAGGGAACGTCTGGTTCAGGATCTTGGCGACAATAAGGTTATGATTTTGCGCAATCACGGTTTGCTGACCACCGGCAACACCGTCGCAGATGCCTGGGTGCAGATGTACTTCCTGGAAAAGGTCTGCTCGGCACAGCTTTCGCTGTTATCTGCCGCGGCAGCCGGTGGACAGAAGATCCGCTTTCCGTCCAAGGAAGTGTGCGAGCACACGGCGAAGCAGTATGATGAAGCGGGAACGGGAGAACGGGAATGGCCGGCGCTTATTCGCCAACTGAACGACGTCACCACCGAATATATGGACTAACCCGTGACTGCCACCGTAGATGAAATCGCGCCTGATTTGTTCCGGGTCACCTGCTTTAACGAGGCGGCTAATTTTCAATTTTCGTCGTTTCTTGTGCGTGATGATGAACCGCTTCTTTATCACACCAATCTTCGGGGTTACTTCAACGATATCCGCGAAGGGGTGGATACGGTTCTGGACTCGTCGAAGATCCGGTGGGTCGGATTCAGCCATTTTGAATCGGACGAATGCGGATCGCTGAACGAATGGCTCGCCATTGCACCGCATGCCGAACCCTTATGCAGCTTCGTTGGCGCGCGGACCAGCGTAGGCGATTTTGCCGATCGACCGCCAAGGGTACTGGAAGAGGGCGAGCGAATAGAGACAGGATCGCACCGGTTTCGCGTAATTGAAACCAAACACGTCCCTCACGGGTGGGACGCCAGCCTGTTATTCGAGGAAACGGCTTCCACGCTTTTCTGTTCCGACCTGCTTGGACAGGGCGGAAACGTGGAGGCCCTTTACGAGGGCGATATCGCCGGACGTTCGGAGGAATACAACACGCGCCAGGCAGAGGGGCCGATGTCTAATTCCGTGCCGTATACCGATGAAACGATCCCGATTCTCGAGGGGCTCGCCGATCTAAATCCCGAGACCTTGGCCTGCATGCACGGGTCAAGCTATAACGGCGATGCCGGACAGGCGTTGCGGGATTTCGGGGAAATCCTGAAAAAGATCAACGGCAAGAACGGAGCCTGACGCCAAAATGGCCGAGAAGATCAAGAAGTCCGAAGACGACTGGCGGGCGCAACTGACTGACGAACAGTTCCATGTAACCCGTCAGCACGGTACCGAACGGGCCTTTACCGGCAAATATAACGACTGCAAGGATCCGGGTACGTATCACTGTATCTGTTGCGGGCATCCGTTGTTTGATGCCGATCATAAATTCGATTCAGGTACCGGATGGCCCAGCTTCTATCAGCCGCTGAACAGCGATGCGGTAGAGACACAGACGGATCGGTCGATGCTGATGCAACGGACCGAGGTCCATTGCGCCCGGTGCGATGCCCATCTTGGGCATGTTTTTCCCGACGGTCCCATGCCCACAGGTCAACGTTACTGTATGAACTCGGTTTCAATGAAACTGGAACCTAAAGCCGACTAGGGCAGGCCAGACTGAAGCCCTTAGTATTCGGAAAAGGGTTTTTTCTTAGACAATCCGTGCGGCAAGCACCGTATTGATCGCCCGTTAGATCCCCGCGCTATAATGCCAAAAATTTGGTGCGCGCCGGCATTGGACGTATCATTCTTGGCGATCTTGCGATAGATCGTCTCGGTCTTGCCGGTCTACCTGTTTTGGGAATAGACAAGCGCCGCAACCATCCGCTCGTCAGTATACATTCCGCGGCTGCTTTCCCGGTTCGGCGCAATCGCTGTCGCGGTGGACATACTTACCTCCGGCGAGGCTCCCTTAACCTCGCGAAGAGTAGGCAGAAATTCTTAAAAAAGCCCGTCGTCAGGCAGCGGCTGTCGCCGTCATTTCCACCAGAATTTCCGCAGATGCCAGCGGGGCGCCGACAGTGGTGCGGGCCGGAGCATCGGGACCGTCCACCCAGCCATCCCAGATTTCATTCATCGCCGGGAAATCGGCCATATCTGCCAGATAAATCGTGACCGACAGAAGTTTCGACTTGTCGGATCCCATTTCTGCCAATGTTGTGTCCATTCTTTCAAGAATATCTGCTGTTTGGGCACGGATATCGCCGCTGCGGTCGCGGGCCACGTGGCCCATTGTGTATATCGTATCACCGTGGCGAACGGCTTTACTCATGCGTGGGCCGGGGTCCGCTCTCTGAATATTGGTCATCGTCGGTCTCTTCTTCCTTAATGGTCGTGTTCAATCCTAACAATGGCAGCAGCGCCCATGGTTCGCTAGTCTGCCCGGTAACAGGGAGATCAAAATATGATTCTGATAACCAGCGCCGGCGGAAAAACGGGCAAAGCAATGATTTCGGCTTTTTCAAAGACCGGCGAAGATGTTCGGGCAATGTTGAGATCAGAGAATCGCGACGACGAGTTACGCGATCTTGGGGCCTTGGAAATCGTACATGCCGATTTGCTGAACGAAGATGAGGTCACTGTTGCGGCGAACGGATGCCGGGCGATCTATTACATCTGTCCCAATATGACGTCGGCTGAAAAGACGATTGGAAATAACGTTATCGCGGCGGCGAAATCGGCTAACGTGGAGCGATTGATCTTTCATTCCGTCCTGCACACCCAGGTCAAGGCGCTGAAGCACCACTGGGAACGCTTGTTAGTGGAAGAAGCCATTGTAGAATCCGGCGTGCCTTACAGCATTCTGCAGGTCGGATCCTACTATCAGAACATGCTTCCGGGCTGGGGACGGATGCTGGAAACAGGCGCTCACGCCATGGCCTATGATACCGGGGTTTCGATGAGTTTGGTCGATCTGGATGATGTGGCAGAAGCTGCGTGTAGAGTAGCCGCGGATCCGGGATGTACTAACGGTATTTTTGAAATATGTGGGCCGGAAATCACGCTGGAAGAAAAGGCCGAGATCCTTAGCGATGTTCTGGGGCAGCCGATCCGCGCCGAAAAACTGCCCGCTGACGCCGCGGTATCCCACGCGGCATCTATGGGCGTAGACGAATATGGCCAGGAGTGCATGCGGCGGATGTTCGCCCATTACGATGACCATGGCCTGGTCGGCAGCGCGCGGGTACTGGGCTGGATTCTGGGCCGCGAGCCCCATAATTTCCGTACCTTTGCCGAGCGTACCGCAGGGACCGCATGACACTTGTAGCATTCCCATTCCAACTGTTCGGTCTGTACGTAGAAGGTCCGGCTGGTTCTTGCCGAGAAGAAACTCAATTTCATCGATCTCCAGGTTTATCTGAGGGCGCGGGAGCAACAGCCGGCTGCGTATTTGAAGCTGAAGCCCAACGGATGCCAGCCCACGCTGATGCATGACGGGCGATAGATAATCGCCTCTGCGCTCATACGAGAAAACTTGGACAACGTTTTCCCCTCGTCAGCGCTTCGTCCGGCTGACCCCGTCTTGGAGGCCCGTATGAGAACCTGGACCCGGCGTCCGGATGATGCGCTGCACTGTGCTCGCGCGACGGTGATCAATGTAATCGCTTTCCGTCATCAGTGGTTGGAGAAGCCTCGCGAAGAAATATAGACAATGCTTGAAGCGACACCCGGTCCGGTGCCCCGGGAAATGAACAAAAATGGGGTGAATCCCATTTGTTTGCCGGCTCGCTCGTAATATCTTCACGCTCTGTACAGCCCGTTTGGAGCAACCAATGACCGATACCAGACATCTTTCCGGAATTTACGCCGGCATACCCGCCACCGATGGAGCGGGTGTGCAGTTGACTCGAATGGTCGGTACGCCGGATCTAGACATGGTTGATCCGTTTTTGATGCTGGACCGCATCGATAGTGACGATCCGGACAGCTACATCGCTGGTTTCCCAAATCATCCTCATCGCGGGTTCGAAACGGTGACGATCATGCTGGAAGGCCTGATGCGGCATCAGGATTCTGTCGGAAATAATGGGCTGTTGAAACCGGGCGACGTGCAGTGGATGACTGCCGGACGGGGCATTATTCATTCAGAACTGCCGGAAATGGTCGATGGTCGGCTGAGAGGATTTCAGCTTTGGGTGAACCTGCCCGCAGAGAAAAAGATGATGCCGCCCGGCTATCAGGATATTCCGGCCGACCGGATCGGTTCAGCCGCTTTCGATGGTGGCTCGGCTCGGGTGATTGCCGGTTCCTATCTGGGGATAGATGGGCCGGCGCAGCCTCAGATATCGATCCGTCTGCTGGATGTCCGTCTCGATCCAAGGGCGACATGGACGATCAATCCTGATGACGGCAGCGATCTGTTTATATGTGTCTACGAAGGCTCGCTTGTCGGCACTGCCGCCGACGGTAACCGGCATGAAATTGAGGCGCCGGGGACGGTTTTGTTTCATGGCCAGGGCGGAGTGTCCGTCATCGCAGGCGATCCCGGGGCGGAAATTCTGTACTGCGAAGGTCAGCCGATAAATGAACCGGTTGCCAAATACGGTCCCTTTGTGATGAACACACGTGAAGAGCTTCAGCAGGCCGTTGACGATTTCAATGCCGGTAAACTGGCGACCGGCTAGACTCGTCAGATCAGGTCCACGGTCATCGGATTGTAGGAGTACAGCCATTCATTCCGGCTGGCCCCTTCATTCCGGGTCGCGAAATAATCCCTGATATCTTCGACACTATCGAGATGGAACAGCTTGCGGTTGGCATCCGATGTATTGACTACCCGCGCCGTTCGGTCTGACCGGTTACGCTGATAGAGTTGCAGCGCATCGGAAACATTATCCGCATCGAGCAGGGCGCGCGTCAGCACCGCACCGTCTTCCACCGCCATTGCGGCGCCCTGAGCCAGATAGGGCAGGGTTGCGTGTGCGGCGTCGCCTAGGATCGTGACACGATCCGAACTCCAGTCATCGATCGTCGGCCGTCGGTACAAAGACCAGCGGTAACATTCGTCCCGGTTCGACTGATCGATGATCATCTGAATGTCTTCGTGCCAGCCTTCGAAATCTGCCTTAAGGTTTTCCCATGAAAATTTTGCGGTCCAGCTTTCTTCCCGGGCTACGGGCGTTTCCACGGCTCCGACGAAATTGAGCAATTCGCCGCCGCGAATCCAGTAAGAAACGGAGTGCTTGCCCGGTCCCATCCACACCGACATCACTTCATCCATGAAGTCCGCCGGCAATTTTTCCTTCGGGACAGTCAACCGCCAAGCGGCGTCGCCGGTATAAATAGCTTCGACAGAACCGGCGACCTGATCGCGAATAACGGATTTCACGCCGTCCGCGCCGACAAGAACGTCGCCCTTGGCTGATGTGCCATCATCGAAGCGAAGTTCGACATAGTTTTCGGTTTCAACGTATCCGGTCACACACTTGTTCAAATGAACAAGGCCCGGTTCCATCTCTTGAACGCCTCTCGCAAGGATGTCGTGCAGATCGGCACGGTGCACCTGATTATAGGGCGCTTTGTGCATTTCCAGATGTTCTTCGGCAAGTGAAAACCGGTCGATTTCTTCTCCGGTGTCGTGCAGGCGGAACACATAGGCAGCGGGTCTGACCGAGTGGGCGGAAATTTCCTCTGCTACCCCTAGGTGGTTCATCACATGCATGGCATTCGCGCTAAGCTGAATGCCCGCGCCGACCTCCCCAAGTTGAGGCGCCTGTTCATAAATTTCGACGTCAAAACCTGCTTTTAAAAGACAGCCTGCTGCGGCAAGCCCGCCAAGGCCCGCACCGGCGATCAAAACTTTCTGGCTATTCACTATTACCTCTGCGGATATCCGGACCTGACGCTAGCCTTCGTATAAAATATGGTTGCTTAACTGTATACTCGCCAAAGCCGTTTAAAGCATTCGAATCATCTGTATATGTGGGATTCCTGCTTCTTCAAATCGTTCTCCTTGCTGGGAAAACCCGAGAGATTGATAGAACGGCTCTGCGTGGGTTTGGGCATTGAGAATAGCCTTTCGATAACCGTTCTCAGTAGCATCCGAAATTGCCAGTTTCATGAGGGATTTGCCGAAATCCCGGCCGCGCAATTCTTTCAGCACGGCGACCCGCTCGAATTTGATCGTTTTGTCGTCAATTGGACGGGCACGAGCGGTTCCAACGGCATCGGCCTCTTGAAATGCCACATAGTGGCGGCAGACGCCGTCCAGGCCGTCCAGTTCGATGTCTCGGCTGACGCCCTGTTCATGACAGAACACTCTTATCCGGATGTCGAGACATAGTTCCAGTTCTTTCGGGTTTGTCACTACCCTTACGCTTGGGGTTTTCATCGTCCAGAGGGTTCTCCTGTTTGGCGGCGAAGAATACCGTCGGAAGGAAGAATACCGTCCGAAGAGGGGGCAGAACCATAATGATCTGAGCCCGAATAGACGGGGGATGGTTTGGCCGGTATGTTCCCGCCAATAAACGCCTAAATTGGGATACAAGAGATGAAAATTTTCGTTTATTCCGCCTCGCTGCGGAAAGAATCCATCAATCTGAAGTTATCCAAACTTATCGCAAAGGTGGCGGAAGCTAATGGTGCAGAGGTCGATTTTGCCCGCATGAGCGATTTCGATATGCCAGCATTCAATATGGACGATCAGCAATCGTCAGGGATCCCAGCGGGCGCCCAGGCGTTGGCCGACCGGATCACTAATTCCGACGGGATGATCCTGACCTCGCCGGAGTATAACTGGTTGCCGCCCGCCACCATCAAGAATGCAGTCGACTGGCTGTCCCGCATACAGCCGGTGCCCCTGGACAAAAAATCCGTCCTGCTGAGTTCCGCGTCACCATCGTTGGTTGGCGGGGTGCGCGGCCTCATGAGCCTGCGGATTTCGTTTGAAGCCCTCGGTACCTGGGTGTATCCGAAAATGTTTACCCTTGCGCAGGCGCCCGGGGCGTTTGACGACGACGGCAATATCGCGAATGAAGATCTTGCGAAAATGCTGAACGCAATGGTCGCCGATTACTGCTCTGCGGCGGTCGCCCTCAACAACAGATAGGAGGACCGGCGGACTGTGTCTGACGTGGCCGATCGCTGGGTAGGAACGCGGTATCCCAGAAAGGAGGATGCTGCGCTTCTTACGGGAAACGCCCGGTTTATCGACGATATGGAGCCGGTGCCGGGAATCCGGCATGCGGCCATCCTTCGGTCGCCGCACCCCCATGCGCGGATTGTCTCTATCGATACGTCGAAGGCCGATGAGTTGGCTGGCGTTCACGGGGTCGTCACCGGCGCTGAGATCGCAGACGTGATAAATCCCATTCCAAGCGCGATACGGGTGCCGATCAAATTTTATCCAATCGCCATCGATAAAGTCCGGTATGTGGGTGAGCCGGTTGCGGTCGTGGCCGCGGAAGACCGCTACATCGCGGAGGATGCACTCGAGCTGATCGAGATCGAATACGACCCGTTGCCCGCAACCGCCGACCCGAAATTCGGCGCCTCGGGCGATGCGGCAATTCTGCACGACGACGTCGGCTCCAACCTTGTCCATCACCGGACCTTCCGTTACGGGGATCCGGAATCTGCCTTTGAAAATGCCGATACGGTGGTTTCGCTGGACTGGCGATATCCGCGCTACGCCTCAACGCCAATGGAAACATACGGGCTGGTCGCGAATTTCGAACGCCAGCCTGACCGCTACACCATCTGGTCCAATTTTCAGGGACCGTTCATCTTGCACGCACTAATGACCGGCGCCCTCGGAGTTGCCGGAAACCGCCTGCGCCTGGTCACGTCACCCCATTCAGGCGGCAGTTTCGGGATAAAGCAGGCAATGTTTCCCTACATGGTCCTGCTGGCGGGCTGTTCGAAGGTTTTGGGATGCCCGCTGAAATGGATCGAAGACCGCTTAGAACATCTGGTTGGGTCTTCTACCGCGTCCGATCGGGCCGACAGGGTAGAGGCCGCCTTTTCGAATGATGGTGAGTTGGTCGGCCTTCGGTTCGAAAACCTAGTGAATGTCGGGGCCTATGTCCGTGCGCCGGAGCCCGCATCGGTCTACCGGATGCATGCGGCGTCGAACGGATGCTACAGGGTTCAAAACATCTTCGTCGACAACCGTCTGGTAGTGACCAACACCACGCCTATCGGCCTGAACCGCGGTTATGGCGGCCCGCAATTCTATTATGCCCTGGAACGGGTGATGGATGCCGGCGCGAAAGAGCTGGGAGTGGATCCCGCCGAAATTCGGCGCCGCAATTTTATTGCGCCGGAAGCCTTTCCCTATAACGCGCCTGCAGGCGCAACATACGATTCCGGCGACTACGAAACCGGCCTCAATCAGGCATTGGATCTGGCGGATTATGATGCGCTCAAGAAAAGACGCGATAAGGCGCGGGCGGACGGAAAGCTGTTCGGCATCGGCATGGCAGCGGGCATCGAGCCATCTGGTTCGAACATGGCATATGTCACCCTGGCGCAGACGCCTGAAGAGCGTGCCAAAGCCGGCGGCAGGTCCGGTGGCCTCGGCACGGCGACTGTCTCTATAGATCCGTCCGGGTCGGTTACGGTGAAAACCGTTTCCACGCCCGCTGGGCAGGGACACCAGACAGTCGCGGCGCAGGTTGTCGCCGATGCGCTTGGCCTGAGGCCGGATCAGATCGACGTTGTGACAGAGGTCGATACACTGACCAGTGCTTGGTCGCTGGCCTCCGGCAACTATGCAAACCGTTTTTCGTCTGTGGTCGTCGGCGCAATTGCCGCAAGCGCGGAGAAAGTCGCCAGGAAGATAAGTCTAATCGCAGCGGAAAATCTGGAAGTTGCACCCGAAGATATCGAACTGGTGGGTGGCGAGGCGCGCGTAGTCGGCGTGCCGGAAAAAGCGCTGCCGTTGCGCCGCGTGGCGGCGCAGACCCATTGGCATCCGACCGGACTTCCGAAGGAACTGGACCCCGGCCTATTCGAAACCACGATCATGAACCCACCGATGCTGGATGCACCGGACGAACAGGACCGTGTCGCCAGTGCAGTGACGTTCGGCTACGTATTCGATCTGGCGGCGATGGAAATTGATCCCAAGACCGGCGAGATTGAGATCGTGAAATACGTTTCCGTACACGATGTCGGCAATGTGCTGAACGAACTGGTGGTCGAAGGCCAGATATACGGCGGTTTCGCGCACGGGCTTGGCGGCGCGATGCTGGAAGAGCTTGTTTACGACGCCGGGGCGAACCCGCAATCAGGTACCTTCGCTGACTATCTCTGCATCACCGCGCCTGAAATACCCGAACTGACCATTGGCCATTTCAATACGCCGTCGCCGCATAATTCGCTCGGTGCGAAAGGTATGGGGGATGGATCATCGATGTTGGCACCTACGGCGGTTGCGAATGCCGCTGCGGATGCGCTGGGGACATTTGAGATCGAACTGCCGTTGACGCTGAACAAGATTTGGGCACAGGCAAACGGCCAGGATTACGTAAGGGCAGGCGCCGCCCGAGCAAAAGTCGGCGACGGACCGCACGAAGACCAGGGTGCCGGAGGCGGCCTGACGGGTGGCGGAAACGTCGAACTTTCAGCAACGCCCGAAGAGGTCTGGAAGCTGTTGCTCGACCCTGACACGCTGGCCTCTGTAGTTCCAGGGTGCGAATCTCTGGAACAACAGGGAGAAGACAAATTTATTGCGCAGGTAACCATCGGTGTTGCCGGTATCAAAGGTACGTACGACGCAGAGATCGAACTGCGGGACATGGTCGAAAACACCAATGTCCGATTGGTAGGTAAGGCCTCCGGCGCTCTCGGTTTCGGCAACGGCGAGGGTCTTGTTTCTCTGAAGCCTTTGGGCGATGGACGAACCATGCTGTCGTATTCCTATCAAGCTAATGTCGGCGGCAAGGTGGCGGCGGTCGGCCAGCGCATGCTGGGTACGGTCACGCGCCTTCTGATTGGCCAGTTCTTCCGCGGCTTCGAGCGCCGGCTGAAATCGGATGGCGATCAGATCGGGTTCCTGTCGCGGCTGTTCGGGAGGCGCCGATGAAACCGGTTGCCTTTGAATATTGCCGCGCCGATACGCTGGAAGAAGTGTATGAACTGCTTGATGAATTCGGCAGCGATGCGAGCATCATTTCAGGTGGCCTGTCGCTCGGGGCGATGTTGAACATGCGCCTTGTCCGCCCGACTGCGGTGGTCGACATCAACGGCGTAGCTGATTTGTCTCAGATAGCCAGTGATAGCGGATCAGTAATTACGGGTGCGTTGGTGCGGCAGGCGGCGGCAATGGCGGCACCGGATTTGATTTCCGCTGTGCCTCTTCTTGCCCATGCCTTACCCTATGTCGGCCACTATCAGACACGGTCGCGGGGAACGTTGGGCGGATCCGTTGCTCACGCCGATCCCAGTGCTGAAATCCCGCTTTCACTGGTCACGCTGGGCGGATCTGTTCTTCTAGCTTCTAAAGAAGGACGGCGACAGGTGCCCGCGCGGGATTTCTTCCAGGGCATTCTGACCACCGACCGGCAGGCGGACGAAATTGTCATCGGCTTAAACTGGCCGAAATCCAAACCGGGTGCGGGATATGGGTTTGAAGAGCTTGCGCAGCGCCACGGGGATTTCGCCATAGCCGCCGTTGCCGCACAAGCCGTTATCTGTGATGGCAAAATTGCCGACCTGTCCTTCGGGATCGGCGGGGTGGAAGAACGACCCTTCGTCGCCGATGCTGCCGGGTTCGCCGGACAGCCGGCTACGCCGGAATATGCGTCTATAATTGCGGAGTCCGCTGCAGAGGCGGTCGATCCCATGTCGGACCTGCAGGCGAACCCCGACTATCGGCGTCAGCTTGTCCGCGTTCTGGGCGCGCGGGTTCTGGAAAGAGCTTTCATCGACGCGCAACAAACGGAGGTAGCGGTTTGATGTTGCGTGTGAAACCGGATCAGAAACAACGGATAGAACTCACCGTAAACGGTCGGAAATACAGCGGTTACGCAACACCCCGCTTGCTGTTGACGGACTTCCTGCGCCACGAACTGGGTTTGTACGGCACCCATGTCGGCTGCGAGCACGGAGTCTGCGGTGCCTGTACCATTGTGATCGATGGCGCGGCAACGCGTAGCTGCCTGCGCTATGCGGTGCAGTGTGACGGCTTGGAACTGAGGACGGTTGAAGGCCTTGCGGTGGAGGACGGCGCGCTGAACGACCTACAAAAGGCGTTCAACGAAAATGGTGCCCTGCAATGCGGCTTCTGCACTGCAGGCATTCTGATGTCGGTAACCCGGTTCCTGGAAGAAAACCCCAAACCGACGCGGAAAGAAGTGACCGAAATGCTATCGGGTCACATCTGCCGCTGCACCGGCTACGAACAAATTATTCGCGCTATTCTCCAGGCGTCTGGGCAATGAACCTCGGTAAGATATTTTACCGGCACGTTCTGAGAAAGCCTGACGCAATTGCTATTGTCGACGGCGATATCCGTCGCACTTACGGTGACTGGTACGAGGAAATTCGGGCGGTTGCGGGCGGGTTGAGGCTGAGCGGCCTGAAATCCGGCGATCATTTTGTCGTCGTTCTATCCAACCGGTATGAAACGGCAACGCTCTACTGGGCCTGTCAGATGCTCGGCCTGATATTTACGCCTTTCAACTGGCGCGCGAATGACGAAGAAGTCGCCTATGTGCTCGAGAACGCCGACGCGGTGGGGATGGTGTTCGAGGAACGCTCCCGTCCTGCCGCCGGTAGGGCCATCGGGCAGACCGGCGGCGGTGTTGTTACGTTCGATATCGACGATGGCGATTTTGATGCTTTGCGAAATTCCGAACCGGTGGACGGACCGTCCGAGACCCATGATACGGAAATCTGCCTGATGCTCTACACTTCGGGGACAACAGGCCGTCCCAAGGGCGTACCCCGGTCGCATCGGGCGGAACGTCTGGCGGCCAGCCACTGCGTCGCCCAGCTTTATTACCGGCAAGGGGAATCCACGCTGGGCGTCATGCCCATGTTTCACACCATGGGCGTCCGGTCGATGCTTATGTGCATGCTGCTGAATAGCAAGCTGGTCTGTTTGCAAGCTTGGGACGCGGAGACCGCGATGAGCCTTATTCAGGAGGAGGCAATCGATACCCTGTTTTTGGTGCCGACTATGTTTCACGACATCCTGCATCATCCGTCACGTGGCATTTATGATTTATCGAGCGCACAAAACATTGCGTATGCCGGCATGTCTATGACGTCGGCCTTGACGGCGATGTGCCAGAAAGAATTCGCACCGCGCCACTTTCTGAATTTCTATGGCTCCAGCGAGATATTCTGTTTCGCTGTTTGCGACCACGTTTCCCACAAACCGGGCTGTGCGGGTAAACCCGGGATAGGCCAGATCATCCGCATAGTTGAACCCGATCCCGATGGCGGCAGTGGTCCCGATGATGTGGTGGCACATGGTGAGTCGGGGGAAATCATCGCCCCCATGGACGGGATGGAAGCCTTCGCCGGTTATTGGAAACGCCCCGACGCCGACGCGAAATCGATCCGCGACAATTGGTATTTCACTGGTGATCTCGGCTACGTCGACGATGACGGTGAGCTCTACGTGGTCGGCCGCGTTGACGACATGGTTATCTCCGGTGGTGAAAATATCTATCCGGAAGAAGTGGAAGACGTACTCGCGAAATCGCCGCTGGTCGAACAAGTTGCTGTGATCGGCATGCCAGACGACCGGATGGGATCGAAGGTCGTAGCGTTCGTCGAACCGGCGGTACCCGATTGTTCTGCGGATGCGCTCGATGCCTGGTGTCTTGACAGCACACTAGCCCGTTTCAAGCGGCCGCGTGCCTATGTCTTCGTCAAGAACATTCCCCGGTCCGCCGCCGGAAAGCTTCTTCGTCGTTTCCTTCGGGACGGCGACTATGAACTCAACACCGACTTTCGATCGGCTCTGTAACAGGGAAAGACAAATGACTGAGAAAAACTACGCCCAGCAGCGGGCTTCGGTACTGGAAAACCTCGATGGCCTGCGCGTCGATGTCGATGTGGATAAGCGCATCGGTTATCTGATCCTGGATCGCGAACCGCTGAACATCGTTTCTTACACCGGGCGCCAGCAGATTCGCGCGATCATTGAAGAGATGGACGAAGATCCCGATGTGGGTGTGATTGTCATCAAAGGCGACAACGGCGTTTATACATCCGGCGGTGACGTGAAGGCGTTTCCTGATATCCCGAAAAACAAAATGTCCGATCTGCACTGGAATATCGGAGCGCCGGAACGGGCTGAGAAACCAGTCATTGTTGCCATGGAAAAATATGCCTTTGGCGTTGGTTTTGAACTGGCCATGGCCTGCGATTTCCGGTTCGCCACCAAGGACACGCTGGTCGGCCTGCCAGAGAGCTCCCTCGGTCAGATGCCGGGCTCAGGCGGTAGCGTTCGCGTCGCCCGTATCGCAGGACTGACAAGGGCGAAGGATATGGTGATGCTCGGCACCCGCATCCCAGCACCACAAGCACAGGACTGGGGTCTGTTGACCGATGTGGCTGACGATGCTGACGGCCTGACGGTATTGGTGGAGGAATACGCAGCTAAACTGAACGCGTTGTCGCCCATCGCGCTGGCATCCCTGAAAAAGGTACTCAATTCCGCCTACGACGCGCCGCTTAAAACGTCGCTTGAGGTCGAAGGGCATTCCTACGAGAAACTTCGCTGGACACATGACTATTCGGAAGGTATCGCAGCCTTTACGGACCGCCGTAAGGCAGAGTTTAAAGGGGAATAGAAGTCTGCGCTGCTGCGAGAAGATCGCTTTTGTCAGCGCATCGGCTCGCGCGTTTTCCAGGGTGGTAAGGCCAGTCATATTCGGGTCACCCCCGGAAACGTCGATTACTTTTCGTGTGCAGTCGATAATGTTTTCCTGGGTCCATCTGGTCGCAAACGACAAGGCGTTGCCAGCAGCGTTTGTGTCGGACCAGAATTCGGGCGATGCGCCTACAATCTGTGTGCCGGCCGCTTGTGCGGATGCCACTCCGGGCACTTGGACTTATCTCCCCTACTACCAGATGCACTCATCCACAGCGAATTCGATTTAGGCAACGCAGAGGGGCCGGATGAGGCCGTCCTTTATTGCCTCCAGAAATTCAGGCTCGGCAAGCGATTGCATAGCCCCGAGGCGCTGAAGCCACATCTTTTCGTTGTCGATGGCCCCCGATGCTTCGACGACGAAGGAAACTATACGTCGGCCAGCGCATTGTTTTGGGCTGCCGCTGGCATGCAAAAAAACCCGTTCCCCAAAAGAAAGGCGAGCGCTGCGCGGATCATTGAGGTCCGGCCGCGAAAACCTCTACCTCCACCAGCATTTCCGGCTGAGCCAGCGCAGAGATAAACAGTAAAGTGGAAGTCGGGTTGTGATCGCCTAAGTAACGGTCCCGGATTTCGAAATGGGCGTCGCGGTGCCGGGGGTCGGTCAGGTATTGGACGACCTTGTAGACGTTTTCTATCCCCATGCCGTGCGCTTCCAGGCATTTGAGACAATTCGCCCAGGCCGCTTCCGACTGGGCTTCGATTCCGTCGGGAATGGTGCCATCGGGCAGGGTACCGACCTGGCCAGCCACACTGAGCAGCTTGTAGCCCGATGGAACAGTCATGGTGTGGGAATATTTCCGTACTGGCGGTGCCACGCCATCCGGATTCATGGGATTGAACATATCGATCTCTCCTACAGGGATTGGAAAAAACTGAGCAGCGCCGCATCGTAGGCGCGGGGGTTAGCGATATTGCAGATATGTCCGGCATCGGGCAGTTCGATGTGTTGGCCGTCCTGAACGGTTTTTGCCATCTGGCGCATCACATCGCTTGGACCACCGATATAATCCAGCGCGCCGGAAATGAATAATGCTGGCTGGGAAATTTGAGACAGGCAGTCCCCGAAGCCGACGGTGAGAAGCGCCTGGATGCACCCATGATAGCCGTTCAGTGATGTACGCTGAATCATGGCGCGGACGTCGTCCATCTTTTCGGGATTTGCTTCGCGGAACGGTTCCGAAAACCAGCGTTCGGCGGTGATTTCGACGATCGCCTCGATCCCGCCCTCGGTCGATTTTTCGATCATGGGCGGCCAGATGGTGTGATATTCGGGGACCATTTCCACGCGGCATGCCGTGGGGACGATGGCGGAAATACGGTCCGGGTGGTTCAGCGCCAGCGCGGCCGTCGTCATTCCGCCAAGGCCGATTCCGACGACATGAGATTTCTCCACACCCAGTGCATCCCAGACACCGACAACATCGCCGGTCAGTTGGTCGAAGGAATAAGGGCCGGGCGTCACGTCAGATTCCCCATGTCCCCGGGAATCGAGCCGCAGCAGGCGGTGGTTTTGGGACAGGGCGGTAACATGGTCATCCCACATGGTCGTGTCGTTAGTAATGCCGGTGATGAACGTGACCCAGGGCGCGCCATCGGGCCCGTCGATCTCGTAATTGATTTTTATGCCGTTTGCGTCGGTCCGCACGGGTTTCTCCCCATAGCGAGGGAGAGATTGTACTGATCGCAGGAAGGAGATAATAGAGTGTTGGGCCGATCAACGGCTTCACTTATCCATAACCCGGATATTCCATGGCGCGTGCAAAGACAAAGAAAACCAAAACACCGACCTGGCCAGCCAAGGTTTTCAAGACCCTGAAAGAAGCTGATGTAGCCCAGGTCAGTTATGTGCCAGACGCCGGCCACGCGGAATTGATCAAGGCGTGTCTGGCTGACAACCGTATTAAGACATCCCGCCTGACGACCGAAGAAGAGGGCGTAGCGCTGTCACTTGGCGCGTGGCTGGGGGGAGATCGCAGCGCACTCTTGATGCAGTCGTCCGGTGT